>JAFZOG010000147.1 GCA_017550745.1 Clostridia bacterium | reverse complement strand
GCTGGACACGGCCCGGAAGAGTAGGTCGCCGCCGGATTCCAATACAGGTGGAAGCAATTCCACCTTTTGCCTCAATAGCTCAATGGCAGAGCATTCGGCTGTTAACCGAAGGGTTGTAGGTTCGAGTCCTTCTTGAGGCGCTGAAAATCCTGCTTTGAAATGAGCGGGATTTTTGTCGGTTTTAGGATGGTATTTTGGACGGATAGGAAATGTTTGTATATACTGGCTTAATAGCCGCTCCTGCAAAGCTTTTTAGACACAGTACGCAGTGAAAATAACCACATTTCATCGAAAAATGGCCGAACTGAAACTCTTGACACTTATCGCCGCTTTTTTATTGCTCTATTTGTCATTATATGGTATAATGATGAGGAAATTGACTGAAGGTCAATTGTCCGTCCAGCCGGGCCGCGAATAGCGAGCACGGCTGGCATCATGGTATAATAACGAGGAAAGCGAAGCTTTCCGTCTCGGCGGGCCCCGAATGGGCGCACGCCGAGCGTTATGGTATAATGGTATTGATCAAAGATTTACATTCCAGGGTGCGTGTTTTGTTCCTGCTGTTTAGCGAATGCGTATGAAAAGCAACACATGAAGCTATTATAGCTGTACCAGTTAATTCTTGAACTATCAGGCGAAAGAAAGCTGAAAAAAGTGTGTAGTATCGCTGTCATCCCTTCGACTACGCTCAGGGCAGGCTCTGAGCACCGCGAAGCGGTGCGTTCGCTTGCGCTCGCCGAAGGCGAGTAGGATCTACCTCGTCCTCTGTTGTTGTTTTACGAAGGAGATTCTATCCGCCTCCGGCGGGCGCAAGCGAACGCAGCGCCATCCGTATAGGCGCGGCGAAGTCATGACAGAGTGAGTTAGTTATACTGAATCAAATTCAAGAATAAATTGGGGGATCAATAACTCAAAAATTATTTTATTGAAAGGGGTACATGAAGTATGAAACGATTGTTGGCTCTTTTGATGACCTTAGCGCTTCTCTGCTCATCCGCAATGGCAGAGGCAGTTGAAGCGGAGCCTGCCGTGAACGGTCAGCTTGGCATCGCGGACATTCAGGCACTGAATGACGGAAAAGCAAATATAATGATTCAGAACGGCAAGGTAACATTTGTGGACGGCACCTGCACGTCCGAGCCCATCCAGACCGAGGCTGACGCAGCCCGGGTCGTCGATGCCATGATGGACCTGCTGGGCGGCGGCGAACACACGCATTTTGAGCCTTGGCGCGTGGTGAGCGATACCAGCGGGAACGTGTATTATATCTACCGGCAGACGCTTAACAGCATGCTGGTGCTGGGCGGCGCGGTGAAGGTGATCACTGACGCGGTAGGCAACATGGTGGGCCTCACCGGCAGCGTGGTGTCCGAACTGCCCGACGCGGAGGAAGCGGAAGGACTGACCGCCGAGGAAGCTGAAGCGCAGGTGATCGAACATGAGATCAGCGTCTCTCAGCCGGAACCTGAAATCCTGACGGGCATGACCCAGAAAATCATCCTGCCTGTAAATCGGGAACTGGATTTGGAAGCGGACGAAATTGAAAGCCAATACGTGTGGGCCGTGTACACCACTAATCCATCCAGCAGCGTGGCTTCCGGCACCGACCTGCCCTACCTGGCCCATTATGTAAACATGGCAGGGGAGTACCTGTACTGCCTGCCCACCATCCTGCCCGGCGACATCGCCGCCAAGGCGGGCTATGACGCCAGTTATGTGTTCCAGTTCATGGAACCCGCTGAATACACCGGTTTCGTGGATTGGTCTGACGGCACGGAGCATGAAATCACCGTCACCCTGATGCGGGACACCCGCACCGGCATGTATTACCTGGGGAACATCGAGCACAAAATCGTGGTGGCGGACTGCTGGAATTTCCTGTACAACGACGGCAGCGTGGTCATTGAATACAGCCCGGACAACCTGGAATGGGATCAGGTGGGCCTCATGTCCCTGTACAATTACTGCAAGGCTTACGATTATTATCATGAAATCGGCTGGACAGGCGGCGACGGCGAGGAAACGCCCATCATCGTGCTTAAGGATTTCTGCGATAAGGATCACAAGCCCATCAATAACGCGGCCTATGCCGGGAAATTCTACGGCTGGCAGGTGTTCCTGTCCAGCGCGATCAATGATTACTGCCAGTGCCTTGACGTGGCGGCGCATGAATTCACCCATTGCGTGACCGGCTCGCTGATGACCTACAACGCTTATCTGAACGATTACGGCGCGATCAACGAGGCCATGAGCGATATTCTGGGCAACGTATGCGAAATGCTGCTGGGCGAAACGGAAGATACGACCTGGGAGCTTGGCGAGCACAGCAAAACGCCTGTGCGCAGCATGAGCGACCCCTACCGCTACCAGCAGCCCGCGTACAGCTGGGATATGTACTATCACGCCCCCGTCAATATATCTACCGCGATCAACGACCACGGCGGGGTGCATACCAATTCTTCGCTTCTTAATAACACGGCATACCGCCTGTGCGCGGACGGCGGCATGAGCCTTGATGAAGCGCGGGCGTATTGGTTCGCCGTGGACTGCGCCATGGTGCCGGGCTCGGACTATCCCCAGTTAAAGACACTGCTTCCCTGGGTAATGAAGATCACGGGAATGGACAAGTATCAGGATGCCCTGGCCGAAGCCATCGCCGCCACCCGCCTGGGCGACAGCGCTCTGCCGGAAACACTCAGGGAGGATGAAGCGCTGCTTACGCTGAACCTGCCGGACACCGAGATCTTCAACAACGGCAACTGGATGATGTCCGTGATGAGCCTGGATGTGGAGCGTCTGGTTCAAACGCTCGTCGGCTTCGCGGAGAAAATCGAGAGCGGGGATATCGCCGATTTCCCCAAAATGGTGCAGGATGCGGTGGCTCCTAAGCCGACGCCTGAACCGAAAGAAGACAAAGGCTTCCTGAAAGGCTTATGGGACGATGTCAAGGATGCGGTCAAAAATGTTTTTGAAGACAAGCCTGAACCGGAAATCTCACCCGAACAGGAATCGGCGGAGATAAAAGAACTGGTCGAATGGATCAAGATGACTCTCCGCGACGTGGCTTACAGCAGCAACGCTTCCGCCGGGGAGAACGGATACACCATCCGCATGATGGGCCGTCCCGGCCGCGCGGTTCCCTTCCTGATGTATGTTGAAACGGAACCGAATTCCGACCAGATAAAGCAGCTCAATTTTGTGCTTTTCCTCAACCATCACTGGCTGGATGTTACCGGCATGCTGACCACGCTGATCAATGACAAAGGCATGGATAAAAACATACTGGAAGATCTGCTGAACAGCCAGCTTATATCCGAGTTGAAAGACATTTTCTTCTCCGGCAAGGGCATGGAAGCGTGGGTGGATACGCTGACCCTGGACGTGAAGGGTGGCCAAACCTATGAAATCCCTGCCGATGGGTTGGAAAACGTTGATTTAACCTATAATTTAGCTACCCTTCTCAATTCTATGAAGGAGGATGCAGCGGTGATAGAAGAAAAGAAATCCCGCCCCAAACTGCCCACAGAAGAAGAACTGATTCAGGAAATGGTGGTCAATTACGGCGCTTACGGGGACGAAGCGGACGCGCGGAACAAAGAATTGCTGAAAAAACTGAAAGGGCTCAATCCGGATACCGCGGCCAGGTGGGAAAGCATCCTGGCGCTGTGGAAAACGGTGAACAGCGGCCTTGCGGTCAACGCCGGCGTTCTTCCGGACGGCCTTACGGATACGGACGCGCTGTGCCTCATCGCCCTTGGTTTCCAGCTGGAACCGGACGGCAGCATGAAAGATGAACTGATCGAGCGCCTCCGCGTGGTACTGGCCAGCGCGGAGAAGTATCCGAACGCTTTCGTGGTCTGCACCGGCGGCGGCACCGCCTCCGAAAACGAGAATGCCACCGAGGCCGGGGAAATGGCCAAATGGCTCATCGAAAACGGACTGGATGAAAAGCGGGTGATCGTGGAGGACAAGTCCATCACCACCGCGCAGAATGCCATCTATACCTTTGATATCCTGGCGGAAAAGTATCCCCAGGTGAACCAGCTGGCCATCGTATCCAGTGATTACCACATCGCTACGGGCACGCTGCTCTTCGCCGCCGAGGCCACCCTCCGCGCGGAAAAGGCCGGGAAAGAAACAATCGCGGTCGTGTCCAACGCCGCATATGAAGCGCCTTCCGGCACGCTGTCGCCTATGTTCCAGGCAGGCGCGCTGATCGAGCTTTCCGGCGATGTGGACACCGCCTTTGAAATCTATTATGAAACCTACGACATTCATGAACTGCCGCCGATCAAATAAAGCACTGCCTGCAGAATAAGCAATCTGCTGATTGCTTCCTGCATATCAAAAGGGCCTCCACCGGAATTCGGATGAGGCTCTTCGTTTTTTCTGCAGGCTGTATTCGACATACAGAGAATCCCCCGTTTTCAGTATCCGCCGCGACGGCGCTGGTGTATATCTGTCACTTCATCTATAATATAAAACAACGAATAATCTGCAATAATACAAAATTGGAAGAAATTGCTGATCCGGCAAAAAACTTTTATACAGGGGTTTGCCAAACCGCCTCGAATGCGATACAATATAAGCAGAAGAGAATATACATCTGCGGGGGACGCTATGTTTGAAAAAATCACGGAAGCCATCCGGGTCCACGATCCTATCATCCTGCACCGCCATTTGAACCCGGACGGAGACGCGCTGGGCAGTCAGATCGGCTTAAAGCATCTGATCCTGAAAAACTACCCGGGGAAGACCGTGTACGCCGTGGGGGACGCCGCGGGGCAGTATGCCTTTATGGAGGATTCCGCCATGGACGAGGTGCCGGATGCGGCATACTCTACCGCGCTGGCCATCATCCTGGATACCTCTGGTAAATCCCTGATCAGCGACGCCCGTTTTTCTCTGGCGCTTTCCACCGCGCGCATCGACCACCATCTGTTCCTGGAACAGATCGCCCAGACAGAGGTGGTGGACACCGGCTATGAAAGCTGCTGCGGAATGATAACGCATATGGCGATGGAAAACGGGTGGCAGCTGGACGCGATTTCCGCTGTCTCCCTGTTCACCGGCATCGTAACCGATTCCGGCCGCTTCCGCTATGATTCCACCAACGCCCGCACGTTCCGCCTGGCCGCCTTTCTGCTGGAGCAGCCTATCAATACGAAAGAGCTGTACCGGAATCTGTACACTGCCGACCTTGAGCAGGCTCTGCTGCGGGCGCGGTTTGTCATGAAGATTCAGCGGACAGAGCACGGCGCGGCTTATATCTATACCACCCGGGAGGAGCTTTCCAGGCTGAACGCCGATTGGTTTTCCATTTCCCGGGGCATGGTCAACGTAATGGCCGACCTGAAAGGCGTGGACATTTGGGCAAACTTTACGGAAACGGACGCTGGCGTCGTGGCGGAGCTGCGGTCCAGCAGACTGGACATTTACCCGGTGGCCGAACGGTACGGCGGCGGCGGACACGCCAAAGTATGCGGGGCCAGGCTGCGCACCCGGGAGGAAGCCATGGCGCTGCTCGGGGAACTGGACAGCATGCTGAAGGAGGGGCCATGAGCAAAGAGATCACACGTGCACTTCTGGACACCATCTAAGCCTATCTGAACATCTTTCTCTTTCGCCAAGCCCGGATAGACGGGAACTACAACATTGGATGGATGCAAAGGGGATGGAGAAGAAAAAAGCAATGGTTCAGCTTTATTTGTTTTTTGCCGGTTTTTAATCACGGCAGTACGATAAGGAGGTGCTCATGAAACGCGTTAAAAATATGGTGATCGGCGGTATTCAGAGCAAGATTATTAACCTGATCCTGCTTACGGTGGTTTTGCTCACCGCCGCGTTCATGGCGGTAACTTTGTTTCACAGCAACATGCTTGCTCAGCTTTCTTCGGATTCCAGCGCGCGGCAGCAGACAGCCATCACCGATACTACAACCGAAGTCATGGACCAGATGATATCTCAGACGTTATCGCGTTCCAACCGGGTGGAAGCCGGCATTGCGGACAGGATGTTTGAGGAAGTCCGAAACCAGGTGACATTCCTGGCAACGTGCGTGGAAAACCTGCTGGCGCATCCGCAGGATTACGCTGCCAAGCCTTATGCGGAGCCCGACCCGGCGGATGACGGCGTGTGGAAGGCCAAGGTAATTTACGCGGACGGCGTTGACGCATCCGATCCGGCTATTGCGGCAAAGATCGGTCTGCTTGCGAATCTGTCTGATTCCATGGCCGCGATGTGCACGTCTTTCGAAGCGGCGAATGCCTATATTGCCCTGCCGGAGGGCGTGCATCTGTCCATGAGCGACACCTCCTCCAGCTGGTTTGCGGATGGGAAGAGACGCAGCTACGATCCCCGGACGCGGGGCTGGTATCAGCAGGCGGCGGAGGCGGGCAGCCTGATTTTCACCGAAGGTGAATGGGACGCCAATACGGGCGCTTACTGCATTGAATGCGCCATGCCGGCCTACGGTCCGGACGGGAGCCTGCAGGCTGTCATCGGTATGGATCTGTACCTGAATGAAATGCAGGCGATCATGCAGGACTCCGAGATGGAAGGCGAGTACGGCCTGCTGGTCAACCATGCTGGGTACGCGGTGCTGGCGCCGCTGGCGGAAGCCTTCCCCATGTCGGAAGCGGACAGAACCGGCGACCTGCGCGAATCATCCAATTTATTTCTGAAAAAGGTCGTCAGCGATGCCCTGGAGGGAAGCGATACCGGCATTATGCTGGGCGAACTGTCAGACGGCATGTACTATGTGACCGGCACACCCATTGAGACCACGGGCTGGGTGCTGATCTCCGCGTTCAGCCAGACAGTATCCAACCGGGGAACCGTGCTGCTTACGGAGCGCTTTTCATCCATACAGAACGATGCCGTGGCGGATTATCAGGCGAAAACGAGGAAATGCCAAACCACAGCCATTATCCTGCTGGTGGCTGTCATGGCCCTGACGCTGTTTTGGGCGCTGGTAGTAGGCAGGCGGATCGTCAAACCTCTGAACACCATCACCAGGCACGTTTCGGAACTGAGCGACGGCAACCTGGAATTCAAAATGGAGGACGCTTACCGCACCGGCGACGAGGTGGAGGAGCTGGCCAAATCCTTCGCCTCCCTGTCCCAAAAGACGCTGGACTACATGGACAGGATCGTGAAGGTGACGGCGGAGAAGGAGCGCATCGGCGCGGAATTGTCTCTGGCCACCAAGATCCAGGCGGATATGCTGCCACACATCTTCCCGGCCTTCCCCGACCGGCCCGACTTTGATGTTTTCGCCACCATGGATCCGGCCAAAGAGGTGGGCGGCGACTTTTACGACTATTTCCTGATCGATGACGATCACCTCTGTATGGTAATCGCGGACGTAAGCGGCAAGGGCGTGCCTGCCGCGCTGTTCATGATGGCCAGCAAGATCATCCTGCAGAACGTGGCGATGATGGGCAATTCCCCTGCGGCGATCCTTGCCCGGGCGAACGCGGCCCTGTGCTCCAACAATGAGGCGCAGATGTTCGTCACCGTCTGGCTGGGCATCCTGGAGCTGTCCACCGGTAAACTGACCGCCGCCAACGCCGGGCATGAATATCCCATGCTGAAAAAGCCGGACGGCGCGTTTGAGGTTTATAAGGACAAGCACGGCTTTGTCATCGGCGGCTTGGAGGGCGCGCGGTACCGGGAATACGAGCTCACGCTGGAGCCCGGGGCGAAGCTGTTCGTCTACACGGACGGCGTGCCGGAGGCCACGAACGGGGAAATGGAGCTTTTCGGGACGGATCGGATGATCGAAGCGCTGAATACCCATCCTGAAGCGGCGCCGTTCGATATCCTGAAGAATATGCGCGCCGCTGTGGATGATTTCGTCAAAGACGCGGAGCAGTTTGACGACCTGACCATGCTGTGCATGGAATACAGAGGGCTGGCTTCGCAAAAGGGGGAAGGGAAATGAAGGAACTGACGTTAAAGGCTGCAATTGAAAATATCCCGCAGGTGACGGCTTTTCTTGACGAACAGCTGGAAGCCCTGGACTGCCCGATGAAGGCGCAGATGCAGCTGGACGTTGCCCTCGACGAGCTGTTCAGCAACATCGCTTATTACGCTTACGCCCCGGAAACGGGAGAAGCAACGGTGCGATTTGCGTTTGACGAAATCACCCGCACAGTGGCCCTTACCTTGATCGACAACGGCGTTCCATTTGACCCCCTGGCCAAGGAAGACCCGGATATAACGCTGCCCGCTGCGGAGCGCAGCGTAGGCGGGCTTGGCATTTTTCTGGTGCGGAAAACGATGGATTCCATGGATTACCGGTATGAAAACGGCAAAAACATTTTGACCATACAAAAAAGGATTTGAGCAGGCAGGGGAAAATAAACGGGATCATCCATAGACTCCGCAAGAAAAAAGAAAACATATGAACGAACCATGAAATTTTTGATCGGAAGTGTTGACAAGACAGGAAAAATTGGTTAAAATACCTGGTGTGTGCGGGTGTAGTTCAATGGCAGAACTTCAGCTTCCCAAGCTGACCACGTGGGTTCGATTCCCATCACCCGCTCCACTGCTATGCCTGATTTCCAAGGCATGGAGGAGACCCACCGGCTGGATATGCCGGCTCTCCCAGGTTCGCCCGGCTGTTAGCCCGGCATCAACTTTTCATTCAGAAACGGAGGAGATTCCCATGGCAAAGGAAAAATTTGAGCGCAACAAGCCG
>JAFZOG010000146.1 GCA_017550745.1 Clostridia bacterium | reverse complement strand
TTCCCCTTCCGTTTCGCCGTTCATCAGCGGCGGCATATAGGGCATTTCAATCACGTCCGGCATATGGCAGGCTGCGCTCACATCCAGCACAGCCGTCCGGATTCCGCTGTTCTCTGTCACGTCCAGCACCGTGGTAACCAGGTAGCCTGCGTTCAGCGCCACGGCTTCGCCCGGCTCCAGGTACACCTGCAGCTGCCACCGTTCCTGTGCCCGGCGGATCAGGTTCTCCAGCCGCAGCAGATCATAATCCTCCCGGGTAATATGATGCCCGCCGCCCATGTTCAGCCACTTCATCCGGGGCAGCACGTCGCCGAAGCCGCGTTCCACTGCCTCCAGGGTCGTTTCCAGGGCGTCGGAATCCTGCTCACACAGCGTATGGAAATGCAGGCCGTCCAGCATTTCCAGCAGGTCTTCCGTCATTTCCCGGTTCCAGGCTTCCCGCGTCACGCCCAGGCGGCTGCCCTTCGCGCAGGGATCGTAGATTTCGTGCCCCTCCTGGGTGGAGCATTCCGGATTGATCCGCAGCCCGATGCTTTTCCCGCTTTCTTTCGCCCTTTTCCCGAACCGCTTCAGCTGGTTCACGGAGTTGAACACGATATGGTCCGCATACCGCAGCAGCTCTTCGAATTCATCCTCCCGGTAGGCGGCGCAGAAGACGTGCACCTCTTTTCCAGGCATCTCCTCCGCGCCGAGCCGGGCCTCATACAGGCCGCTGGCCTCGGTTCCGGCAAGATACGGAGCCAGGAGCGGATAGAAATCGTAGTTGGAGAAGGCTTTCTGGGCAAGCAGGATCCGGCACCCGGTGCGTTCCGCCACCGAGGCCAGGATCCTACCGTTTTCCTTCAGCCGTTCTTCATCAATCACATAGCATGGCGTCCGGAGGGGGGCAAAACAGTCCGGCGCGTTTCGGCCGGCAAGCCCTTTGAATACTTCACTCTTTTTCATCAGTCCACCAGAACCGGATTATGGTTCTCCCTGCGGGGCAGGCCGTAGCGGTCCAGCGCGTCCAGGAAGGGATCGGGATCGAACTCTTCCACCGTATACACACCGGGCTTTTTCCACTTGCCGGTCAGCAGCATCATGGCGCCGCACATTGCCGGAACACCCGTGGTATAGCTGATCGCCTGGCTCTCCACCTCACGGTAGCATTCCTGATGGTCGCATACGTTGTAGATGTAGTAGGTTTTTTCCTTGCCGTCCTTTTTGCCGGTGAAGATGCAGCCGATATTGGTCTTGCCGTGGGTTCTCGGGCCCAGGCTGGCCGGATCGGGCAGCAGTGCCTTCAGGAACTTGATCGGCACGATCTCGTGTCCCTCGAACATCACGGGAGTAGTGGACAGCATGCCCACGTTCTCCAGGCAGCGCATATGGGTCAGGTAGCTCTGGCCGAAGGTCATGAAGAAGCGGATCCGCTTCACCTCCGGAATGTTCTGGGCCAGGGATTCGATCTCCTCATGATGCAGCAGGTACATATCCTTCTGGCCCACGTCCTCGAAGTTGTATTCCCGCTTGATGCTCATCGCGGGGATCTCCACCCACTTGCCGTTCTCCATATAGCTTCCGGGTGCGGAAACCTCCCGCAGGTTAACCTCCGGGTTGAAGTTGGTGGCAAAGGGATAGCCGTGGTCGCCGCCGTTGCAGTCCAGGATATCAATGGTGTCAATGGTGTCAAACTCATGCTTTTTCGCGTAGGCACAGTATGCCTGAGTCACGCCGGGGTCAAAGCCGCAGCCCAGCAGGGCGGTCAGGCCGGCTTTCTCAAACTTTTCCCGGTAAGCCCACTGCCAGCTGTAGTCGAAGTAGGCGGAAAAGCCCTGTTCCTTGCACCGCTTTTCGTAGATCGCCCGCCATTCCGGATCGTCCGTGTCTTCGGGCTCGTAGTTCGCGGTATCCATATAGTTCACGCCGCAGGCCAGGCATGCGTCCATGATGGTCAGGTCCTGGTACGGCAGGGCGATATTCATCACCAGGTCAGGCTGATAATCCGTGATCAGCTTCTTCAGCTGTTCCACGTCGTCCGCGTCCACCTGCGCGGTTGTGATCTTTGTGGCTGTTTTGCCTTCCAGCGCCTTCGCCAGGTCGTCGCACTTGGACTTCGTCCGGCTGGCTATGCACATTTCCGTAAACACGTCGTCCGCCTGGCAGCACTTCCGGATCGCCACATTGGCCACCCCGCCGCATCCGATTACCAATACTCTGCTCATTTCTGTATCCTCCTGTTTTGGTCTTTCTTATTTGTAAATGGCCAGCAGCATTTCCCGCACAATCTTGCAGGCCGCCGCCGTGGACGCGCCGCTGGCGTCCAGCATGGGAGCCAGTTCGTTCACGTCCGCGCCTACGATGTTGGTTTTGCTCACTGTCAGGATGGCGTTCAGCAGTTCCGTAAAGCTCACGCCGCCGGCTTCCGGTGTGCCCGTTCCGCAGAAAAGTGCGGGATCCAGGCAGTCCAGGTCAACGGTCAGGTAAACCGGGGTATGCTCCTCCGCCAGCTTCTCCGTCAGCTCCTTCAGTCCTTCAAAGCCGAACTTATGCATGTCCGTATGCGCTTTGGCAAAGGTGAATTCCGCCTTGTCGCCGCTGCGGATGCAGAACTGGTGGATCCTGCCGTCACCTGTCAGCTCGTGGCACCGCCGCATCACGCAGGCATGGCTCAGCTGCGCCCCCAGGTAGTCGTCCCGCAGGTCCGCGTGGGCGTCAAAGTGGATGATGTGCAGGTTCGGATACCTTTCGGCCACCGCCCGTACCGCGCCCAGCGTCACCAGGTGCTCGCCGCCGATCAGGAAGGGCGTCTTGCCGTCAAACAGGATCTCCCCGGCCTTTTCCCCGATATCCTTCAGCGCCGCCTCCGCGGAACCGAAACAGAGCTCCAGGTCCCCGCAGTCAAACACCTTGATATCGGTCAGGTCCTTGTCCTGGTAAGGGCTGTAGGTTTCCAGCCCGAAGCTTTCATGGCGGATAGCGGAAGAACCGAATCTCGCGCCCGGCCGGAAGCTGGTGGTGGAATCAAACGGCGCGCCGAACAGCACGATCTGCGCGTAGTCATAATCCCCGTCGCATCCGATAAAGGTTTCAATATTCCTGTTCATGCCTCCACCTCCTCAAGCATTTTCTCCAGGTAAGCCGGCAGATAGAAGGAGCCGATGTGCAACTTGGTCGTGTAGTACTTCGTGCTCAGGTGCAGGCTCTTCCAGTGTTCTTCGTCAAAGTCATCAATGGGATGGTATTTCTTGCTCGCAAAACCGAACAGCCAGTAGCCCGCCGCGTAGGTCGGGATGTGCGCCTGGTAGACCCGGCTGATCGGGAAGGTGTTCACGATCCTTTTGTGGCTCCGCTGCATGGCTTCCGCATCATGCTTGTAGAAGGGGCTTCCCTGCTGGTTGACCATAATACCGTCCTCGTGCAGGGCGTTGTAGCAGATGCCGTAGAACTCCCGGGTAAAGTAGCCTTCGGAGGGACCGAAGGGGTCATTGGAGTCCACGATGATCAGGTCGTACTCATCCGTGCACCGCCGGATAAACCGCAGCGCGTTGTCAAAGTAGATATGCACCCGGCTGTCATCCAGCTTGCAGGCATTCTCCGGCAGGTAGGTCCGGCAGGCTTCAATCACCTGTCCGTCCATTTCCACCAGGTCGATGCGTTCCACGGTGTCATAGCGGGTCAGTTCCTTCACCACGCCGCCGTCTCCCGCGCCGATCACCAGGATATCCTTTACGTTTTTGTGGACGGACATCGGGATATGCGTAATCATTTCGTCGTAGATGAACTCGTCCCGTTCCGTCAGCATCACGTTTCCGTCCAGGGCCAGCACCCGGCCGAATTCAGGGGTGTCAAAGATATCAATCTGCTGGTATTCGCTTTTTCCGGAGTACAGGTGCCGGTTTACACGCAGGCTGTGCTTAACATCCGGGGCATGGCATTCACTGAACCAGAGTTCCATGAGATCTTCTCCTCCTCCCTGATAATGTTGATGTTCTCAATCATCGGGTCTTCCGGTCCTGTCAGGGAGCAGCCCTTCGTCTTGGCATAGACGATATAGTCCAGGATTTCCCGGGTGATCCGCTCACCGGGAGCCAGGATCGGGATTCCCGGAGGATAGCACATCACGAACTCACTGCAGATGTAGCCCTCGCTTTCGCTCAGCGGCACGCTCTTCTTGTTGGCATAGAAGGCCTCCTGTGGGCTGTAAACCACTTCCGGAGCGATGTACTCCTGGCTCAGCAGGCCGTAGGGGTCCTTCATGTAGCGCCGTTTGATCTCCGCCAGTGCGCTCACCAGCCGCTCCAGCTCCTGCATCCGGTCACCGATGGAAAGGTAAGCCAGGATATTGCCGATATCGCCGAACTCAATCTGGATATCATATTCATCCCGCAGGATGTCGTATACCTCAATACCCGCCAGGCCGATATCCCGCGTATGCACGCTCAGCTTGGTGGGGTCAAAGTCGAAAATGGAGTCTCCGTTGATCAGCTCCCGGCCGTAGGCGTAGTAGCCGCCCACCGCGTTGATCTCCTCCCGGGCATATTCCGCCATTTCCGTTACCTTCCGGAACACGGTCTTGCCGCGCTGGGCCAGGTTCCGGCGGCTGATATCCAGGCTGGACATCAGCAGGTAGCTTCCGGAGGTGGTCTGGGTCAGGTTGATAATCTGACGCACATGGCCGGCGTTCACCCGTTCCCCGGTCAGCAGCAGGCTGGACTGGGTCAGGCTTCCGCCGCTCTTGTGCATGGAGACCGCGGCCATGTCCGCGCCCGCCTCCATGGCAGTCACCGGCATGCCGTCGCCAAAGTAGAAATGGGTGCCGTGGGCTTCGTCTGCCAGGCACATCATCCCGGCTTCATGAGCCAATTTGACGATGGTACGCAGGTCGCTGCACACGCCGTAATAGGTGGGGTTGTTCACCAGCACGGCCACCGCGTCCGGGTTTTCCCGGATGGCTTTCCGCACCTGGTCCACG
>JAFZOG010000145.1 GCA_017550745.1 Clostridia bacterium | reverse complement strand
GGGCGGCAGCCCAAGGCGGTCGCCGGGGCCCGAAGCGCCCGGAAAACCTGCCCTTGGGCTGGTTTTCAGCGTAGGGCGGGCCGGAAGGCCCCGGGCAGGCAACAGAATGTTGCTTCCTATATCCATTTCCGGCCGCAAAAAAAGGGTTTTTGGCCTCCTTTGGAAGTCGAAAACCCTTTTTTGCAGGAAATGGATGCATCGAATGAAAGAGGAATCCTGATTCCGCTTTCATTCGCAGACTGTCGAAAACCTTTTCGACAGTCTGACCCCGCCAGCATAACTGACGGGGTGTGATCTGACGCAAAAATCAGAACTTGAGGCTGTTGATCTTGATGGCCGGGCCCATGGTGCTGCTCATGTAGAGAGACTTGATGTAAGTGCCCTTGGCGGTGGCGGGCTTGGCCTTGATCACCGCTTCCATCAGGACGGTCATGTTCTCGACCAGCTTATCGTTATCAAAGGAGATCTTGCCGATGGGGCAATGGGCGATAGCGGTCTTGTCGATGCGGTACTCCACTTTACCGGCTTTGATATCGTGGATGGCCTTGGTCACATCCATGGTCACGGTGCCGGACTTGGGGTTGGGCATCAAGCCCTTGGGGCCCAGCAGACGGGCGATGCGGCCGATGGTACCCATCATGTCGGGGGTGGCGACGCAGACGTCGAATCCGAACCAGTTTTCGCTCTGGATTTTGGCCACCAGATCGGCTTCGCCCACGAAGTCAGCGCCGGCGGCTTCGGCTTCCTTGGCCTTATCGCCCTTGGCGAACACCAGCACCCGGACCTTCTTGCCGGTGCCGTGGGGCAGAACCACGGTGCCGCGGACCTGCTGGTCAGCGTGGCGGGGGTCGACGCCCAGGCGGATGGAGAGCTCGATGGTTTCGTCAAACTTGGCTTTCGCGGTCTGCTTCACCAGTTCAATGGCCTCAGCGGGGTCATACAGCTTGGTGCTGTCGATCAGCTTTTTGCTGTCGGTATATTTCTTGCCGTGTTTCATCTTTATATTCCTCCCTGTGGTAATAGCGGCGCTATGTCCTCCCACAAAATTCGATGAGGGATTGAAATCCTTCTATTCCTTGTTACTCGTCGGCCACGGTGACGCCCATGCTGCGGGCGGTGCCCTTGACCATGCTCATGGCGGCTTCGATGGAAGCGGCGTTCAGGTCGGGCATCTTGATGGTGGCGATTTCACGCACCTGCGCCTGGGTCAGCTGGCCAACCTTGTCGCGGTTGGGGCGGCCGGAGGCGGTTTCCAGGTTCAGCGCCTTCTTGATCAGCACGGGGGCCGGAGGCGTCTTGGTAATGAAGGTGAAGGAACGGTCGGAATACACCGTGATAACCACGGGGATGATCAGGCCAGCGTCCTTCTGGGTGCGGGCGTTGAATTCCTTGCAGAAGCCGGGAATGTTCACGCCATGCTGACCGAGGGCAGGGCCAATGGGCGGCGCGGGAGTCGCCTTGGCGGCGGGAACCTGCAATTTGATGAACGCGGTAATTTTCTTTGCCATGTTGAATGGCACCTCCTTCAAGCTTGTGGTAATGGCGGCCGCGATTTTTCACGCGGCCTCCCACTGAAAAACGGGGCTTGAGGGCAAACGCCCTTTTTGCGCCGGGATGCGCCTGAACAGGATCAGGCGGCCGCCGGCGTTATTTGTCGATTTTCTCGACTTCCGAGAGATCCCTCTCGATCTGCACTTCGCGGCCCAGGAACATTTTGACCTTCACGCGCACTTTCTGCTTGACGGCATCGATTTCCTCGATCTCGCCGGTGAAGTTTTCCAGCGGGCCGGACTTGATGCGCACTTCCTCGCCGACGGCCAGGTTCAGCTTGGTCACGCCGGTGGAGCAGTTGAGCATGTTGTCCAGCTCTTGGGCGGTCAGGGGAATCGGCTTGCTTTCGGGGCCCACAAAGCCCGTCACGCCGCGGGTGTTGCGCACCACATACCAGCTTTCGTTGGTGATGATCATGCGCACCAGCACGTAGCCCGGGAAGGTCTTGTGCTGGCTGGTGACCCGCTTGCCGTTCCGGATTTCCACAACCTCTTCGGTGGGAACGACCACCTCTTGGATGAGGTTCTGCATGCCGTTGTTTTCCACCGCTTTTTCCAGGTTGTCCTTGACCTTGTTTTCGTAGCCGGAATAGGTATGCACCACATACCATTCCAGGGTACCCGGTCTGTCTTCGGACATTTCGGTATCTCCTATCCTTGATTCGTCTCAGGTTCCGCTGTGCCCTTTTCAGGCACGGCGGCTCAGATCAACTGGATTAAATGAAGAGATTGACCAGGGCGGTGGAACCCAGATCCAGCAGGCCGATGACGACGCCCATGAACGCCAGGAAAGCAAGCACGATCAGGGAATAGTTGATCAGATCCTGCTTCGTGGGCCAGGTCACCTTGCGCAGTTCGTGCCACATGTTCCGGAAAGGACGGGCCACATTGGCCGGCAGGTTCTTGAAGAAGTTCACGATCTTTGCGACGAACCCTTCCTTGCCCTGCTCCTTGGCCTTCGCAACATTCTTTTCGTCTGCCATGATAGTCACACTTCCTTGCGTTATCTGGTTTCGCGGTGCGCGGTATGCTTCTTGCAGAAGCGGCAGTATTTCATCAGTTCCAGGCGGTCGGGGGTGTTCTTCTTATTCTTTTTCTTGTTGTAATTGCGCTGTTTGCACTCGGTGCAGGCCAGCACGATATTTTGCCGCGCTTCCTTGGCTGCCATGTGAAAACACCTCTTTCTTGGGGTTTTGCGTCATGAGCCGCTCCGGGAAGGACGCGCCCTCCCGGAACAGCGTTGATTCTGAATTATTCCACCATACGCACCACGGCGCCGGCGCCGACGGTGTGGCCGCCTTCGCGGATAGCGAAGCGCAGGCCGGCTTCGATGGCGATGGGGGTGATCAATTCCACTTCCATTTCCACGTTGTCACCGGGCATAACCATCTCAACGCCCTCGGGCAGCTTGATGGAGCCGGTCACGTCCGTGGTGCGGAAGAAGAACTGGGGACGGTAGCCGTTGAAGAAGGGGGTATGACGGCCGCCCTCTTCCTTCTTGAGCACGTACACCTGG
>JAFZOG010000144.1 GCA_017550745.1 Clostridia bacterium | reverse complement strand
TGTTATTCAGCTCAACTTGGCCCAGTTTTAACTCCTGCTGCAGCTTCTGGGTTTCCGCTCGGGCGTTTGCCAATTCTTCTTTGCCTGCAAGCAGCTGCTTTTCCGTTTCTTCCAGGGCGGAAAGCTGGCTTTGCGCTTCCGCCAGCGGCTCCATGAGCGCGTCCCGCTGCTTTAGCAGGGCCTGTTCGGCCTCTGCCAGTTCAGCCCGTTTTTTGTCCAGTTCTTCCTGGGCTTGCTGCAGTTCCGCTTTTTTTGCTTTGGCCTGGATTTTTTTCGCGCTAAATTTCCTTTGGTTCAGGATCGCTTCCGCCTTGCCGACGGACAATTCTTTTCCGGCGGCTTTCAATTCATCCCTGCTTCTGGCCAGCTCTGCCAGCTGTTCTTCCGTTTCTTCCCGCTTTTCCGCAAACTCTCTTTTACTCTCCTGCAGCTCTGTTTCCGCCTGGCTGAGCTGGCTGAGGGCTCTTTCATAATCCTGCTTCGCCGTCTGTTCCACGTCTGCCAGCTCGCTGTTTTTCTGTTCCCATTCAAGCATCCCGTCCCGATATTCCGGATTGACTTCTTTTTCCAGCAAAGCGCGAGGCGCGTAGGCATAGCCAAAATCGTCGCTGTTGATGCTGATTTCATCCGAAACCTCCATCGCCAGGGTTTCGGGCCTGGATACGATCCCGGCGACAAAACAAAGCCGGCTTTCGCTGCCGTGCATCAGCTGGACAGTGTCGCCCGGGTTGATTCCATTATTCTTGGCAAAAAAATATTCAAGATAAACAGGATCGTGCCCGTCCGATTCCGCCCGATCCCAGAAACAGAGTTTTTGAAAATCATCTTCATCGAAGGACATCATCCGGACGGACAGATACCGCCCTTCCGGACTGATCATGATTCCGTCGCCCACCAGCCGCGCATTCACCGCCGCAATGCCGTCCAAAGCCAGCAGCGTGTCCATTTGGCTGCGCTTTGTCACGTCTGTGGTCACCACCGCGTCCGGATATCCGCCCTCCCGCATATAAACGTCAAGTGTTTTTTCCAGCGACAAACAGCCGCTGCTGATTCCCGTCATCGTAGCGCAGCCGAAAGCGGATACCAGCAGCATAGATAACAGCAGCTTCCAATACTTTTTAGAAACTGCGCGATATAAGTATCCCTTCATACGATTACCATTCTATGCTTTCGGCAGGAATGGGATAACTGTTTACGGTTTGTTCAATAATTCTCCCGTCTTTCATGCGAATCACGCGATCCGCCATTTTCCCGATTTCCTGGGTATGGGTCACGATCACAACCGTTTTTCCGTGCTGCCGTGCCAGCGCTTCCAATTGGACCAGAATCTGCTTGCCCGTTTCATAATCCAGCGCGCCGGTAGGCTCGTCGCACAGCAGCAGCGAGGATTGCCCCGCCAGGGCGCGGGCAATGGACGTCCGCTGCTGTTGGCCGCCGGAGAGCTGGGAAGGATAAGCGTCGCGTTTGTCCTTGAGGCCCACGATTTGCAGCGTGCGGTCCACAATAGACGCGCCTTGCGAAAAATCAGCGGTCAGGGCTACGTTCTCCCACACCGTCAGTTCAGCGATCAAGTTAAAGGATTGGAAAATAAAGCCAATATTTCTGTATCGGTAATCCGTCAGACCCCGGTCGTTCAGACGGCTGATTTTTTTGCCTTGATAGTATATGCTGCCTTTGTCCGGCCTGTCCATGCCGCCCAGCATATTCAAAAGCGTGGATTTTCCGCTGCCGCTGCTGCCTAATATGACCAGCAGCTCGCCCCGGTAAATCTCCAGGCTCACACCGTCCAGCGCCTTTACAGCGTTTTCCCCTGATCCATAAGTTTTTCGCAGCCTCAGCGCCTGCAGCAAAGCTTTATTTTCGTCCGTTGCTTTCATTGATTTGTTCCGTTTTCCTTCGGTGATTCATCCGCCGGAATCCGAGCGGCAGAAGCCCTCGCCCCGGAATATTATAAATGAGCCGGAAAACGCATGTCAAGTTTTATACAAAAAGTTTCTGTGCTGCGCTTGTACGGGAGGCGCTCCTATGATATAATCAAGGCGCAGGGATGAAAAGGAAACATCATTCATACACCGATCAAACCCCGAATCCCGCAGCCGTTATTTACAATAAAGGAGGGAATAATAATGAAGAGAATGTTGGCTTTGCTGATGGTTCTTATATTGCTTTCCAGTGCCAGCCTTGGATTTGCGGAGGAAACGAAAACGGACTGGAAGGAACTCCTGTCAGCGGCAGTGGATAGTTTGCGCGAGGACGTTGAAGAGGCGAGTGAGAAAGCCGCCGAAATCATCACTGAAAAGGCTGGCGAGCTGTCTGAAACCGTCAGCGGCGCTTTGACCGAAGCCACCGGAAAGGTGGAAGAGTATTCTGATCAGGCAGCCACTGTCCTGGGGAACGCCCAGGCGCTTGCTCCCATCGCGGTGGAAATGGGGAAAACAGCTGTGATTGGGAAGGTTAAAGAGTGGTCGGAGCAGATTTCCGATACTTTGGAAAACGCTAAAACTGCTTTGCCCCAATATGTGGAGGTGGTGCAAGATACCGCCGGCGAGACGCTGGATCAACTGTCCGAGCAGCTTGCGGATATTCTGGCGGACACCAAAGAATCAGTGACCCCCTATGTGGAGCAGGCCGGGGATACTGTCTCGGAGAAGCTGAAGGAATTATCCGAACAGGTATCCGGCATTCTGGAAAGCGTGAAAAACACGGCTGACCAAGTCCAAGGCGCCGCCGTACAGAAAGCGGGCGAGCTTGCCGAAAACGCAGGCGATATCGCTCAAGCGGCAAAAGAAAAGATATTAAATGCGCTGAACAGTACCTGGAAATCTGCCATTGATGAACTCAAGGCGCTGGTGGACTGGCTCAAAGGCGGAGATCAGCCTGCGGTGCCTGTGATCCCCCAAATTCCTGCGGTCATCACACCGGACTTGTCCACGAACGGAACCACAGCCCAGGAAGCGGCGGCACCGCAGGTTTTTTATCCGATGCCCGGCTATGGCTTTTATTTCGGAATGCCTTGGAAGGAAGCCAAAGCGCTGAATGCAAACTGGCTGAATGACAGCCGGGCCAACACATATGCCCGTGCCCGCGCGCTGGTGATGCTGAATCAGCAAGGCACCAGCCTGTATTTCCTGTGGTTCGCGGGAGAAACAGAAGACGCCCCTTTGTTTGAAGTGGATGAATTCGCCTTCACCGCGCAGGATACGCTTGTTCCTCCGCAGGGCATCAACGGACAGTACAGCTTCATTACCACGGATGCCGCAGTGAAACAGGTGTACGCTGAAAAAGAACTCTCCTGCGGACAGCGTTTCGGTTCCCCTTCGAGCCTGGAAAGCGGGCTGCTGGTGTCTTCCCTCATGTTTCATGAAAATGACAAGGGAATTTCACAGGCACAGGTGTATTTACTTCAGAATCAGGAAAACGTTATTATAGCCACCCATTTTGTGTATACCACGGATTGCGGTGTCAATGTGATAATTTATCAATATATGTGAAATCCTCAAAGTGATGGAGTGATTTTGGCGGAGAATGCCCCCGCCTGCATAGCGTAGAGGATTAATGAATGGCCCTATCTACTCAATAACACACAAATTCTCACATGCTTTTGCCGGCCTTTGCATATCGTTTACAATAGTGGCGGCGCTATACATAGCTTCTGGAAATATTCAGCGCTGCCGCCGCCTCGTGCTGCGGATGCATCACGCCGTCCAGCAGGCCGTAGCGCATTTCGATGACCATGCGCTCTTTTTTGGGAAGGAGCTTTACAGCCTGCAGCGCCTGCTTGAATGTCACCCGCCGAACGGCTTCGTCCTCCACATATCCCGCGTCGGTGCCGAGAATGTCCATAAAGGAGATATCATTTCCTTCCCCGTCTGTTCCCACCGGGTCGGACAGGCTCACGTCTCCCCGCCGCTTCCGGGATGCCCGGAGCAGCATCAGTATTTCATTTTCAATACAGCGCGCGGCATAAGAAGAAAGCAGGGCGCCGGAGTCCGGTTTGAAGGTGTCCACCGCTTTCACCAGCCCCAGAGCGCCGACGGATACCAGGTCTTCCGGCGTAAAGCCGGGCACGGTGTACTTGCGGGCGATGTGCGAAACCAGGCGGAGATTGTGCTCGATCAGTTTTTGGCGGGCTTCTTCGTCCCCTGTCAGCATGGCTTTCAGCGCGTGTTTTTCTTCCTCACGGGAAAGGGGACGGGGAAAGCTTCCGCGGCCGGTGACAATGCCAAAGAAAAACAGCGCATCCCGAAAGAGCCAAAAAAGAAAGGACAGCATGTTCCATTCACCTCCGTTTACAGCATATGCCCAGGCCAAACAAAAAAGCCGCCCGACATAAACGGAGCGGGCAGGCTTGCAAATCACTTTGAATACACGTCCGGTATTCCCGGGACATCGTTCCTTGTCCGGAACGATTTTTTTCGTTCAAGATTCAATGGGGCGGGCACTATTTTTCGATTTCCCGCAAGCCCTGATGGCCCAGCGCCGTCATGCGGCGGCAGTAATCATCGCTGCGCTTCTGGATATCGTCCTGGTAGACCTCCAATTCGGGCATGGAAACGGCGAAGAAATCATAGCCCACCCGGTCAAAGAGATGGCGTTCGCCAAAGATGATCAGCTGGTGGAAGGATTTTTTCGCTTTTTCCGTTTCGCCCAGGGCGGCATAGGCCAGGCCCTGATAGTAGATATAATCCGAGGGCTGGTCGTTGTAATAGCGCACGGGCTGAGGCACCTGGGAACCGAGGGCGGCTTTCATGAAGCATTCCTTGGCCTTGGCTTCGTTTTTCAGCATACGATAGGCGCAGCCCATCGTATAATAGGCCCGGTTGTCCGGCACGTTTTCCAGCTTGCCTTCGCCCAGGTTGGCGGGATAGGCGAGGGTTCTTTCTGCATAAGCGATGGCTTCCTCCGGCTTGTTATCGGAAAGGGCCTTTTCAGACAGAGCGAACAGAGCGGTTTTGTATTCGTCCGCCACCTTGCCTTCGCCGCCCTCCCAGACGTGGAAGGTGTAATGGGTCAATAGGCCGAGGGCCTTTTCATGCTGCCCGTCCTGATTGAGCAGGGAGACATAGGCCAGCATCAGGGCATACCGATCCGGGATGATTTCCTTGCGGGCTTCCAGCAGGGAAAGCCGCTCCTTCACCGGGCGCTCCAGGCGCTTCAAAAGCTGCTCCTGTTCCAGCAGGAAGCGGCTGTTGTCCGGCTCCAGCCTGCACGCTTCTGCAATGGCCGGTTCGGCCTGGGCCTTTTCCCCGTGATTGTAATGGGCGATGGACAGGCCGCGGTGGGCGGGGGCCAGGCCGGGCATTTCCCGAACCGCCTTCTGCCAATGGCGGATGGCGGCGCTGTACTGTTTTTTGTCGTAAAGCAGTTCCCCCAGGTAATAATGCGCTTTCGGCGCGGCGGGCAGGATGGAAACGGCGTATTCCAGGATCAGCTTTTCCACAAGTTGATTGGGAAAGCACAGATCAGGGGAGAGGCTTTCGGCCTTTTCCGCGTCGCCCTTCGCCGCGTCTGTTTTTCCCAGTTTGCCCTCCGCATAGGCTTTCGCGTAATACTTCATGGGATGTTCCGCGGAACATCGGGCCAGCGCGTCGGCGGCGTCCTGCCAGCAGCCGAACGCAATGAACTCATAGGCCACGTTCAAGTATTCCTCGATACGTTTGCCCGTGGCTTTATCAAATGCGGCATGATCCGTATCGCGGAACAGCAGAGACAGATACAGCGGGTCGATGGCCAGACTTTCGTTCAGGAAACGCCGGTATGCTTCGCTGTCTTTGTTCAGATGCGCCAGGATGGAGGCTTTCAGGGAACGGGCTTTCATGTCGTGTCCGCCCCGCAGCAGGCTTTCGTCCGCGAATTGGAGGGCCTGGTTCAGGTTATTCTCCTTTACACAGATGCAGGCCAGATGGAAGAACGAAGGCCCCGCCGTTTCCCCGCTCCAGGTGGCTTTATAGAAAGCATCGCAGGCTTCGGGCAGCTTATCCAGCAGTTCCAGGGCCAGGCCCAGGTTGAAATACGCTTCTCCGGAATAGGGGTTGGGGTTGCGTCCGGTTTGTTTTTTGATGGCGGTTTGGAAAAAAGGCACGCTTTCTTCGATCTGCCCATTCCGCAGCAGATACAGGCCGTAGGCGTTGTTCAGGCGGATATCCGTGGGATCCCGCCGCAGGCCCTCCAAATAATAATCGGCGGGCAGAAAGGTGGCGTGGCGGTACTGCTCCAGGTGCTGCCCGGCCAGGTAGAGTTCTTCCAGCGATTGGATCTCTTCCGGCTTTTTCAGGGCCTCGGCAGGCTCGGGGATGGGCCGGTTCTCTTTTATATACTCCTTGTACGCGCACAGCACATGGCCGTTTTCATCCCGTACCTCCACCCGGTAATCGTGCAGCCCGTTCAGCGTGTCCACAAAAGCGGCTTTGGGGCTCAAATCGGCGGCTTTGTGATAAATCTCCCTGCCGTCCGCCCAAACGATGATCCTGGCGTTTTTGTATTCTCCGGTGGCATAGACTTTGACCCGGGCCTTGGCGGCTTTCTTTTGAACTGCTTCATTTGCTTCTTTCCCATAGGCGAAGGGATCGGGCGCAATCACGTTTCCCTGACTGTCCAGGAAATCCACGCCCAGGATCGCGTCCTTCGTGGCGTTGCTGACCCTCCCTACGGTCTTGTAGGGCATGAAATACTGAACGAAATTCTTTTCCTCGTGGGGCTTGAGCCAGGAAAAGTCCGGCTGGTTGTCGCAGTACACGCCGGTCATGAGCTCGATATAGGGGCCGTCCTCGTCCGTCAGGTTCCTGTCCCACATGCGGCCGAAATCTCCGTTGCCCCAGGTCCATTGCTTCTTGCCGGGGCTGATATGATGATCCGCTGCGTGCAGCAGGCCCGCGTCCCTTCCCTCGTCAAAGTTGCCCACGAAGTCAAAATCGGAGTGGGCCGCCATATAGGAGGTGGGCACCTTGATATTCCTGTACCGGGAAATGTCCACCCCAGCGGAATAGTCCGCCTTGTAGTATTCGCCGGTGGCGATGGGGAAGGTGGACACGGCCCGCTTGCCGTGGTCCATCACCGCGTTCACGTCCGGCGGGAACACGGAGAAGGTATCGTCGTTGACGTGAACGGCGGGGTTGGCCCACCACAGGAAGGTCTGGGGGTAATCGGTGGGGTTGAAGAGCTGCCCCTTGATTTCGATATAGGCTTTATCGGGATACAAAGTGATGCGGGCGTTGGCTTTGGTGCCGCCCATACGGTCGGTTTCGCCCAATATCACGGTGGCGGAGCCGTCCGGGTTTTCGGTGAAGGAATAATCCACCGGCATGAAGGTGGAGGGCCGGTGGTGCTGGGGCCAGTTGAACTCGATGCCGCCGCTGATCCACGGCCCTGCCAGGCCCACCAGGGCAGGCTTGATTACCCGGTTGTAATACACGAAATCATAATGGTTGGTCTTGTCCAGCGCCCGCTGGATGCGGCCGCCCAATTCCGGCAGGATCATCACGTACAGATAATCGTTTTCCAGGATGACGGCCTTATATTGTACGTCTTCTTTGGTTTCGCTGATTTTTTCCGTCACCGGCACAGGGTACACCTTGCCCGTGCTGCCCTGGTAGGCCCGCTTTTCGATGAACAGCGGGTTTTTTTCCGGCGCGGCGGCTTGATAGGTGGGGATGGTGATCATCTGCTCATAAACGATTGCTTTGCCCATGTTTTGGTTCCCCCTCACAGCTTCACTTCATATACGGGCTGCGCACGAATGCTTTTCAGCTCCGCGATCAGGGCGCTGACCTTTTCACTGCGCGCGGCCATGGCGGATTCCACGTTCACGTTGGCGCCTTCCCGGATGGGGGAGATTTTGAGCACCATCGCGCCGGGCATCTTGTCCTTGTGTTCCATGAGGCCCACTTCCCAGGTGCCGCCGTTGCAGAAGTTGTCGCTGATCATCACGCCGTTCAGGAACAGCATGCCGATGTCCCCCTGGTAATCGATTTGCAGCAGGGCGTCCTTGAGGCCGTCCAACGCATTTTCGGGAACATGCAGCTTCCAGCGGCAGGGGGCGGCTTCCTCGCAAACGACGGGGATTTGCTTTTCGGCTGTGGCTGCCTGATAAACACCCCAGGGGCCGTCGTCCGCTATCCGCCGGGCATTGCCCTGCAGCCTGTCCGCGGGATAGCAGTACAGGGTATTTTCGGCCTTGACGGTTTCCAGCCGCAGCGCGCCGGTTTCATCCTCCAGCAGGGCGGCGTCGGTCAAAATGAGGCTCCCGTCCCGGAGGATGAACAGCCGGTCGGCTTCCTCCCGGGTCAGCAGCAGGATATTTACTGCTTTATCGTTTTTCTGGACGGTGAAAAACGGCTTGCTGCAGGTTACTTCCGCTTCTTCCTCAAAGCGGAATGAACCGTCCATGCCGTCCGGCGCCATGAACACATACACAGGCCGACCATTGATTTCCGTCTTAAGCACCGGCTGGGCGTTGGCCTGCTGCAGCAGGATGCCGTCCAGATCGAAATGGAAGGGCAGAATGGCGTTTTCTTCGGAGGCGATGGAAATGTCAAACCGGTAGGTTTCTTTCGCCGTCTTGATTTCCACCTGCTCTCGTTTTTCAGGCATCAGGCGGTGATCCTGGAAATTGTTGATGAACAGGAAGCCGCTTTCCCCATCCGTGCGCACAGCGAAGCGCAGGGTGTCCAAATTCTCCGGGTCGATTTGGCTGGCCCCCTCCGGCAGCGCCGTTTCCATGGGCGCGATCCTGTCCCCAAAGAAGCGGGTAAAGAAATGAATGGCTTTCAGGCGGCTGTAGCTTTCCCGTATCTGCCCGAACTCGCCCAGCGCCGCCTGGTAATCGTAGCTGATTTTGGGCACCTGGGCTTCGTTCAGGTACGTCCCGTTTTTGCTGATGGGGTTGGTGCCACCCTGGAACATGTAATACCCCAGCCAATTGCAGCCGGAGCCCAGCTTGATGTTGGCCAGGGCGTCCACGCTTTTGAAGGGATACTCAAACCGGTAATAGTAGCAGCACATCATGCCGCCGCCCATTTCGCAGCAGGCGTAAGGGCGCTCCGACGGCTGATAGGCGGGTTCAAAATCGTCCGTGCATTTGACCCCGTCCCGGTGGTAATCCTGGTAAATATATTCCTCGGTGGCAGGATGCTCACCCTTATGGGAATAGAAGATCCAGGGCCGGTAAGCGTACCCGCCCCACAGGGGCAGCACCCGGGGGGAATACGCCGCCCCGCCCCAGGCCGTGCCGGTAAAGAATGCGGGAACCAGGCCGCAATCCAACGCGATTTTACGCAGAGCCAGGATGTACTTTTCGCCCTCGCCGCCCACGAACACCCATTCGTTGGAGATGCCGGTGGTGATTTCCCAGGCGGCGGAGGAGTGCATGTATTCATTGTCCAGCTGCACGCCGATGATGGGGCCATTGTCTTTGAAAAAAAGTCCCTGCGTCTGTTCGCCGATCTTTGCGTACAGGCGGCGGACATACTTCAGAAAATCAGGATGTGTTGTTCGCACCTCGAAGGGCTTGCCATAGAGCCAGTCGGGCAATCCGCCGTTGCGCACCTCCCCATGGTCGAAGGGCCCCACCCGCAGGATCACATACAGGCCGTGCTTTCCGCAAAGCTCCACAAAGCGGCGCAGATCCCGCCGCCCGCTGAAATCGAACGCGCCTTCTTCTTCCTCGATGTGGTTCCAGAACAGATAGGTGGAAACGACGTTGATTCCGCCCATCCGCATCTTGATGAGCTCGTCCTCCCAGCGGCGATCGTCCATCCGGCTGTAGTGGAACTCGCCGGAGACCGGGAAAAAGGGACTGCCGTTTTTTTCCATGAAATAGTTGTTGAACGAAATCGTATCCCCGTTTACGGAGGAGCCTGAAAAGTCCTCCCCCAGGGAATAGCGGGGAGAAGGCCGGTATCCTTGTATGTCCATTTCGTAACGCATGGCGTGCACCTCATCCTGCAACGTAAATTGCTTCCTTCCAATTAATTGTCTTTCTGTTGGGATTGTAGCATTTCTCCTTTCAAAAGTCAACTTTTTGCATTTTCATCCTTTCGGAATCCTGGATTAGCAAAGGCTTGGAAAAGCGCAATTACATATTGCAGCGCAAAGCAGAATATCATATAATAATTTTGTTATTTTCAGGCGAAGCATTTCTGCGCTGAGGAACGATAGAAGGCTGACGGGCTTGGTATTGCGTTTTTTTCGTAAGGCCAAAGGAAAAAGGAGGAAAAACCGATGCAGGGGAAACGGTTATTTGCCGCGGCATGGATTGTGACACTGGTTCTTTTGTGCGTTTCAATATCAGAGGCGCGCGCCACGGTTTCGGCGGACGACAAAGCGCTGGTGCTTTCCCACGTGGCGGAGGACTACCCGGACTGGAAAGTGAGCTACGCTTCCCCTTACGGTTCCGGCAAGTGGAGGGATACATTGGCGCGGCATGTGGCCGTGGGCCTGTACCGGGTGCAGGACAATATGCTGATTCAAAAATCCCTGCATGTCCTGACCAATCCGCTGTGGGCAGGGGAAGATATCCAATATGACGAAACGGATTTAGTACCTGTGCCTATATCCTCCTTGACCGTGGAGCGGATCGAAAGCATGACACAGGAGGAAGCCGGACAGGCTTTAAACGACTGGATCGATGTTGACAAAATCCCGTGGTGCGCGGAATTCCTGCTGAAGGACGATGAACAGTGGGAGCATCTCGGCGCTTTTTCGGATAAGCTCATCGGCGTCACCGTGAACGAAGAAGGAAAGCAGCGCGTCGTGATCACGTACTGGAACGGGCAATCGTATGACAGGACCATTTCATCCCCTGTGCAGGAGAAATCCTTTTCTCTGAATGAAATCCATTCCTATGAGGATGAATTGGAGCTGATGGTGGACGACAGCCTGGTATACGTGTACTGCGGCGGGGAAACGCCGGAGATTTACTGGATCAACATCGGAAGCGGCATTTGGAGCTTTGAGAATGGGTTGGTATGGGACGAGGGGAACGGTATTTACTTTGAAAGCAGCAACCAGCTTTACCCCGGCGTGCCCACCTTCCCCCTGGCCCTGACGGAAATGGATCTATCCGTCCTACCGCTGGCGAACAATCAAGTGCTGTCCGCCATCGACGCTGACGGCTGGGCCTGCGTGCGGCAAAATAACACTGATATGCGGGACGCGCCGGAAGGAAACGTTATTGCCTCCTGCTTTGCCCGGCTGTTCGGACAAATCAAGGAAGAACAAGGCGATTGGGTGCTGCTGTACATCGGCGGCGAGGAACACGGCGGGGCGGGCTGGTTCCGCCGGGAAGATCTGGCTTTCGGCAAGGATGGCTTTTTCGTTCCCTGCGGCTTTCCTACCTACGATTATCGGGACGGCAGCGTGACGCACCTGAATGAAGTGCTGCAAGGCCTGCCCGCGCCGCTTTCGGAAGATGATGATTCGACGCTGGCGTGGATCATCGGCAAAAAGCCGAATGGGGACTGGCTGGTGCTGGTGGACGCGGACGTCCTCTGCACTGCCGCGCCGGAGGCTTTTTCCGACATCGGGGAGCCGGAGGAATACTATGACCCCCGGTATTCCTACGATTGGGACGAAGACGATTTTCGGACGCTGGAATACATCGAGGGCGATGAAGGGCTTTCTTTTCTTCGCATCTACATGGAGGACGCGGAATTTGTCCGGGATACATTCCCCCAGCACTGCTATTTGGAAACGTATCACGACGGCCCCGCCATCCTGATAGATTATTACATGAAGCTTCCCGACGGCCCGGTGGACTGGCAGGAAGTGCCTCTGGAAAACCATATCTGGATGACCTTTGAATTTCTGGAGGACAAATGGGAACTGACGGACTGCTCAGACGCGCAGACCTGGATGGCGAAGGTGGAAAACGGGCGCTTCACCTTTACCGATTATTCCCGCCCCGGTCCGGCATGGGAATGGGAGGCTTTCCTGGACAGCGATTTGATGACCTTCGATTTTCTTGGGTTGGAAGCCCTGATCGACCAATACAATGCAATCATGCCCGAAAGGCCTTCCATCGCGGGAGACGAGGGAAGAATCGGGGAAGGAAAAGAAGACGCCCTCTGCTTTTTGCTGTTCTGGTAATTTCTGGTTTTCTTTGATTATGCTGTTTTTTTGAACAATTATATGCCATGCCGTTTTCAGAAAAGGATCGTCCTTTCTGATCTGGAATATAATGGTACTTGCGCATATGATTGGAAGATCATACCATGCCGGATTGGGATAAATGGCTTGCATTCGTTCGTCCTTGTGGTGTACGGCCAAGGCTGGAAAATGTACATCACAAAAGGAGGAGAACACATGAACAAACGGATATCCCATCGGCTTCTGTGCGCAGCGCTTGTCGCAGTGCTGTGCCTGACTGTGCCTGCCGCGGCTATGGCGAGCGAATATGCCACGGTGAAAGGCGGCGGGCTGAACCTGCGCCAGAGCGCTTCGCTGAAAGCCAAGGTGCTGGGCCAGTACGGTACGGGCACACGGATCGAAGTGGTGAAAAAAGGGGACGTATGGAGCCAGGTGAAGGTTGATTGCCAGGAAGGCTACATGATGACCAAATACCTGGATTTTGCCGAGGCCAGTAAAACCATGTACGTCCGCACCAATACCGGCATCGGCCTGAACCTTCGTGAAGCGCCGAATCTGTGCGCGAAGATCATCACTTCCTTCCCGGTCAATACCGCCGTGACCGTGATCGAAAAGGAAGGCGGCTGGTATAAGGTAAAAGTCGGAGAGTTCTGCGGATATATGTCCGCTACGTATCTTTCCGACAAGAAAGCTGCCGTGTCTTCAGGTTCTTCCTGCGCTGCTCCAAGCAAGCCGACTTGCGCGACGCTCAAAAACATCAATGGCGGCAGCGTCGTGAATTTCCGCAAGGCTCCCGGCATGAAAACCAAAATCATCAGGGCCTATCCTGTCGGCACTGCTGTGACCGTGCTGGAAAAGGGCGAACTGTGGTGCAAGGTGGAAATCAACGGGCAGCAGGGATATGTGAGCACCTACATGCTTAAATTCTGAAAAAGAAGAACGCATCCCATCCACGAAAGCGGGCCTTGGCCGCTCGATGGAAAAGCCGCTTCTCCAAAGGGAGGAGCGGTTTTGCTTTTAAGCGAATTGTGCTTGTCAATCATCCGTTTATGTGTTAAACTGAGCGTGTATAAAACGATCTGAATATTGATCATTTGTATCAAAGCAAGGGGGATATGCACGCATGAGTCAAAAGAAAAAACTCTCCAGGGGAAAGGTCTGGTGTTTTGCCGTCGGTCAGCTGGGATGGAGCATCCTGAGCGCGCTGATTTCTAACTTCATGGCCCAGTACTATGCGCCTGATCCTGCGACGATCGCCGCCGGGCAGCCGATTTTTATCCCGCAGGGGCTGGTGATTTTCGGTGTGCTGACGATCCTGGCGTTTATCACAGGCTTTGGCCGGGTCTTCGATGCCATCACCGACCCGCTGATCGGTTCCATGTCTGACCGATGCACGGCCAAGTCCGGCCGTCGCATCCCGTTCATGCGGGCTGCCGCCATCCCCTTTGCGCTGGTGACCGTGCTTACGTTCTGGTCGCCTGTTCAAGGGGAAAGCTGGCTGAATGCCGGGTTCCTGTTCCTGATGCTGACGCTGTTCTACCTCTTTATGACCATGTACTGCACGCCTTATAACGCCCTGATCCCCGAACTGGGAACCGACCAGAAGACCCGCATGGCCATCTCCACCACCATTTCCTTCACGTTTATCGCCGGTATGGCGGTTGCGTATGCCGCGCCCGTTTTGTGGGGAATGGTGCAGGAAGCGCTGAACGTGGACCGTGTCACCGCCATCCGCCTGGTGTTCACTGTGATGAGCCTGATCGCGCTGGCGTGCATGTTTGTGCCGGTATTCACCATCAAGGAAAAGGACTATGTCACTGCCCAGCCCAGCCAGTCCACCGCCCTCAAATCACTGGCCGCCACCTTCCGCAACAAGGATTTTCGCATCTTTGTAGCGTCTGATATCGTATATTTCCTGGGTATCACCATGTTCCAAAGCGCCATGCTGTATTTCGTTACCTCTCTGCTGAAGCTGGATGAAAGCATCTCCACGGTTTATTTCGTGCTGATGACGGCCCTGTCCGTGCTGTTCTATCCGCTGGTGAGCAAGCTGACGCCCAAGCTGGGAAAGAAAAAGCTGATCCTGATTGCTTTCTGCATCTTCACTGCCGCTTTCATCTATACCGCCTGCCTGGGTGCGCTGCCCATTCCAGCGGAAATACAGGGCTATATCCTCTGCGTCATTGCAGCTCCGGCTATGGCAATCTTTGGCATCCTGCCCCAGGCTGTTGTGGCGGATATTGCGGAATGTGACGAAATCGACACCAAAGAAAACCGCAGCGGCATGTTCTACGCCGCCCGCACATTCGCCATGAAGATGGGCCAGGCGGTCGCTATCATGCTGGTTACGACCCTTGGAACCATTCAGCAGGAAACCGGCTTCGGCTACCGGCTCATCGCCATCATCGCGGCCATCGTGTGCGCGCTGGGCGGATTCCTGTTCATGATGTACAATGAGAAAAAGGTTTACAGCAAAATCATGAAGTGATCAAACATGGAGAAGGGATTATGAACGAACGCTTCAATGCGGACGGCATGGCGCTTTCTACCGCTTACGCGGAAACCATGGACCGCCTGGTGCTGCCGTATCTGAAGGCGCGGCAGCAGGAAATGACTGTTCCCGGCGCGGATCAAAAGCCGCTGTTTTGCTCCGCATATACTGCAGACCGGCCCCTGGGCACTGTGCTGGTCGTTCACGGTTTTACGGAAAACGCCTTCAAATTCTCCGAAATCATCTATTCGCTTGTGCAGAACGGTTTTAACGTGGTGGCTTACGATCAGCGTGGGCACGGCCGCTCCTGGCATTCAGAAAAGATTCAGGACATGTCGCTGACGCATGTGGATCATTTTCAGGATTACGTGCGCGACATGGAAATCATCGTGAATACAGTGGTTTCCAAGCAGCCAAAGCCCTGGCTGCTGTTCTCCCATTCCATGGGCGGGGCGGTGTCCGGGCTGTACCTGGAAGCGCATCCCGATGTGTTCGCCCGGGCCGCCTTCTGCGCGCCGATGATTCAGGCAAATTTAGGCGGAATGTCCACCGGCGTTGTGAAGCTGCTTTGCCGCGGCGCTAAAATGATCGGAAAAGGCAGAGCGCGCGTCTTTGTTTCCAAGCCGTACAAAGAGAAAGAAGCATTTGAAAGCTCTGTCGCCACGGGGCGGGAGAGGTTTGACTGGTACGAAAGCATTCGATGCGTACGGAGAGAGTTTCAAAACAACGGGCCCTCCTATTCCTGGACCCTGGAATCTGTGCGGGTGACGAAAAAACTGCTTGCCCCCGGAGCGCCGGAGAAAATCGCCTGTCCCGTTCGCCTGTACACCGCGGAACTGGACCATACCGTGCTGCCCGAAGCGCAGAAACAGTTTATCTCGCGGATCAAGAACGGCTCCCATGTGACCGTACGCGGGGCGAAGCATGAAATCTACCGTTCCCATGACGATGTCCTGTTCCCGTGGTGGCATGACGTACTGGCGTTTCTGAAAGAAAGCATTGGATAAACGTAAAACAAATAGGATTGCCGGATGCGATGCTCGGCAATCTTTTTTGCGTTTAAAAAAGGCTCTTCACGAATTGATAGGGAAATGATCCATCAAACCACAACCCTACGATGTCATCCCGAGCGAAGCCGAGCCAGAGGCGAGGCATAGTCGAGGGATCTGTCAGTGAATCGCTAAGCCAACCTACAGATCTTTCGACTCCGTTCCGCTCTCGCTCCACTCCGCTCAAGATGACAATGAAGGCTCACTTTTTTTCCCTGACTTTCTGTGAAGAACCTTAAAAAATGGTATGCTATTAGGCTGAGAAGAGTATTATCCATGAAAAGCTTCTTGCAAAACAATTCGAATGATTAGAAAAATATGGAAAAATGCAGTGGACATTCCCATCAATTCGGCGTATACTGTTTCTATTCTCAGTGACTGAAAGGTGTCCTGCAGAAAAAAGGGAGGAAAACGCTTGCAGTTTTTAGTCCGTTATTTAAAACCGTATGTCCGCCGGATGACGGGCGGCATGATCTGTAAATTCCTGGGCACGATCATGGATCTGCTGATTCCTGCGTTGCTGGCGTACATGCTGGACGGCATCGTGCCGACGCGAAACGCGCCGCGGATTTATCTGTACGGCGCGCTGATGGTACTCTGCTCCATCCTGGCCTGGGTGGGCAATGTGTTTGCCAACCGCGTGGCGGCAGGCGTTGCGCGGGACTGCACGCGGCAGATCCGCCATGACCTGTTTGGTAAGATCACGCGCCTGACCGCGGAGGAAATGGACAGGTTCACCATTCCTTCCCTCATCTCCCGCATGACCACCGACACTTACAACGTATACCGCATGACCGGCATGATGCAGCGCATCGGCATTCGCGCGCCGATCCTGCTGGTGGGCGGCATCATCGTCACCATGACGCGGGACGCGGCGCTGTCCGGCCTGCTTGTGGCGCTGCTGCCGTTCATGGCGCTGATTGTGTGGTTCATTTCCCGCAAAGGCGTGCCGCTTTATTCGGAGCAGCAGAAAAATGTCGACCATCTGACCCGCATTGTGCGGGAAAACCTGACGGGTATCCGGATCATAAAAGCCCTGTCCAAAACCGTCGATGAAAAACGGCGCTTCGGGCAGATCAACGAATCCCTCGCCGCCAGCGAAACCAAGGCCGCGTCCGTCATGGCGGTAAATGGCCCCACCATGCAGTTTCTTTTGAACATGGGGCTGGTGCTGGTGGTGGTAGTGGGCGCCCGCAGGGTAAGCCTCGGGCTCACCGGCCCAGGCAACATCATCGCGTTCATTTCGTATTTTACCATCATTCTGAACGCCATGCTCACCATCACCCGGATCCTGACCATGTATTCCAAGGCGCTGGCTTCCGCGCGGCGCATCGACGAAGTGCTGGACGGAAAAGAAGAAACGTCGCCCGCGGCGCTGCCGGACGCTGACGAAAACGCGCCGCACATTGCATTTGACCATGTGACCTTCTCCTACGGAAAAAAATCCCCGGACGTTCAGGATATCAGCTTTTCCCTGAAGCGCGGCCAGCGATTGGGTATTTTGGGCCCCACCGGAGCGGGCAAATCCACGCTGATCAAGCTGCTTTTGCGCCTCTATGACCCGGACGAGGGCAGCATCCGCATCCGCGGCACGGATATCCGGGCTTTGCCCCTGGACACCCTGCGCAAAAAGTTTGGCGTGGTGTTTCAGAACGACGCGCTGTTCCGCGGGAATATCGGGGAAAACATCAAGCTGGGCCGTGAAATCTCATTGGAAGAAGTGAACCAGGCCATCGCCGATGCGCAGGCGGCTTTCATCGCCGAAAAAGGCGGGCTGGAAGCGGAAGTGGTTTCCCGGGGCCAGAACTTTTCCGGCGGCCAGCAGCAGCGGATGCTTTTGGCCCGCGCCCTGGCGGGAACGCCTGAAATCCTCATTTTAGATGACGCTTCCTCCGCGCTGGATTTTAAAACCGAGGCCGCTCTCCGCGCCGCGCTGCGGACAGGATATGCCGACACCACCACCGTCATCATCGCCCAGCGCCTGAGCGCCATCATGCAGTGCGACTTGATCCTGGTGATGGAGGACGGCGTGCCAAAGGGCCTGGGCACGCATGATGAACTGATTCGCTCCTGTCCCATCTATCAGGAAATCGCCCAGCTTCAATTGGGAGGTGACGCGGATGAATAACCGTCCCGGCAGTCTGTGCGGCATGCCCGTGAAGGGGCATTCCTTCAGCAGAAAGCCGATCAATAAAAAGGCCACCCTCCTGCGGCTGCTCCGATACATGATGCAGTTTATGTGGCTGCTGATCCTTGCCCTGGCGCTGACCCTCTTTTCCAACGGCTTTGCGCTCATCGGCCCGCGGCTGTCCGGCAGCGCCATCGACTGCATCGCTTCCCCGGACGGGGTGGATTTCAGAGGCGTTGCGCATTACGCCCTGCTGATGCTGGCGTTCTATCTGGCCTCTTCGCTTTTTTCCTATCTTCTGTCCATCCTGATGGTGCATATCAGCCGGAAGGTGACGCTGCGGATGCGGCGCGATCTGTTCGACCACCTATGCGACATGCCCGTCGGCTTTATCGACAGGCATGCCATCGGCGACCTGCTGAGCCGCATTTTCTATGACACCGACACCATCAACACGTCCCTGTCCTCCGACGTGGTGCATGTGCTTACCAGCAGCATCACCATCATCGGTTCTCTCGTGATGATGCTCACCATCGCCCCGCCGCTGGTGCTGGTGTTCGCCTTCACCATTCCGCTTTCCCTGTTCATCACCGCCATGATCACCCGCCATACCCAGCCGCTGTTCCGTCTGCGCTCCCGCAAAATGGGCGAACTGAACGACTTTTCCGAAGAAATGATTTCCGGCATGAAAAGCCTGAAAGCTTACCGCCAGGAGGATAACACCCTGAATAACATGGACGGGCTCAACGAGGAAGTGGTGACGGCATATTACAAAAGCGAGTATTATTCTTCCATGATGGGCCCGTCGGTCAACCTGATCAACAACCTATCCATGTCCCTGATCAGCGTGTTCGGCGCCGTGCTGTACATGAACGGCGGCATCACGCTGGGAAACATTTCCTCCTTCGTGCAGTACAGCCGCCGGTTTTCCGGCCCCATCAACGAAATCGCCAATATATATGGCGAACTGCAATCCGCTCTGGCTGCTGCCGACCGGGTGTTTTCACTGCTGGACGAGCCTTTGGAGCCGGAGGACGCGCCCGATGCCCAGCCCCTTGAAAACGTGCAGGGCGATGTGGAAATGCAAGGCGTTTCTTTCGGCTATGAAAAGGACAAAGCCATCCTGAAAAATCTCTCCTTCCGGGCGCGGAAGGGCAGCATGATCGCCATCGTCGGGCCCACCGGTGCGGGGAAAACAACGCTCATCAACCTGCTGATGCGGTTCTATGACATTGATTCCGGAAAGCTCAGCGTGGACGGAAAGCCGGTAGACGCCATCACGCGGGACAGCCTGCGCCGGGCGTATTCCATGGTATTGCAGGACACCTGGCTCTTTTCCGGTACGATTTACGACAACATCGCCTATGCCAAGCCTGACGCCACCCGCGAGGAAGTGGAAGCCGCAGCGAAGGCCGCCAAGATCCACCACTACATCATGAGCCTGCCCAACGGCTACGACACCGTCATTACCGACGATGGGGCCAATATTTCCAAAGGGCAAAAGCAATTGCTCACGATCGCCCGGGCGATGCTGGTGGACGCAAAAATGCTGATCCTGGATGAGGCCACCAGCAACGTGGACACCCGCACTGAGGTGCAGATTCAGCAGGCCATGCGCCGCCTGATGCGGGACAAGACCTGTTTCGTGGTGGCTCACCGCCTGTCTACCATCCGCAACGCCGACCTGATTTTGGTGGTGCGCGATGGCAACGTGGTGGAGCGCGGAACGCATAAAGAGCTGATGCGCCGCGACGGCTTCTATCGGGAGCTGTACAACGCGCAGTTTGCATAAAAACTGCTTTGCAGATCGAAAATGGAACAAGAAAGCTTATATCAATAATGCATCACGTTTTCGGCCTCCCGAATGCGGCGCAGAACAGCGGCGGCATCGGGGCTGTTGAACCATGCCCAGGTTGATTCCGGCACCATTTTGCGGAAGGTTTCCAAATCGTTCTGCCGGAGGGCCTGCCGGGCAATGGACGCGCTGATGACCTGCCCGCCGGCGGTTTTCCGGGGGATCACCCGGCAGGCAATCCCGGCCTTGGGCAATTGTTCTTCCATCACGCGGTTGTAAATGCCGGTCACCTGGCTGGCCGGTTCCTCGCCCACAAAGCGGGCGGTAATATGCAGCGCGGCGGCGATCCGGAGAAAAACGGCCAGATCCAGCCGGGCCTGCGCTTCAATGACCGTCTGCCGGTCTTTCAAAAAATAGCTTGGAAAGGTGGCGCTGGAGATCATGTAAGGCCCGCAATCGTGAAGCTGTACGTTGCGAAGGCGGGCTGTTCCTTTTTCCACCAGCATTTTTCGGATCGAAGATGGCACCAGGCTCATATCCTCGCTCACGACAAAAAGATGCAGCGTATCGCAGGCGGCCGCGGCAGTCTCAACAAGGTGCTGATGGCCCAGGGTAAAGGGATTGGCGTTCATGACGACGGCGGCGTTCGTTCCTTCCCGGTTCCCGGTCTTTTCCAGGGATGCGAGGTAGCCCGGAAAACCGTCCTTCCTGTTTTCCATGAATACCAGCCGATCCGGCACCCGGGCGATTTCATAAAAGCCCACGTCGCCGAAGAATTTGGCCGTATCGGGCTTGGTGTACAGGAATAAATGGAGATTTCCGCGCTCAGCCTGCACCGTCATCAAATGCGTGATGATCTCGTTCAGCAGCCCTTCGCCCTGATGCGCATGATCCACCGCAAAGCAGCGCAGGGTGCTGCCAAAGCAGCTTCCGGTGGCGATGACCTGATAGTCGTCATCATACATGCCGCAGATATAGTCCAGGTGATCGTCCCGCTGAATCCCTTCCCGCTCCAGCAGCCGGTCCACCTGATCCATTGCGCGCCGGTCCATGGGCGATATTTGGGAAATGGCATAGCTCATACGGTCTCCTCCTTGAAAAAATACAGCAGATAGCACATCGTCAGCAGATCCGCGCTGCCGCCGGGAGAAATATTCCGCTCCACCAGGTATGCGTCAAAGGCTGAAAGCGCTTCCCGGGAGGGAAAAGGCGACGCCTGAAGCAGGCTGTCCGCCATGGCCTGCACTTCTTTCTGGGTGTCCAAATCACTTCGGTGGATCACATTGGTGTCCATGTTCCGGGCCATGATGGCCAGCAGCGCAGCGCAGCCCGCGTCGTTGAGCGAAAGGCCGCAGCGCAAGCCCGCCTCCAGCTTTGGCAGCCCCACGTTCCGCACCAATGGGAAGCCCTGTTCCGCTTCCCCGCGGACACCGATGACGCCGTATTGAAGATACAGCTTCTGCCCGTTGCTGCGGGCGTTTTTTTCGTTCAGGGCGCCAAAGTCCCGCGCCGCGAGGCCATGCGCCATTTCTCCGCAGAGGGACAGCAGCGCGTCCGGCTCCCATTGCTCCCGTCCGAGCCTGCCGGCTGCCGCGCAAAGGAGGCCCAACGAAAAGATGGCCCCGCGATGGGTGTTCACGCCTGCCGTTGCTTTCAGCATGCGGCCTTCCGCCAGCCGGCCAAGCATTCGCAGTTTTTCAAATACCTCCCGGGGAGGCTGCTGCGTTGTTTCCGCGCCGGTTTGGGCGCATTGCCTGAAATAGGGATACAGGGACGCGGCGCTGGCGGAAAAGGTAAAAACGTCCATGTCCCGATGGCTGCCGTTGTGGTTCCTGTCCACCAGGCCGGGCTTGGGTGTCACCAGCACCTCGTACAGCAGCGCCTGGCAAGCGAGCCGGGCCACGGTCTCGCTCTGATCCATGAGAATCGCTTCCCGCAGGATACGAACCGTTTCCGCCCGCAGTTCTTCCACCGTATGGGTGCGGGAACGGGCGCACACCCGGGCGTCCTGCCCGCAGAGCAGGCATTTGCGGCAGGGAAAACCCACTTCCTGCCTGTCCACCTTTTCACCGCCGGGCCGCAGTACATCCAGATCAAACAGCCGTCCCAGCGGTGCGGCTTCCTCGATATCGACCGTCATGCGCTTTACTTCCAGCGGCGGCAGCGGAAGGGCGTAGTACGCCGTGCAGCCTGTGAACGCCTCCTCGAATTCCGCATGCGTCGGCATCACGCCCAGGCGCAGAAAGCCCTGCTCCAGCAGCCTCCTTCCCAGCCGCATCCCGGCGCGGATAAGGGGGCTGTCCTTCTGCGGCCCGGGAATATTCATGGTAAAGCACAAAAGCGTCTGCTGATACTCCGACAGCAGCGCCTGCTGTTTTTGAAAACGCCTTTCCCGCGCGATCATCATATCCTGTACGGTTACGTCCATGCTACGCCCCTTTTCCTGCTTGCCTGTGAAATAAAACAGCAAGGCGCTTTAAAGCGGATACGCTTGAAAGCGCCTTTTCCTGCTGTTTAATTCAGGATACCGTAAAGAGCTTCCGCCGGATACATTTGCAAACGCAGCGCGGAGAATACAAATGATTCAGCGAAAGCCTCTCAGCATCAGTAATGCTTTACCTGGCGCACAACGTCCATGATGGTGCCGTCGCGGGCTTCGATGATGCCGACGATCCGGTCCTCAAACTGCACAGGCTCCGGCTCGCCGACGATGGAATAAGCGATATCCCGCAGTTCCTCGATGGTTTTGAGGGGCACGCAGTCCGCCTTCTGCAGGCATTCCAGCAAATCGTGGCGGTTGGGATTCACAGCCACGCCATAGTCCGTGACCACGATGTCCACGGATTCGCCGGGGGTGGTGACCGTGGTCACATCCGTGCAGATGGCCGGGATACGCCCCTGAAGCAGCGGGCAGATGACGATGGTGCACTTCGCGCCCTGGGCCGTGTCGGGATGTCCGCCCTGCGCCCCGGTGATGACGCCGTCCGACCCCACCACCACGTTACAGTTGAAGTGGACGTCCACTTCCAGGGAAGCCAGGATCACATAGTCCAGCTTATTGACGAACGCGCCTTTGTTAAAGGGGTTGGCGTAAGCGCCGGCGGTAATGCGGTGATGGGCGGGGTTGATTACGTTGCTGACGGCGTCCAGGTCAAAAGCCTGCGTGTCCATCAGCACGCGCACCATGCCGCGGTCCAGCAGGTCGCACATGGGCTTCGTCAAGCCGCCCACGCCGAAGCCCATCTTGATGCCCCGTTCTTCCATGATCTTGGTCAGGGAGATGGTGGACGCGATGGACGCGCCGCCCACGCCGGTCTGGTAGGAGAAGCCGTCCTTGAAATAGGGGGTGTTGACCACGACCTGGGTGCAGTATTCCGCCATCATCAGCTTGCGCTGATCCGTGGTGGGTTTGGCCGCGCCGGTGGCGATCTTTTCGGGGATGCCGATGGCGTCCACCACGCACACATAGTCAACCTTGGTCATGGAGATATGGGCGGGGAAGTTGGGGAAGGGCACCAGGCAGTCCGTGATGGCGACGACATACTCTGCCATATCGCCATCCACATGGGAGTAGCTCAGCACGCCGCAGTTGGTTTTGCCGCCGATGCCGCGCAGATTGCCGTAGTCGTCGGAGGTCGGCGCGCCGATGAAGGCGATGTCCACCTTGGTTTCGCCCGTCACCAGGGAGCGCACGCGCCCGCCGTGAGAACGCATGATGGCGAGGCCCTTCAGCTTGCCGTCGGAAATGGCCTGGCCGATCTTGCCGCGCACGCCGGAGGCTTCAATGCGGGTGATGGTGCCGTCCTCGATCATGGGCACCAGCGGGTCATGCGCCTTGCCCAGGGAGGTGGCGGCCAGGGTGATGTTTTTCAAGCCCATCTTATGGATCTCTTCCATCACCATGTTCACGATCAAATCACCCTCGCGGAAGTGGTGGTGGAAGGAGATGGTCATTCCATTGTGCGCGTGGCATTTCACCAGCGCTTCATGAATATCCTTGACCAGCTTGCTGTGCTCGTTATCCATCACGGGGCGGACAATGGGGCCCTGGCGCCGGAAAGGCACGCCGTTTTTATAGTTGTTGCCCTGGAAGGGTTCTTTCCCTGTCGCTTTCAGGATCTCATCGGGGATTTCCCGGCCGACTGCGTTTCTCATCTTACAAATCCCCCTTGTATACGCCGCTTGCCTTCGCCAAGGCGAGGGTGCGCTTCGCGCCGTCATAGAAAGCAATATCGATCATCTTGCCGTCCACCGTGAACACGCCGATGCCCTGGGCCTTCTTGGTGTCGATTTCCCGAACCACCTTTTCGGCGAAAATGATGTCCTTGGGCTTGGGCGTAAAGATTTCATGCACGATGGGGATCTGCCGGGGATTGACAATGGATTTTCCGTCAAAGCCCATGGTATGGATGGTTTCCACGTCTTTGCGGAAGCCTTCCATATCGTTCAGGTTCGTGTACACGGTATCGAAGCACTGCACGCCGGCCGCGCGGGCGGCGATGATCATGTGCTGGCGAGCGCCCATCAGCTCCACGCCGGTGCCGGAAATGGTGGTCTGCAAATCCTTGGTGTAGTCGCCGCCGGACAGAGCGATACCGAACAGCCGGGGGCTGGCCTGGCAGATTTCTAAGGCGTTCATGACGCCCCGGGCGGATTCAAGCGCGGCCATGATGAGGGTGCGGCCTTCTTCCACGCCGAATTCCTTTTCGGCAGCGATGACTGCCGCCTCCACCTTCTGCACATCAGCGGCCGTTTCCGTCTTGGGGATGCGGATGGCGTCGCAGCCACCCGCTATAGAACAGCGGATGTCCTCGATCCACAGGTCGGTGTCCAGGCCGTTGATGCGCACAACGCGCTCCACACCGCGGTAGTCGATCTCCTGTAAAGCGTGGTACAGGGAATACCGGGCCGCGTCCTTTTCCCGCTCGGCCACGGCGTCCTCCAGGTCCAGCATGATGGAGTCAGGCGCGTAGACGTAGGGGTCTTTGATGAGGCTGGGCTTCTGGCAGTTGAGGAACATCATGCTCCTGCGAAGCCGCTTCATGTTGGGATTCATTTGATGACACCTCCCCACGGCAGGTTGTCTTTGACATCGTTGCTGCGGTACACCGCGCATTCCACCCGCGCTTTGATGGTGCAGTCCAGCGCGCCTTTATCCACCACGGTCACCTTGGCATTGGTCACTTCCAGGCGGTCCAGCGTTTCATGGATCACCTTGCGGATCTGCTTGCCGTACTGACGGATGACCGCGCTGTCCAGGTCAAGCTCCACCGCTCCCTGTCCCGGCTCCACCGTCACCATGCAGTCGCTGGACTCCAGCGTGCCCGCCACGGCGGGCTTTTTGATCTCCATATGCTTGGCTCCTTTCTATCCTTATTTCTCTTTTGAGAAATTCTTTTCCTTAAGCGAATCCTCCCATCGCCAGGCCCAGCCCGGCGGCCAACAGGATGGTTTTGGGCACGCTCCACTTGAACCGGATCAGCATGACCAGCGCCGTGGCGCCGATCAAAAGTGCGGGCCAGGACAAGAAGCCCAGCAGCGTGCCGGCGTAGTTGGTCATGCTCTGCTGGATCATCACGGCGAAAATCATGCCGATGCACACCGGGCGGATGCCGTAGAGCGCTTCGTCCATCAGCTTGCTTTCCTTGAACTTTTTGAGGAACATGGCCGCCAGCATGGTCACGGTGAGCGACGGAAAAATGACGCCCAGCGTAGCGCACAGCGAACCTAAGATCCCGGCGGTGCGCGCCCCGGCAAAGGTGGCGCAGTTCAGGCCCAGCGGGCCGGGGGTCATCTCCGCGATGGCCACGATGTCCGCCACCTCCTGGGAGGTCATCCAGCCGTGGGAGAGCATCTGGTCGTTGATCAGCGGGATCATGGACATGCCGCCGAAGCTGGTGAACCCGATCATCAGGAAGGAAATGAACAGCTCAAGATAAATCACGGCGCTGCCTCACCTCCTGAATGCACAGTCCCGCCGCTGCGCCCAGCAGCACGATCAGCACGTTATTCAGCTTCGTAAACAGGCAAAGCGCCAGCGCTCCCAGCGCCACCGCATAGCAGGCCGCGTCCTTCATGCCGGATTTGAACAGCTTGAGCATGGCGCTGAAAATGATCGGCACCACCGCCGCCCGCACGCCCATCATGGCCCGCGCCACATAAAGATTGTCCTTCACCAGATCGTACAGGAACACTACCCCCAGCATGATCGCCACCGGCGGGATCACGATGCCCAGCAGCGCGGCCACTGCGCCCGGAACGCCCGCCGTATGGTAACCGAAGAGCACGCTGGCATTGCCGATCATGAGGCCGGGCGTGGAGCGGCCGACAGAGGTAAAGTCCAGCAGCTCCTCATCCGTGATCCAGTGCTTCTTTTCCACGTATTCCTTCTGGATCTGCGCCACGATGCTCCAGCCGCCGCCAAAAGTAAAACAGCCGAATTTCAAAAAGGTTTTAAATATTTCCAGCGTTCGGCTCTTCTGTTCTTTTTTCATTCATTGTCCTCAATGCAAAACAGTTCTGGCGCGGGCGTTTTTACCACCCATTTTTCAATACCCTCCGGCGCGCTGTCCGCCGGTCCGCCCACCATGTGCGCTTCCCCCGGAAAAATGGCGCAGAAACATCCGGCTTCCAGCACCGCAGCGCTGCCCTGGGGCGCGCCGTTCAGCTTGCGCCCATCCGCCCCGTTGGGCAGCGGCTCGGCAGGCGTCAGGGAACTCCAGGGGAGCAGGTGGATTACTTCCGCTCCGGCTTTCGCCATCATGAGATCAATCGTGTGAAAATGCACTTCAAAGCGCTGCTGCGCCGCGAGTTTTGGCGCGTAGCTTTTTAGACGCACCTCACAGGGCGCATCCTGCGGCCGGTTGGCGGCGAACGCTTTGGCAATCCGGCCCGCGCCGGGGATCTGGCTTTCATAAAGGGGCAGGCGGGAAATCAAATCAAGAATCATCGGTGTATCGCCTTATTCTTTCATCATGATACGCTGGGGATGGCAGGAAAGCTCACTTTCTCTATGGCAGCTCAGCTGAAGGCTTGCTTCCGCATTCAGTCAAGCGTTCTTTCCGTATTGCCTGCGGCCTCCTCCAGATTGCAGTTGAAAATGCGCACTTTTTTAAACGGATAATTATATGCCCCGGCCAGGGTACAGCGCAGCACCACCTCGCTGCCCTTGGGCACCAGCACCTCCAGCCCCTCCACAGCAATCGGCTCTACGCCGTCGGGCAGCTTTCTTTCCTGCCCCTCCGCCGCTGTGCGGACGCCCTGCCTGTATTTCAGCGCTTCATCGGTCAGGGGGAAGGCCAGCGCGAAAGCGTCGCCTTCCTTCAGGTTCAGGCCCAGGCTGGCATTTTTCGGCATGGAAAAGCTGATCATGGGGTTACGCTTGATGTTCAGCCAGGTGAACCAGTCGGTGAGGATCATATCCGTGGCTCCGTCCGGCCCTTTCAGGCACAGCACGGCAGGGCTGCGCGGCGGGGCGTTGCTGAACGCTTCTGAAACGGTGATGGTATTCATTTCGTTCCTCTTTTACGGGAAGCGTGGAGAGCCCGGAAGACGCTGATCTTCCGAACCCTCCACGCAGACAGGATTCAGTCGTTTACAGGATGGTTGCGGTAATAGTTGATGAGGCAGCCGTCGGCGATGATCTGGCGCTCGTCGGGCGTGAGCGCGCCCAGGCTGACAGCAAAGGGCGTCACCGTGCCCTCCGGCTTCACAGCGTAGGCGGTGAATTCCGGCGTGCCTTCCAGAACGGCTTTGCGAAGCCCTGGGATAAACACCCAGTCGCCCAGGGCGAACGCGCTCTCATCCTTCACCAGCATGGGAGCCATGCCCCAGTTGATGCAGTTGGAGCGATAGCGCTTGGTGGCGTATTCCTTGGCCAGATTGGCGGACGCGCCCAGCACGCGCTGGCAGGACGCTGCCTGCTCACGGGCGGAGCCGTCGCCCGGCTTCACGGCGAAAATGGTGGAGCCGATGTCGGTGTGTTCGGGATCCACTTTGACCACTTTGGCCAGCGCTTCATAAACCTTCTTCACTTCGTCCGGCAAGCCCTTGCCCGCCGCGCGGTCACGCTCGATCTGGCGCACGGCCTTGCTGCGGCCCACATACTGCGGATCCTTGCGGGAGAGGGCAAATTCGCTCAGGCGCTCGGGGTTGGAGCGGTAAGAGGAGGTTTCGCCGGAGGGAATCAGCTCGTCGGTGGTGGTCACAGGATCGGTGATGTAGGAAACCACCTTCACCAGCAAATCGTCGGTCAATGCGGGCTGCTCGGGCCAATCCTTGATGTTGGGGCCGAATTTCAATTCGTGCTCGGGCTCCGCCTTCCCGAAGCCGAAGTATACGCGTTTGTCGTACACGGACTTGTCGAAGGCATAGGGATACTTTTGATACTTGATATCCAGGTCGGTGGCAGGGGTCAGCTTGCCGTGGTTGATAGCGGTGGCGGCGATGGAACGGGCGTCCATCAGCGCTACGGCGCTCATCTGGCCCTCGCCGGGCTTGCTGCCCTCGCGGTTGGGGAAGTTGCGGGTGGTGTGGCGGATGGAGAATTCGCCGTTGGCGGGGGTGTCGCCCGCGCCGAAGCAGGGGCCGCAGAAGCATTCGCGGATGATCGCGCCTGCGGCGGCAATGTCCGTCAGCGCACCGTTCCTGAGCAATTGCAGGTAGGCGGGCATGGAGCCGGGATACACGCTCATGGTGAACGCGCCGTTGCCGATACTGTTGCCCCGCAGGATGTCGGCCACCGCGCATACGTTGTCGTACGTGCCGCCGGAGCAGCCGGCTACCAGGCCCTGCTCGACCCAGATGCCGCCGTCATGCACCTTGCTTACCAGGTCGATCTTCGCGCCGACGATCTGCTTGTTGGCCTTTGCCTCGCATTCATGCAGGATGTCCTTGGGGTTCTCCAGCAGTTCGCGGATGGTGATGGTGTGGCTGGGATGCATGGGCAGGGCGATGGTGCTTTCGATGGCGGACAGGTCGATGTACACGCAGCCGTCATAGTACGCCACGTCGGCAGGCTTCAATTCTTTGTACGCTTCAGGACGCCCGTGGATGGCCAGGTATTCTTCCGTGGCCCGGTCGGTTTCCCAGATGGAGGACCAGCAGGTGGTCTCGGTGGTCATTACGTCGATGCCGTTGCGGTATTCCATGGGCAGCTTAGCGACGCCGGGGCCGATGAATTCCATCACCTTGTTCTTCACATAGCCGTTCTGGTACACCGCGCCGCAGATTTGCAGCGCCACATCCTGCGGGCCGACGCCGGGCTTGGGCTCCCCGTCCAGATAGATCAGAACCACGCCGGGCCGGGCCACGTCATACGTGCGGCCCACCAATTGCTTGGCCAGTTCGCCGCCGCCCTCCCCAACGCTCAGGGTGCCGATGGCGCCGTAGCGGGTGTGGGAGTCGGAGCCCAGGATCATCCGCCCGCAGCCCGCCATCATTTCACGGTTGAAGGAGTGGATGACAGCCATATTGGTGGGCACGTAAATGCCGCCGTACTTATGGGCCGCGCTGAGGGCAAACATGTGGTCGTCCTCATTGATGGTGCCGCCTACGGCGCACAGGCTGTTGTGGCAGTTGGTGAGCACATAGGGCATGGGGAATTGCTTCATCCCGGAGGCCCGGGCCGTCTGGATGATGCCCACATAGGTAATATCATGGCTGGTCAGGCTGTCAAAGCGCATTTGCAGGTGGTCCATATCCCCGCTCTTGTTGTGCGCTTTCAGGATGCCGTAGGCGATGGTGCCTTTGGCGGCTTCTTCTTTGGAAACAGGCTTGCCTGCCAGCTTCGCCGCTTCCTGTGCGTCCGATACGACCTGGCGGCCATGGAGCAGATACACGCCGGAATCATATAGCTTCAACATGCAGTGTCCCCCTTGATTTGTGTTAGAGGAAGCGTCCCGAGCGGCCCGCGAAAGAAGCAGGCTTCCACGGGACGCTTCCATCAAACAGTTTGATTAGGCAGCCTTCTTGTCCTTGCCTGTGACTTTTTTCACAAACGGCATATAAATGGGGCTGAGCAGCAGAAGGATGCAGCAGACCATGACGATGGCGGAGATGGGAGAGCCGAACAGGCTCTCAAACACCTTGGCCACATAATCGCCAAAGCCCATCTGGGCGGTAACGATGTGGGCCTTCTGGAACGCCTGCGAGAAATACTTTTCACACATGCCGCCCAGCACCAGGCCCAGCACGATGGCGGCGCTGTTCAGGTGCATATACTTGACCACGATCCCGATGATACCGGCGATGACCATGACTGATACGCCCACGATGTTGCCTTCGGAGAAGGAGCCGATGGTGGCCAGCAGGAGGATGATGGGGCCCAAGTAGTAGTAGGGAACGGCCAGGATCTGGGCGAACACCTTGGCGATGCCGATGGCCACGATAACCATCAGGATGTTGGTGACGATCATGGTGATGAAGGTGGCGGACAGGAATTCGGGCTGCACGTTCAGCAGGCGGGGACCCATCTGCACGCCCTTCAGGGCCAGGGCGGAAGCCATCACGGCAGCCGCATTGCCGCCGGGGATGCCCAGGCACAGCAGGGGAACCATGGCGCCGCCGGTGGCAGCGTTATTGGAGGCTTCGGAAGCGGCGATACCGTCGATGATACCGGTGCCGAACTTTTCAGGATACTTGGAGAGCTTGTTCTCCATGGTGTAGCACATGAAGGAAGCGATGGTGGCGCCCGCGCCGGGCAGGATGCCGACCACGGTGCCGACGATGGAGCAGCGGATCAGGGTCATTTTAATGCCCCACAGTTCCTTCATGGTGGGCATCTTGGTGTTTACCTTGCCCTTGTTGCCCACGCCGTCCTCCGCGGAGAGGCGCTTCTTGGTATTGGTCTGCTTGAGCACTTCGGTGACAGCGAACAGACCGATCAGCACGGGGATCATTTCCATACCGGACAGCAGGCTGGTCTGGCCGAAGGTCAGGCGGGCCACGCCGGCCATGGGATCCTGGCCGATGCAGGCCAGCAGCAGGCCCAGCAGGCCGGAAATGATGGTGGTCAGGATATGCTCGGTATCCAGCACGATCAGAATGGAAAGGCCCAGGAACGTGATGGCGAACATATCGCCGTTGCCAAAGGCCAGGGCCGCCTTGCTCAGCGGGGTGGCCAGCAGGAACATCACCAGGGCGGAGAACAGGCCGCCCACGGCGGAAGCCAGCAGCGCCACGCCCAGGGCCTTGCCCGCCTCGCCGCGCTGGGCCATGGGATAGCCGTCAAACGTGGTGGGGGCCGATGAAGGCACGCCGGGGATTTTGAACAGGATGGCCGTGATGGAGCCGCCCGTGATAGACGAGCAATAGATAGCCGTCAGGAACACGATGGCGGGCACGGGGCCCATGGTGTAAGTAAAGGTCAGGCCCAGAGCCACGGCCATGGTGGCCGACACGCCGGGCAGGGCGCCGAAAATGGTGCCCAGTACGATGGCCACGACGACCATCAGGAACATGGTGCCTCCGCCCCAGACAGCGCTAAGGCCGGAAACAAACATTTCACCTAAATTCATGTTTCAATTCCTCCTTAGAACAGATTTTCCAGGAACAGAGAGAAGGACCGCAGGAAGGACACCGTGCCGCGGGGCAGACTGACCCCCAGCAGCCCGCTGAAAGCGATATGCAGGAAAACAGCCAAAACGCAGGAAATCAGGGCCAGCCGCCACCACTTCTTTTCGCCCAGCAGCATGCCGTAGGCGAACATGAGCAGCGCGGCGGTAACCACAAAGCCCAGGGGCTCCAGAATGAAGGAAGCCACGACCAGCACCACCATGCCCAGGAACATCTTGGACTTGATGAACTGCAGGCTGTTTTTCCCGAAGGCTTTGAACGTAAATTCGGGATTGCCCTTGTTCTTTTTGATGATTTTGACGATGTTGATGGCGATGCAGATCAGCAGCAGGATGATGATGACCTTGGGCCATACGCTGGGATGAAGGACGTTGGGGTTCTTCATATAGCTCTTGGGCACCTTAGCTTCCAGCACGTGCGTGAAGTAGGTATACCCCAGCAGCACGAACAGGAGGACATTGCAAATCAGCTCAAACAAAGGATGTCAGCTCCTTTTATCTTCGTTTGAATCGCGGAACCGGGGAAAAGGAACCTTTTCCCCGGTTCTTTGATCGCTGTATGAGGGATTACTTCAGATCGTCGTAATCTTTTTCCAGGGTCTCCTGCTCAAACATATAGTCGCGCAGGTCTTTGTATTCGCTCAGGCAGAAGGCCTGCAGGGCTTCGCCGGGAGCGGGGATCTCGCGCTGGTCATAAGCGGCGGATTTGATGAATTCCTGCCAGGTTTCGTCGCTGCGGCAGGCTTCCACGGCTTCGATGATCTTGTCGATCGCGCCCTGGGGAGTGCCCTTCTTGGCAAAGATGGCGCGCCAGGGACCGGCGTAGCTGTCGATGCCGATTTCAGCGGTGCATTCGCAGTCGGGGCAGATATCGATGCGATGCTCGCAGAACACCAGCAGCGGGATGATATCGCCGGATTCGATCAGGCCGCTCATGTCGTCATAGCCGCCCACAGCCAGGTCCACGTGGCCGCCGGCCAGGTCGCTGTTCACGGAGGAGCCGGAATCGTAGGTGACGGGGTTCAGGGCCAGGCCGTCGGTGGCGATTTCAAAGCACATGCCGTCCACGCCGGTGGCGGTCAGCATGGCCACGGACACTTCGTAGGGATGCGTGCCGGCATAGGCCTGCAGGTCGGAGAAGGTCTTGATGCCGTACTTTTCCATCTGCTTGGCGGAGCCGGCCAGCATGTTGATGGAGTGAACCAGCACGTCTTCGCACTCGAATTCATCCTTGAAGTTGAAGTCCATGTTGTCCATCATATCCTGGATGTACAGGGACTGGGTGCCCAGCAGGAAGGTATAGCCGTCGGCGGGCTCTTTGAAGGCGAAGGTAGCGCCGGTCACGCCGCTGCCGCCGGTCTCGTTGCGCACGTCAACGGGCACGCCCAGATAGTTCTGCATCAAGGTCGCCATGGGACGGATGGTGCTGTCAGCGCCGCCGCCAAGGCCCCAGGGGCACACGATGGTGATGCCGCGCTCGAACTTCCAGTCCTCGGCGGAAGCAACGGCGCAGATACCGATCAGCATCATCATAGCGAGCAACAGAGCAATGATTTTTTTCATGGGATTTCCTCCTGAAAAATGTATTTCTTAAGCTGCCGGGCCTTGACCATGCAAGCGCGCGGGCCGCTTTAAGATTGAAAGAATGAACTGTACAGGATTTCATTGCGAAAGGAAAACGGCACTTCTATTTTTTTATCAATCTTATTATACATGAAGTAGGCCAAAAAAGCAAATACTTTTATTTTCCGTTTGAAATCAAAGGACATAACCGCATGAAGCGGAAAGTGAAAGGCGCAAAGAAAAAAAGCTTGACATATTAGAAATAACTAACTATAATATGAAATACAATGGTTAGTTTAAACTAACGGTTGCAGATGACCGTGAGTATTCTATCGGATGGGAGGCGGCAGGATGATGCCATTAAGCTATCTGGCGGACTGCCTGTCCAGCCGGGAAACGCTGGATAAGTACCGGATCGGGTTTATCTACGATATAGCCGCATATCTGAAAACGCTTGAAATGGTCAAGACCCTGCAGGCTAAGATGTTTGTGCCCGCCCATGCGGCCGCTTCCGAGGAGATTGCCGATCTTGCCCAGTACAACATCGGCAGGGTCATGGAAATCGCTGAAGAGATTCTCAATCTATGCAGCCGTCCGCTCTGCTTTGAGTCTATCCTCAAAAAGCTGTTTGATGAATACGCGCTGGAAATGACTTTTGAGCAGTATGTCCTGGTCGGCAGCACTGTCCGGTCCTATCTTGCGTGGCTGAAGGACACCGGCAGGATGAACAGCCTGTTTGAAAACAACATGCTGCTTTGGCAGCGGGCATAAGAAAAAGCCCTGAAAACATCCTGTTTTCAAGGCCCCTGCAGTGCGGTCGACGGGACTTGAACCCGTACTCGGTTAAGAACACGCCCCTCAAACGTGCGCGTATGCCAATTCCGCCACGACCGCGTACCTGCCGCTTGGCAACGAATAACATTATAACAGAAAAAGGGGATTTGTCAACCTGTTTGTCAGTATTTTTCGGTAAAATTCCGTTATACAAAAAGAGCAACGCACAGATGACCCCTTCCGGACAGAACGGCATGACCGGGCAATTGACTCCTCCCGATCAAAACGGACAGAATAATCAGACGGCTCCTTCCGCTCAGAGCGGACAAATGATGCCGCCTGCCCAAAACAGCATGAACGGCCAGGTGACACCCCCCAATCAGAATGGACAGAACGGACAAAAGACCCCTCCGGATCAGAACGGGCAAAACAACTCCCTTCGACCGGAATCCTGATTGATGCTGTGATCTGATCCTCTTTTCCCATCGAGTGATTTGTAAACGCCCCTCTCCCGCCCCATCCGGCTGAAACCCGGGTAGGGCGGGCCTTTTTATGGAAAAATCCAGGGAGAAACGGAGGCCATGAACGTCGCTGTTTTTTGCCTTTGGCGCTGTTTGTACATATGGAGCGTAAAAAACGGTTGCGCTGTGGCTATTTTACTTTTATTATTATTTGCCTCAATCGGTTGCTTTCAAAACGGTGTGGACGTGAAGACGGTTTCCAACAATCTGGGACATGCAACGGTAGCCTTTACGATGGATAAATATGTGCATGTCTCTATGACTATGCAGCAAGACTGCGTATCAAAAATGGAATCATTCATCGCCTCACTTTGAGCTGGTGGTGGCATTCTGGTGGCAAAAAAACAAAGAAACCCTTGTAAATCAAGGGTTTCATTGGCGGAGAAGGAGAGATTTGAACTCTCGCTACGATTCACTCGTACTACTCCCTTAGCAGGGGAGCCCCTTCGGCCACTTGGGTACTTCTCCATGAGCCTGCAACATACTCCGAATGTGAAGAAAATGGCGGAGAGAGAGGGATTCGAACCCCCGGTGCCTTTCAGCATCACTGGTTTTCAAGACCAGCGCCATCAACCGCTCGGCCATCCCTCCACGCACTGCCTCAGACAGCCTCCGGAAGTACTGAAACAGTATATCATTGAAGCAGGCGATTGTCAATCCCTCCGATAGAGAAAAATTGGCGGAGTGAAGTGCAAAAGTAACTTCCAATTCCCTGCCCCCACTCTGGAAGCTACTTTTTCACTTCACTGCTTAAACTGAGAATAGAATACTTGTCAAGGGTTATTTTTCATAAGTCAGAAACTTTGAAATCGAGTGACGAGATAGATTCTATCAGTTTTGTGCCTTGAAACTTTCTGCTTCAGCAAGTTACCGGCAAGTTAGGATTGATTGCAAAGCTTTGCAGCAATCCTTATTTTTCAACGATTTTTTAGGTTACAGTACCTCAGGGATTCTTTCTCTGCAAGTTGCCAGCAAGTTATGCAAGATCGGCTCGTCCGACTTTTTCTTCGCGGTGAGCAAGACCCGGCCGGAGCTTTTGTCGGAGCTGGATTTTGCAATGAGCAGGATCCAGGAAAACAACTTCTATTATGTTAAGGAACTTTACAGCAAGTACATCGGCTATTCCGGATCGGAGCTGTTCCTCAGCCAGAGTGAGCTGAGCTGGCTTGCAGAGCACGGGCCGATCCGCGTGGGCTACCGGGACAATTACCTCGCATTCTGTGCACAGGACCCTGACACCGGGGAATTGACCGGTGCGCTGAAGGACTTTCTGGAGTTGGCCTCCCACAGCACAGAAAACGCGGAGATCGAATTTACGGCGGTACCTGTCAGCTCTCCCACAGACTCGCTGGACATGCTGATGAGCGGAGAAGTCGATTGCCTGTTTCCCACGAATGTCTCCGACTATGACGGCGAAGAGCTCCATTTGTCGCTGACGATCCCGTTGATGCAGACGGGCATGGTTGCGGTGGTTCGCCAGTCCGCACAGCGCGAATTCTCCCCACAGGGTGAAGTAACGGTCGCGGTCAACGAGGGGAATCCTGACTATGAAACCTTCCTGAATGATCATTTCCCCCAATGGAACCGGGTGTACTTTACGGACACCGAGGCCAGCCTCGCCGCAGTGGGAAAGGGAGAAGCCGACTGCATATCGCCCAAGTGAAAGCCAAGCATGGAATCATTGAACGGGATTGTTACAACAAGCCAAAGACAGAGGGCAACCGTGTTCCAAAATGCCCGCCGGAAAAAGAAAAGGCCATAGAAGATGCCTTGAGACATTTTCAGATGATCGCAGATTGACTGAATATCTCCGGCGATTAAGAGTTGTTGAAAAACATACTACATATGGTATTTGTTCCATCTGCACCAATACAAAATACTGAACAGATAATTTGCAGATTCCAGCAGAAGTTGAAACGGGCGCGGGTGGTTAGCATGATGCTATCCGCTCCGTGCCCGCTTTCTTCAAAGCAGGTGATGTCGCCCTGCCGCCTTGTCACTTTGTACTTGTAAGCGTTATGGCATGGATATCCGTCAGCGCGCACTGGTCGCCGGTAAGCGCGACGTACAGGTCATCGACCTCGTCCATGATCGTTGTCTTGTTGAGAATCGAAATTCCGAGGGTTTCGGTCTCCATTTCGACGCGGTTGCCATCCTGCCGGATCAGGACTTCCCAGTCGATCCCCTGCTTGTTCGCGTCCTTCCATGCGTTCCAACCCGGGAACCGGTGCGTGTGCTCTATCATGGCCTCATTTTGGGCGTGGGTGTCGGAATCCCAGCTTTCGCCGTCCAGGCGCAGCAAGAGGAACTCCCGATAGCCTTCCCCATTTACCTTGCCGTCCTTCGAGGTATAGAGGCTTACGTATGGGCAATGCCATACCAGCCGGGCCGTGGGCAGGCTCTGGCTGTGGAAGGTAAGCCTCATATTCCCGGTGAGCTTCATGCCCTCCGTGGAAGACGAACGCCAGCGGTTCACCTGAACATTCGGAACGTCGCCCTGTGGGCAGCCGCGAATGTAGCTGATCTCCTCGGTGATGCGCGGAATGGCATCCTTCTCTATGGGGAAATCCTCCTGATCCACATGGATATTGCTGATCATGCAGTGCTCGCCGGTGAGCGAAATGTAGGAAAAGCGGGCGCTGTCAGGAAGCGCGACAATGGTTTCCACCGACTTTTCTCCGTCCGAGATATTGATGCGCACATGATCCTCCATACGCACGGCTTCGATGGAGTAACTGGTGAAGCGCGTATTCACAGGTTTTTCCGACGGAGCTTCACAGTGCTTTATCCGGGTCTCCAGCTTTCGTGCGCCTTCTTGGCTCGTCTTGCCGTCAAAGCGCAGCCGCGCGTATTCAAAATACAGCAGTTCCTTGCGCTTGGCCTCCTCCATATGCACGCGGGCGTCCAGCGAATCGAACAGCAGAATCGTCGGGATGCTTTCAGCCTCGGGGAAGCCGTCGTCGGGTCGGCTGTAGCAGCGAATACGTACCGTATGGTCGGTGATTGAGATACCCGTCGAACAATCGTTGTAGAGTGTTTCGCATTTGATGCGGGTGATGAAGGCGTCATCGCCCTCTTCCTGGCGCTCGCGCATACCGTATTCGAGGTCCATGTCGATCATGTGCAGCATGATCTTGGCATACTGGGGATCAAACTGCGACCCCATGCCTTTCAAAATCTCCTCGCGCACCTTCTGCTGGGGAATCGGGTCGCGGTAGCTGCGCTTGGAGGTCATGGCGTCGTAGGAATCGGCCACGGCAATGATGCGCGCGATTTCCGGGATGTCCTCGCCTTTCAGCTTATCCGGGTAGCCCCGCCCGTCGTAGCGCTCGTGATGGTGGTGCGCGCCGATGCTGAGATAAGGCAGCCGGTAAATCGTGGAAAGGATCTGATTGCCGTAGACGGGATGCATTTTGATCTGGGCGAATTCTTCATCGGTCAGCTTGCCGTCCTTGTTGATGATGGCGTCATGGATGCCGATCTTGCCCACGTCATGCAGCAGCGCGGCGAAATAGACCTTATCGCATTCCTCCTCTGATTTGCCAGCTTCCCGGGCGATCTGAGCGGAATACATGGCGACGCGGATCGAATGGCCGTGGGTATAGGCATCCTTGGCGTCGATGGCTGATGCCAGCGCCTCGGCAGTCTGTTCAAACAGAGTGTGTTCAGTCTTCTGTTTTTCCTTGTAATATTCGATCTCATGCTGACGTGCCTGCTCCACTTCCCTGGCCATATCCTTCAGCGCGAATATGTACAGCAGCACCGTCATGGCGGCGATCGTCATGTTGGTCAACGAAATGCCGTAGAGGAACACCTGAAGCACAGGAGCAATGATGCACAGGCCCGTGAACAGCAGCAGCGGAATTTGGATGCCACGGTTCAGGCGTTTGCGATACTGCACGATGACGGACAACTGCAGGATCAGAATCGTCATGGGGAATAAATAGCAGACGATGAATCCCGGCGCGCGCTGATAGCGGTTCATCTCGTCAAAGGTATAGTAGAAGTCGGTAAACTGGGAGACGACGAGCATGGCCATCCCGGTGAATGCCACGATTCTCGCGGCCTTCAAACGCCGCGGCGCGGCGTCAAGCCCGCCCTCATGGATATTCAGATCGATCAGGTACAGGTTGAAGGCGTCAATCACGACGAGCGACAGGAAAAACACAGCGAAATTGCAGATTCGTACCATCCACCAGCCCAGCTCGCTCGTGTCGCCCCTGTAAATATAGGCACTGCGATCGAAAATCATCAGCAGCATGGCGCTGATCTCCAACAGCATCAGCGCCAGTTTTCGCTTTTGGGACATGGTATTTGTCATGTAGACAAGCAAGGCCAGCACGCCGCATATGGCGCTCAATGCCAGCATGATATCGGGTTGTATCGATTTCATTATCTCCATTGAAATCACCCATTCACCCTTTCTCTTGGATCGTAACCTTGCTTACAGCACCGCAGAATAGCCTTCGGTTTGCCCTTCAAGATCGACCGAAATGTGAATCTCGTCCGCTTTCGATCCCTCCGCGATTTATTCCGCCAGCGCATAGCTTCCGCTCTGGGCGGCGAGCAAAACCGCCGTCAGCATGTAAAAGCAAAACCGGAGCGCATGCGCTGATTTTGAATTCCTCATCCTGAAAACCTTGAAAGTCACAATTCCGCCCTCCATATACAATGATGATGATGTTGCTTTTCATAATGTTCCCTTCCTCCATTTCTATGTGGATTCATTCAACTGGCATGTCATTGCGTTTCCACCGCAAAAACTGGAATATGGGGAATTGCAATCTACATACAATCCCATCATTATCATATCTCATGCCCCGGCCAAAAACATGACAAATAGAACCGGTTTTTCAGCATATAGGCAAAAAAAGGGGCTGTGAAAAAAAAGCACTTCAAACCCCAACGAAAAAAACAGAAATCTCTCAAGGGAAAGTACTTGGGAGATTTCCGTTATTTTGGTATAATTAGGTTGATGACAAACTATACCGAAAGGAATTATAGCACAGA
>JAFZOG010000143.1 GCA_017550745.1 Clostridia bacterium | reverse complement strand
AGCTGATTCTGAGATGATTTTTCGTCAGGCAAGGCGCATTTCCGCAGGAATACTGGCGGTATTTCAAGGAAATGCAACGCAGCATGACGGAAAATCAACCAGAATTCAGCCTTTGAGCGGCAGTGTGAACACTCCCTAAATTGCTTATCTAAATTGAGAACAGTATAAAGCTGTCTTTCGATGGATGCATCAATTTCCTGTAATAGGACGAATCCGGACCGAAAGGCCCGGATTCGTTCATATTACGGCCGGAAATTGATATAGGAAGCAACATTTTGTTGCCTGCCCGGGGCCTTCCGGCCCGCCCTACGCTGAAAACCGGCCCAAGGGCAGGTTTTCCGGGCGCTTCGGGCCCCGGCGACGTACACGCCGCCGCCTGCGGATTGTTAATGAAGGGGCTGCGGCCCCTTCATACTTCCCCGGAGTACTTTGTCTACAGTCTGAGCCGTCCAGGTTGTTCTCAGCATGTTTATCTGCTCAACTGCGTTCCTTCAGGCAGTCGTTCACGATCTGCTCCAGGGCTTCCTTGGGGATGGACAGCTCCTCCTGCGCCACGTCCACCACGGTGCGGTGTTCCTGCTGCGCTTTTTTCACGATGGCGGTGGCGCGTTCATAGCCAATCTCCGGGCACAGGGCCGTGGCGATGACAGTGGACTTCATCAGCATATCGCTGCAGTGCTCCACGTCGGCCAGGATGCCCTCCACGCACCGCTCGCGGAATGTGTCGGCGGCGTGGGTGAGCACCTCCAGGGACTCGAACAGGCAGTAGAAAATCACCGGCTCAAAGGCGTTCAGCTCCAGCTGGCCCGCCTCCACCGCCATGGAGATGGTCACGTCGTTGCCCGCCACCAGGAACGCCGCCTGGGTGACCACCTCGGGAATGACCGGGTTGATCTTGCCCGGCATGATGGAGGAGCCGGGCTGGCGGGCGGGGAGCTGCAATTCCTCGATGCCGCCGCAGGGGCCGCTGGAGAGCAGGCGCATATCGTTGGCGATTTTGGACATCACCAGGGCGCAGTTCTTCACCGCCGAGGAAATGGCCGCGAAGCTGTCGGCGTTCTGCGTGGCGTCGATCAGGTCGTCGGCGGCTTTCACCGGCTGGCCGATCAGATCGGCCAGGATGTCCATCACGCAGTTCAGATACCCTTCGCTGGCGTTGATGCTGGTGCCGATGGCCGTCGCGCCCAGGTTCAGCTCAAACAGCTCGTTCCGGCTGCGCAGGATGCGGTTGGCGCATCGGCGCAGGGCGTCGGCATGGGCCTTGAATTCCTGGCCCAGGTACATGGGCACGGCGTCCTGGAGCTGCGTGCGGCCCAGCTTCAGCACCGTTTCGTTTTCCTTTGCCTTCCGGTCAAAGGCGGCGATCAGCCTGTCCAGGGCAGCCAGCAGCGCCTCCGTCATGCGCAGGGCGGCCAGCTTGCCCGCCGAGGGGAACACATCGTTGGTGGACTGGGCCATATTCACGTGGTCGTTGGGGTGGACGGAGCCGTCCCCCTTCTCGCCGCCCAGGATCTCGCACGCCCGGTTCGCCACCACTTCGTTGGCGTTCATGTTGGCCGACGTGCCCGCGCCGCCCTGGATGGGATCGACGATGAACTGGTCCCGCAGCTTGCCGTGCAGGATTTCGTCGCAGGCCCGGATGATGGCGGAAGCGATTTCCGGCTTCAGCATCCCCGCCCGCTGGTTGGCGATGGCCGCCGCTTTTTTGATCATCACCAGGCTTTCCACCATGTAGGGATGCATCAGCTGCCCCGTCATGGGAAAGTTTTCCTTGGCGCGCATGGACTGTACGCCGTAATAGGCGTTCTCCGGCAGATTGATGGTGCCGATGGAGTCATGCTCCGTTCTCAATTTTTATTCCCCCCGTATGCTTTGAATTCACGCAAATGCGTCTTTCGGATCGGATGTAGCCTGCTCTGTTTCTATTCTATCACATCTCGGACGAATTTTGAAGCTGTTCGCAAAATTGTCTTTGCGCGCCAAAAAGCCCCGCACATTTGACTGCCGGGGCCGTTTGTGTAATATCACTGATAGTTTACCACTGATAGTTTGCGATGGTTTCTTCCAGGGTGCCTTCCCCCTGCTCCGCCAGCCGGATAAAGTCAAACACTTTTTCGCTCCAGCCGGCGATGATGTTGGTTTTCCTGCCGTGGAACTGCTGCGTGCCGTAGCCCTGCAGGTCGATGGCGTGTACCCAGAGGTCGTTTCCGGTCTTTTGGCGGTACTGGTCCGCCAGGGACTGCACGGGGGTCTTATTCCAGTAGGATACGCCCGCGTTGCACATATTGTCGGAAATCAGGATGATCCTGTCCGCGCGCACCCGGTCCTCCATCATCTTTTCAAAGGGGAGGTCCATGTCCGTTCCGCCGGAGGCTTTGGCTTCCTTCACGGCCGTATACAGGATACCGTTCCGGGAAGAAAGGGCGGGCTTTTCGATCTTGTTTTCAAAGGTATAAAAGATGCTGTTGTCGCACATTTTGTTGGCGATCAGCCCCAGCATCATGCCGATCTCGCAGCAGCGGATGTCGGATTTGGCGCTGATGGGGCTGCTCATCGAGCCGGAAACGTCCACGGCGATCACGGTGGTGCCGCCAAGGCGCGGCATGTTTTGGACGGACGCTTCCACCGCGCTCTCCAGCGCGTTGAAGGCCCGGCTTCCCGCGATGACGCTGACGGACTTGTACGCGGACAGGAAACGGAAGGGAAGCTGCCTGGAGCGCTTCACCGCCTCCGGGTCTTCGATCACGGCGTACACCTTTTCGATGTTGGCGGGACCGGCCTGGACGATGTTCCGCAGGTTGCGCAGCAGCGCCATATAGCCCACCTTTCCGCTGTCGATGAGGCTTTCCCAGGTTTCCTTGCTGTTTCCCTTAGCGGAGAGCTGCGTTTCCCAGGTGACGGGCGTTTCCAGCCTGCCCTCCAGCAGCCGCTTCCACAGGGCGGACTGGTTTTCATCCTTCGGCGTGGGACGGCACAGGCACAGCACGTCCCGCATTTTCACGCCTTTTCCCTGGCCCTTGTACTTCGCCAGCGTGTATTCGTCGAACGTTCCGAAAACGTCCGCCAGCCCTTTGCGCAGGGAATTGGGGATGGGCTTGCCGAAATTATTCAGGTAGAAGGACAGGATTTCCGTGGCGTCGTCGCCCCGCTGGACGACGCCCATGACGGTCTTGCGGGTATACGGCTTCCCTTCCACGGTGTGGGCCAGATACCCGGTCAGCACGTGGGATACCGAGCGCATGTTGAACACGCGCCGGGCGAACACCGCCAGGCTGGACACGAAAGCGGGGTCCTTTTTGATGACCGCCTGGATCGTCTCCTGCATTTCCTTGCTGTTGTCGCCGTAGAACTTCGCTTCGTTGAAGAAGGAGGTCAGCACCTGCGTCACGAGCTTTGCCCTGTCCGTCATGGTGTAAGCCGCGTGGCCTTCCTGGTTGGTGGTTTTGATCGTGGCGTTCGTGTTGAATTTGGACGTGGTAATTCCTCCCTTCGTAAAACAAAAAGCAAACGTGATAAAAACGCAACCGGTGTTTTTAGCGCTCTTGCCGCTGAGCTACACGGCTTGCGCCGCGGCGGGATTCGAACCCGCGACCTCTCGCATGGTGGGCGAAGTAACCGATTGCTGCAATGCACGTTTGCCATGGTATATAAAGCGGATAAAATCGGATCCTGTTTATTTTAGCGTTCTGCCGTTAAACTACGCGGCTGCTGCCGCGGCCGGACTCGAACCGGCACCTCTCGCTCTGAATGCGAAGTAACAGAAGCCTGCAATGCCGCTTTATATCGTTTTGAGCAAACGGATAAAATCGAAAACAGTGTTTCACTGTGAACGCCGCTCTCCCAGCTGAGCTATGTTCCCATCCGGGAACAGGCGGACTCGAACCGCCGACCTGCGTATTTGGATCGCGAAGTAACTGTTCTCTGCAATGCCGTTTGCGCCCTCTTTCGAGGACATGCTGATTGTAGCACGGATTTCTCTTTTTGTAAATCCACTATTGAGGATCGTCCGTGCTTGAAACTGAGGTTCCCCCAGAAATACATGAACCGTAACAAACTGAGATGCACAGAGCGGGATTCGAACCCGCACGCCCTTTGGGGCGCCAGTGTCTGAGGCTGGCCTGTATTCCGTTCCAACATCTGTGCATGAGGTGCGCCGCCTTGAAAGGGCAGCGCGAATCAGGCGAAGGGCACGGCCCGGTTCAGTCAGCTGCGCGGGCCTGTGCGGACAATGATCGCGTCCAACGTGGTGCCGAACACCGCGGCCAATACGACCAAGTTGTCCAACGTGGGCATGGCGGCGCCCCGCTGCCATTTGTAAATCGCCTGGGGCGTGGAGAAGCCGAATACCTGCTGCAAATCCTGCACCGTCATGCCCGCGCTGCGGCGCATCCTGACGATGTTGGAGCCGGTCGCCGCCATGTCAATGGCAGGCATTGCGTTCATTGTGATCCCTCCCTGCTTTACGGTAATGGATGAAAAAGAAGACCGCCTGCCTTGATCAGACAAGCGGCCTGTTCCTCCATATCATACGCTTCACAGCGGAAGATGGTTTCGGCTTCTTTCTCTCGTCTTATCAGGGCACAGCAAAGCAGCGCGCAGCTGGATTTCAAGGCTGCACAGCAGGAATACGTTCTGTTCATAGCGGGCATACGCGGTGACGCGGGACATCTGAATTCCTCCTTTGCTTTCCTTTCTGTACCCTCGGTACGGTGGTATCATAACACGAACAAAACAAAATGTAAAGAAACCTGTAGTATAATTTTTCGCACCGTCCAGAGGCAGCTGAATGGCTTGTGCCATAAACGGTTATAGGCGAATATGCCCTTTTCTTCTTCTTTCGCGTGAGATATAATCAGGGGGACAGGAGGGCAGGGGCATGAAATACAGAAACGCGCAGGACATTTTTCCGGAGGGGCTGCTCCGGCAGATCCAGAAATACGTTTCCGGGGAAACCATCTATATCCCGGCGGGAAATGCGAAAAAGGCGTGGGGTGAATCCTCCGGCTACCAGCAGTACATCCGGGAAAGGAACCTGGAAATCAAAGCGGCCTTCTCCCGCGGGGAAACCATGGACGCGCTGATGGAAAAGTACGCCCTGTCCTATGACTCCATCAAACGGATCGTGTATAACAGAAAGGAGACCGTGATGCTGAAATACAGCGCTTCCCTGTCCTCCGCGAAAGCATACGCCGCCGAGGAAAAGCTGGATGTGTGGATTCACCTGTACCTCAACGAGGACGGACGGAACATTCCGTTTTCCGACGGGCTGAAGCTGTTCGACCGGTATTATTTCAGTCCCGTCCTGATGCCGCTTCGCTTTTTCAGCCGCTGCGCCGGGCCGGAGCCGGAAATGAAATACCAGATCGACAGGGACTGGTTCCGCCGGCACGTGGCAGAGCTGGAAAAGGCCATCCGGGAAAACCCCGACATGCCGCCGCTGATCGTGCACTATGTGGACGGCGGGTTTGAGCTCAACGACGGGAACCACCGGCATAAGGCGTACGAAAACCTGGGCGTGGAAAACGTATGGGTGATCGTATGGATCACCGAGCCCTCCGAATACCAGGCGTTTCTGGCGGAATACGGAGAATACGCAAAGGACTGCACCGTGGTCCGCAGATAGCGGCGCCCCGATTTTTCTATGGATTTTTTCCGCATTGTATGCTATACTGGGATCAGGTGAAAAGGAAGCACGTCCCGCTTGTCCGCGTTCCGGCAGCGGGCCGTTCTTCATAAGGGGCGTGACAAAATAATGAAGAAAAACATCCTGTGGATCCTGATCGCGGCGCTGGCGCTGTTCGCTTCCGCCTGCGGGGCGGAGGAAACGGCGTATACCAGCGCTTCCGTGGCCGACGCGGAAGCCTCCGCCGCGGCCTATCCCACATTCCGGGCAGCGGGCGATGTGTCCGTTCTCATTCCGGGGCTGAAGGAAGGCTTCGTGCCCCAGGGGATCACGTATCTTCCCAAGGACGACGCCCTGCTCTTCGCGGGCTACAGCGGCGGCGACGACAACAGCGCGCTGCTGGCCGTGAGCAGGCAGACGGGGGCGCTGCTCAGGCAGGTGAAGCTGAACAACACGGACGGCAGCAAGTACACCGGCCATGCGGGCGGGGTCTGCGCCACGGAGACGGATATTTATGTGTCCAACGCAAAGATGCTGTACAGGATCTCCCTGGACACCTACGAAAAGCTGCCTGAAAACGCGTCCTGCGCCTTTGAGGAAGAGATCCCCGTGCCGGTCAATTCATCCTATTGCAGCTATGCCGACGGCGTGCTGTGGGTGGGGGAATTCCAGTACGGCGGGGACTATCCCACCGACGCTTCCCACCGGGTGACCGGCGCGGACGGCATACAGCGGGCATGGACCTGCGGCTACCGGATGGAGCCCGGCCAGGACTTTTCCGCGCCGGATTATATCCTTTCCATGACCGAGCGCATCCAGGGCATGACCACCCTGAACGGAAAAATCTACCTCAGCCAGTCCTACGGGCGCAGGAACGATTCGGTGATCTACCGGTACGACGACGTGCTTTCCGCCGGCCCGGCAATGACCGTGGAGGTAAACGGCAGGGAAGCCCCCCTCTGGATCCTGGACAGCAGCGCCCGGGAAGCCGCGCTCATGGCCCCGCCCATGACTGAATGCCTGTGCACAGTAGACGGGGAAATCTTCATCGTGTTTGAATCCGCCGCGAAAACCTATATGAACCCCGCCAAGCCTTCCCTGAACCCTATGGACCGGGTGTTCATCCTCAAAGCCTTCTGATTTTTCCTTGACCGCCCGGCTTGCGCTGAAATGATTCGAAAGATGGTTTCAGCGCAGGCCGGGCGGTTACCATATTTGCATTGAGGCCAGATACAGGAGGAGACACTGGGCGCGCGGAGCGCCCAGCGTCCCCCTTCCTATATAACGCTGCTTATTCTTTTCATAACTCTTTTTTCCCGTTTCGGGTTTTGTCCGTTGCGAAACGGGGCAGAATATGGTAATATGAAGTGTATTTTACCGCAGGAGAAGGAAGGATTGTATTCATGGACATGAGACAGCGCATCGCCGGCCTGGCGAAAGAGATGCTTTCAGCGGCGTTTCCCGAAGCGCAGGGGCTGCCGGAGGATTTAGCGGGTTTTCTGGAAGTGCCGCCGGACCCCGCCATGGGGGACTACGCTTTCCCTTGCTTCAGGCTGAGCAAAGCGCTGCGCATGGGCCCGCCCATGATCGCCAAGAAATTATCCGAAGCGCTGGAAAAGCCTGAAATCGCCCGGGTGGAATGCGTGGGCGGTTATTTGAATTTCTTTTTCAACCGGGAAAACTTCGCCCGGGAAATGCTGGAAGCCGTCATGGCCGCCCCGGAAAAGTGGGGCAGCAGCGAGGAGGGCCGGGGGAAAACGGTGTGCATGGACTATTCCAGCATCAACATCGCCAAACGCTTCCACATCGGCCACCTGAGCACCACGGTCATCGGCAACAGCCTGAAGCGCATCTATGATTTCCAGGGCTGGCATACCGTGTCCATCAACCACCTGGGCGACTGGGGCACCCAGTTCGGCAAGATGATCTGCGCCTACAAAAAGTGGGGCGACAGGGAAACGGTGGAAAAGGGCGGCGTGGACGAAATGACCAGGCTCTACGTCCGCTTCAATAACGAAGCCGCCGAGCATCCCGAGCTGGAGGATGAAGGCCGCGCCTGGTTCAAGAAGATCGAGGAGGGCGACCCCGAGGCCCTTGAAATCTTTAATTGGTTCAAAAACGTAACGCTCAAGGACGCCATGCGGGTGTACGACATCCTGGGCGTGCATTTTGACAGCTACGCCGGGGAATCCTTTTATGCGGACAAGACCGGCCGCGTGGTGGAAATGCTGGAGGAAAAAGGGCTGCTGAAGGATTCTGACGGGGCCAAGATCGTGGATCTGGAAGCCTACGATATGCCCCCCTGCCTGATTCTCAAATCCGACGGCGCGACGCTCTACCATACCCGCGACCTGGCCGCCGCCATCTACCGCAAGGAGACCTATCATTTCGACCAGTGCCTGTATATCGTCGCTTACCAGCAGGATCTGCACTTTAAGCAATTGTTCAAGGTGCTGGAGCTGATGGGCTATGACTGGGTGCAGGAGCAGATGAAGCACGTCTCCTTCGGCATGGTGTCCTATGAAGGGCAGGCCCTGTCCACCCGCAAGGGCGTGATGATCTATCTGGACGACCTGCTGCGAAAAGCCCAGGAAAAGGCGCTGGAGATCATCAGGGAAAAGTCCCCGAACCTGGAAAACAAGGAAGAAGTGGCCCGGCAGGTGGGCGTGGGCGCCGTGGTCTACTCCACGCTGCAAAACAGCCGCATCAAGGACATCGACTTCCACTGGGACCGCGCCCTGAACTTTGACGGCGAGACCGGCCCCTACGTGCAGTACACCTTCGCCCGGTGCTGCTCCGTGCTGAGAAAAGCCCCGGAAATCTCCGCCGCGCCGGACTACGCCGCCCTCACCGACGACGAGGCCCAGGCCCTGCTGCGGCTGCTGAGCCGCTTCCCGGAGGCCGTTGCGGAAGCCTGCCAGAAGAACGAGCCCTTTATGGTCACCCGCGCCACCACCGAAATCGCCAAGGCGTACAATAAATACTATTACGAGCACCGCATCCTGGACGACGACCCCGCCGCCACCGCCGCCCGCCTGAAGCTGACCGACGCCGCCCGCCAGGTCATCAAAACCGGCCTGTACCTCATCGGCCTGGAAGCGCCGGAAAGAATGTGACGCCGGGCATGATGCCGGCATAGGATAGATTACGGAACCCGAAAGGAGGCAGCGGCATGAAGTTTACGAAGATGCAGGGCATCGGCAACGATTATATTTATGTCAACTGTTTTGAAGAGGTGGTGCACGACCCTGACCGCCTGGCCATCGTCATGTCCCGTCCTCATTTCGGCGTGGGGGCCGACGGGCTGATCCTGATCGAGCCCAGCGACACCGCGGATTTCGGGATGCGCGTATTCAACGCCGACGGCAGCGAAGCGGACATGTGCGGCAACGGCATCCGGTGCGTTGGCAAGTACGTGTATGAGCGCGGCATGACCGACAAAACCGAGCTGACCATCGACACCAAGGGCGGCCTTAGGGTGATACAGCTGTTCGTGGAAAATGGCAAGGTGGCCAGGGTCAAGGCGGACATGGGCACCCCCGAGCTGAACCCCCGCCTGATCCCCGTGAACCTGCCGGGGGAGCTGGTGCTGCGCCACCGGCTGCAAATCATGGGCCAGACCTGGTTCATCACCTGCGTGAACATGGGCAATCCCCACGCGGTGGTGTTCGTGCGGGACCCGGAAGTCATCGACCTGCCCACCATCGGCCCCATGATCGAGCATCATCCCCTCTTTCCCCGCCGCACCAACGTGGAGTTCGTGCGGGTCATCGACAGGGGCATCCTGCAAATGCGGGTGTGGGAACGCGGCGCGGGCGAAACCCTGGCCTGCGGCACCGGCGCCTGCGCCAGCCTGGTGGCCACCGTGCTGGCCGGCCTGTGCGACCGCACCGTGCAGATGAAGCTCTCCGGCGGCAACCTGCAATTGCAGTGGAACGCCGAGGATAACCACGTCTACCAGACCGGCCCCGCCTCCTTCGTGTACGACGGGGAATGGACGGAAGACTGAGTTCAGAGTACAGATGATTAGCGTTTGCAATTAACGGATTGCTATATTGGCCGACTCTATAAATCTGTACTCTGCACTCTGTACTCTAAAACAAAATCCAGTACCAAAAAAGAACCGTGGGGCAGATGACATTTCGGCGGATTATGGTATATACTGAACACGGTCTGTCCGAAACCTCGGTTTTCATGCGTTTCGGCTTTCCACATCATCACGGGCGGCAACGCCCGAATCTATGGAGGCTTTGCATGAAAATCAACGCGAACCTGGCCGCCCTGCCGGCCGGATATTTGTTTGCCGAGGTGGCCAAGCGGGTAAAGGAATACGCCGCTAAAAACCCGGCGGCGGATATCCTGCGCCTGGGCATCGGCGACGTGACGCGGCCCCTGACCCCCGCCGTGGTGGAAGCGATGAAAAAGGCCGCGGAGGAGATGGGCACGACGGAGGGCTTTCACGGCTACGGCCCGGATTTCGGCTATGACTTTCTGATCAACGCCATCATCGGCGCGGACTATGCCGGCCTCGGCGTGAAGATCGACTTTGACGAGGTGTTCATTTCCGACGGCGCGAAATCCGACGTGGGCAACCTGCAGGAATTATTCGGCCCCGACGCCGGCATCGCCGTCACCGACCCGGTGTATCCCGTGTATGTGGACTCCAACGCCATGGCGGGCCGCCTGGGGCAGTATGTGGACGGAAAATGGACGGGACTTACCTACCTCCCCTGCAACGCGGAAAACGGCTTCGTGCCGCCGCTGCCGGACAAGCGGGTGGACGTGGTTTACCTCTGCTATCCCAACAACCCAACAGGCACTGTGCTGACAGGGGAGCAGCTGAAAAAGTTCGTGGACTGGGCGCTTCAAAACGACGCGCTGATCGTGTACGACGCCGCCTACAAAGCCTTTATCTCCGGCCCGGAGATCCCCCGGAGCATTTATGAGATTCCCGGCGCGAAGCAGTGCGCCATGGAATGCTGCTCCTTCTCCAAGACCGCGGGCTTTACCGGCACCCGCTGCGCCTACACCATCGTGCCCAAGGACCTGAAGTTCGACGGCGTGTCGCTCAACCGCCTGTGGGGACGCCGCCAGGCCACCAAGTTCAACGGCGTTTCCTACCCCGTCCAGCGTGCGGCGGCGGCGGTGTACTCCCCCGAGGGCATGCGCCAGAACATGGAAAACATCGCCTATTACCGCCGGAACGCCAAGGTCATCCGGGACGGGCTGCAAAGCGCGGGCATCCAGGTCTTCGGCGGCGTGCACGCGCCCTATATCTGGATGAAGACCCCCGGCAATATGCGCTCCTGGGATTTCTTCGACCTGCTGCTCACCCAGGCCCACGTGGTCGGCACCCCCGGCGAAGGCTTCGGCCCCGCGGGGGAAGGGTATTTCCGCCTGACCGCCTTCAATACCTTGGAGAATACAAAAGCGGCGGTACAAAGGATCATTGACGTCCTTTGACGCGACAACGATTGTTCAAACATTTACTTTCAGAGCACTTTAAGGTATTATCAAAATGGAACGCTGGGCGCTCCGCGCGCCCAGACCTGCGGCAAGGGATTTCATCCCTTGCATCCCAATAGGCGAAATAGCTTCGTTGAGTAAAACCAAGAACATTCGCCAGTCGATTTGGGGTTACGGAAGTGAGTGGCTTCTGGCCCAAGAAAGCCGGGAGAATCCCCAGGGAAAAGCTCGCTTTCCCCTGGGGATTTATCCCTGGCTTTCACCGGACGCTTTGCGTCCGGTCAGGCAGCTTTCAGCCGCCGGGCCAGAAGCATGACGTCGTAAGCCTGCCTGTTTCTCTCAAGTTTCAGCGGAAGCAAAGTCAATTCGTCCAGACATCATGTTTCCGCTGTTGGAGTCCAGAGGACGAAGTCCTTTGGTGCAGGTGCACGAGGGACGAACCACCGATGACCGCCTGCGGCGGATTTCTCATCGGTGGTGAGATCACGCGAAACGAGCAATGT
>JAFZOG010000142.1 GCA_017550745.1 Clostridia bacterium | reverse complement strand
TTCCGCCCGGAAGACCCGGTTGAAGCTGGAGATGCTCTGGAAGCCGGAGCGCATAGCCACCTCGGTCAGGGTCATTTCCTCATCCGCCAGGAGCTCCGTGGCCTTTTCCATACGGATCATATTCAGCCAGCGGCTGTAGTTGGTGCCGGTCACGCTGCGGAAGATCCGGGAGAAATAATCCTTGCTGATGCCCGCCATCTCCGCCATTGCGGCCTGGGACAGGTCATCCGCCGTCAGGTTGTTCTTGATATAATCCGTGACCGTCATCATCCGGCGCATCACCGTATCGGTATAGCTGTAGGTGTCCCCGCCGTGAAGCTCAGGCGCGAACTCATCCCGGTGACGGTCCAGCGTCAGCATAAAGTCCATCAGCAGCATGCAGCAGCGGAGTTCCCGGTCCGGCCCCGCCTCAAACCAGATCTCCTTCATTTTTTCCGCGATCACCCGCAGTTGGCCCACCAGCTCCGGATGGGCATTGATGCACAGCACGTGCAGGTTCCGGTAGAAATGCATGATCCGCTGCAGGTCAAACAGGGAGTTCATGAAGTTATTGCTGAACTGGATCACCAGCGATTCCTTCCGGTCCGCGTCAATGATCTCATGCACCTCCATGGGCCACATGAGCAGGAAATCGCCTTCCACCAGTTCGTAGGTGCTCTGGTTCACCCGGAAGACGTTTGTCTTTCCCGGACCCACCAGCAGGATTTCGCCATAGGAATGCCAGTGCGCCTGGTAGCTCCGCTTTTCATAACCCGTGGAAAGGTTAAAGGCGCTCACCCGGTCGAACCCGTAGTTTTCATATTGGCTGTAATCCATGGCGTTATCCTCCGTTCCCCTCCATTAAACCGCCGGATAAGCCGGAAGTCAAGGCGGAAGGCTGTACAAAAAGTAAGAAGCCGCAGGTCAAAAAATGGGCAGTTTTTTCCCGGACCCCGGCTTTACAATACAATCGAAATTAGGGAGACCCTGATTAATTCCCCCGCCCATTTGCCAGCACCTTTTTTGCCGTTATCTGCACACAGCTTTCTCGATTTAGCGCCACTAAACCTTCGAAATCTGCGCTGGATCCCGACAAAAAATCCATCTGGCATCTGACGGACTCATTTAATCAGTCTTCCCTTAAAACCGGAGGGATCGCCATGAATCAGAATCAGTTTGCCCACCGCCGCGCGGCTGCCCGTATCCTGCTTCTCAATCCGGATGGAACCCCCGCGGCCCGTCAGCAGGTCCGTGCGGATCAGGTGTCCCACCAGTTTCTGTTTGGCTGCGGCGCCTTTGACGCCGTTGCCCTGATGAAGTCCCAGGATGAAAAGCAGCAGGCCTTCCTGAGCCAGCGGATGGACAAGTGGCTGAAGCTGTTCAACTACGGCACCCTGCCTTTCTACTGGGGCCGGTACGAGCCGGAAGAAGGCAAAACCGCCTATCCGGAAACCATTGCCGCCGCCAAATGGCTGCGGGACAATGGCGTCCAGGTCAAGGGACATCCCCTGTGCTGGCACACCGCCTGCGCGCCGTGGCTCCTGAAATACTCCAATGAGGAAATCCTCCGCCGCCAGCTGGAACGGATCCGCCGGGACGTGAGCGCTTACAAGGGCGTCATCAACCTCTGGGACGTGATCAACGAAGTGGTGATCATGCCCGTGTTTGACCGGTATGACAATGCCATCACCCGGATCTGCGTCGAAAAAGGCCGGGTCGGCCTGGTGAGGGAGGTCTTCGCCGCCGCGAAGGAAACCGATCCGGACGCGGTGCTGCTGATCAACGACTTCAACACCAGCGAGGCTTATGCCCAGCTGATTGAAGACCTGCTGGAAGCGGATGTGCCGATCAGCGCCATCGGTATCCAGAGCCACCAGCACCAGGGCTACTGGGGACTGGAAAAGCTGAACACCGTGCTGGAGCGGTTCTCCCGCTTCGGCCTCCCGATCCACTTCACGGAAAACACCCTGATCTCCGGCGACATCATGCCCGCCCACATCGTGGACCTGAACGACTGGCAGGTGGACGAGTGGCCCAGCACGCCCGCCGGCGAAGAGCGCCAGGCCCGGGAGATCAGCGAGATGTACTCCGTCCTCTTCTCCCATCCGCTGGTGGAAGCCATCACCACCTGGGACTTCAACGACGGCTGCTGGCTGAAGGCGCCCTCCGGCTTTGTGCATGAGGACAACACCGAAAAGCCCTCCTATCACGCCCTGATGGGTCTCATCCACGGCGACTGGGAAACCCATGAGAACCTGGTGACGGATGAGAACGGCTTCGTGACCCTCACCGGGTTCAAAGGAGACTATGAGCTGAAGACTGACAACGGCAGCACAAAGCTCACGCTGGACGGGAAGAGCACCAATGCACAATGCATAATGCATAATGCATAATGATGATTACTTATCTTCCCAGATTGTGATGATTCAAATTGCTTACGTTGTCATCCTGCCGATGGTGAAGTTCCTACTACGTTCCCGAACGCATGCGGGCGAGGAGATCCTTCGACGTGTTCGCTACGCTCACTTGCTCAGGATGACAATGTGAAAGCATCGTCGTTCCGAATAGTACCTCCTATCTCCTACTTCCTACCTCCTCCCTCTACTATAAACTCCAAAGGAGTTTTCCTATGTCCCACTTCGGCAGCCGCAGGACGCGGCAAATGACCATGAACATGACAGAAGGCAAGCCGTTGGCGCTGCTTTCTGTTTTTGCGCTGCCGCTGCTCATCGGCAACCTGTTCCAGCAGGCCTATAACCTGGCGGACTCCATGATTGTGGGTCAGCTGCTGGGTGCGGACGCCCTGGCGGCCGTCGGCGCCACCGGTTCCATCTCCTTCCTGTTCTTTTCCATCTTCAACGGCATCAGCGGCGGCTGCGGAATTGTCACAGCCAAGTTCTTCGGTGCCCGGGAAGACAAGATGGTCTGCAAGGCCATCGCCAACTCGGCCTATATCACCCTGCTGACTTCACTGCTTACCGGCACGCTGGCCTTCATCATGGTGCCCACCGTGCTGACCTGGATGGGCACCCCGGCGGAAATCCTGCCGGACGCCATCACCTATATGCGGATGACCTCCGCCTCCGTGCCGCTCATCGCCATCTACAACTACGCGTCCTCCATGCAGCGGGCCCTGGGAGATTCCCGTACGCCGCTGTATTTCCTGGTTTTCTCCTGCCTGCTCAACGTCGGCCTGGACCTGCTTTTCGTGGGTGCCTTCGGCATGGGTGTATTCGGCGCGGCGTTTGCCACCATGCTGTCCCAGCTGCTGGCCGGTTCCGGATCCCTGCTCTACGCCTTCCGCAGGAACCCCTACTTCCGCATGAACAAGTCTTCCCTGGCCTTTGACAAGTCCATCTCGAAGCAGGCCATCCACCTCGGCCTGCCCCTGGCGCTGCAGTGGAGCCTCATCGCCATCTCCACCACGGCGCTGCAGTCCGTGGTTAATACCTTCGGCCCCACCGCCATGGCCGCCTATACTGCCACCAACCGCCTGGAGCAGCTGGTGCAGCAGCCCTTCGGCTCCATGAGCATGGCGCTGTCCACCTATACCAGCCAGAACATGGGCGCCGGCAAGAACAAGCGGATCCGTGAAGGCTTCCGGGACAGCCTGCTGGCCATGCTCGCCGTGGCAGGCCTCATGCTGGTGGTTATGCAGCTATGGGGCGGCTCCCTGGTCGGCATGTTCGTCAAGGAAACGGACGTGATCGCCCTGGGTGAAAAAGCCCTGCGCATCACCAGCTGCTTCTATGCTTTCCTGGGCATCATCTACGTGGCCCGGGGCGTGCTCAACGGCGTGGGCGACGCCATCTTCTCCTTCATCAACGGCATCGTGGAAATCGCAGGCCGCGTCGGCCTGCCCCTGCTGCTCCTCCACCTGACCACCGCAGGCGTCTGGTCCATCTGGATCACCGCGGGCGTCACCTGGATGCTGGCGGGAATATCGTGTGTGTTAAGATATATAACGTGGCGAAAAAAACTGGAGAAAAAGGACACTGTGTGACAGGGAAATGCTTTCCCGTCACACTAATGAATACTGAAAACTTAAAACTTAAGACTTAAAAATATCCGCTGCGGCGGGGGAGATTTCTCCACTGCACTCCACTGCGTTCCGTTCCGGTCGAAATGACAATTCAAACGTATGGGATATACCATTGCGTAATAGTGTCATTTCGAGCGA
>JAFZOG010000141.1 GCA_017550745.1 Clostridia bacterium | reverse complement strand
TAAACGGTCGCTTTGGAGGAGACGTAATGTCCCTTGCCCAGGTTGATTTTCCAGTCAAAATGGATGTCAGGATACTCCTCGATCAGCGGAATCATATCCTTGTTGGACGGATTTGCCTTATTGGAGTTGTCAACGCTTTTCAGGTTAGGGCAAAGCTGGACGATCGCCCGCAGCTCATCAATGGTCACCCCTGCGTCCTTGGGTTTCAGGTCAAGATCCTCCACGTCATCGGAGAATGTGACTTTTCCCCAGGCTGTCGTGAAATGGAAAACGGAGTTTTCCGGCATCGCGTTCTTGATTTTCAGCAGATCCGTGGGCTTGAACTTGTTCTTTTCCAGCGTCAGCTCAGCGGGCTGGTTGCTGGTAACATATTCAATCGCGGATTTGACTGAAGAAAAGGATTTTGTTTCGGCAAAACACTGAGTCGAAATCAGGCACAGCGCCGCAAGGACCGTGCACAGGATAAAACGCTTGATCAGATGCATACTGTTTTCTTCCCCTCTGGCAGTTTTTCTTCTCCGGAACCGGCAGAACCTTGCTGTTTACGGATTGCGAAGGTCCTGGACATAAAAGAAATTTTCTCATACTTCCAACCTGTTGTCAATGCGGACAGGAATGCAAAGCAGCCCGCGGCAGTATGCCGCGGGCTGCTTTCAGTACAAGGTTTATTTGACGGCTTCGGCGCCCTTTTCCATGGCCTGCCGGTTGATGGGCAGCAGGTGCTCCTTTTTCGGGCCGAAGGTGGCCTTCAGGGCTTCCATGGCGGAGTCGATGCTCACTACGCCGGTCTTCTCCAGGATCGCGCCAAGCATGACCATGTTGGCGGTCCGGCTGTTGCCGAGCTGTTCCGCAATACCGTTGCAATCCACGGGAATCGCGGTGATATCGTCCCGGTCGGGGGTAATATCGATCAGGGAGGAGTTGTACAGCATGATGCCGCCCTTTTCCATGGCGGGAGTGAACTTGATCATGCTGGGCTTGTTCATAATCACGGCGATCGGGATTTCCGTCACCAGCGGGGAACCGATGGGTTCATCGGAGATTACCACGGCGCAGTTGGCTTCGCCGCCGCGCATTTCCGGGCCGTAGGACGGCATCCAGGAAACGTTCATCCCCTCGTGCATGGCAGCCTTGGCCAGCAGCTGGCCGATCAGCAGCACGCCCTGTCCGCCGAAACCTGCAATCAGAAATTGAGCTTCCATGAATCACTCAACCTCCTTTTTCACACCCAGCGGGTACTGGGGAATCATGTTGGTTTCCACCCATTTCAGCGCCTCCTGAGGCGTCATTCCCCAGTTGGTGGGGCAGGCGGACAGCACTTCCACCAGGGAGAAGCCCTTGCCGGCAATCTGCATTTCGAATGCCTTTTTGATGGACTTCTTGGCTTCCATGATGTGCTTCACGTCATGCACGGATACGCGGGAGATGTAGGCGGGGCCGTCCAGGGTCGCCAGCATTTCGCTGACCCGGATGGGATAGCCGCACAGCTTGGGATCCCGGCCGTAGGGAGAGGTGGTGGTCACCTGGCCCGGCAGGGTGGTGGGCGCCATCTGGCCGCCGGTCATGCCGTAAATGGCATTGTTAACAAAGATTACGGTGATGTTCTCGCCGCGGGTCGCAGCGTGGGTGATTTCCGCCGCGCCGATGGAGGCAAGGTCGCCGTCTCCCTGATAGGTAAACACGATGTTGTTCGGGTTGACCCGCTTGCAGCCGGTGGCCACAGCCGGAGCACGGCCGTGAGCGGCTTCCATCATGTCACAGTTGAAATAGTCATAGGCAAACACGGCGCAGCCAACCGGCGCGATACCGATGGTCTTTCCCTGGATGCCCAGTTCGTCGATGGCTTCCGCCACCAGGCGATGGATGATACCGTGGGTGCAGCCGGGGCAATAATGCAGCGGCTTGTCGGTCAGCAGCTTTGTTTTTTCATACACAACAGCCATGCTTATTTCCCCTCCTTGGCAAGATTTTCAACCTGGGTGATGATCTCCCGGACCGTCGGCACAATACCGCCGGTGCGGCCGAAGAAGTGCACGGGCTTTTTGCCGTCCACAGCCAGCTTCACGTCATCCACCATCTGGCCCATGCTCATTTCCACGGTCAGGAAGGCCTTGGCATGCTCAGCAGCCTTGGCGATCGGGGCCGACGGGAAGGGCCACAGGGTGATGGGACGGATCAGGCCGGCCTTGATGCCTTCTTCGCGCAGCTTGCGCATGGCGCTGCGGGCAATACGGGCGGTGGTGCCGTAGGCGACGATGACGAAATCCGCGTCATCGGTCATTTCTTCCTGCCAGCGGCATTCGGTCTGTTCCATAACAGCGTACTTGGCGTACAGCTTGTTCACATGCTTTTCCAGCACGGCGGGATCAATGTACAGGGAGTTGATGATCGCCCGTTCCCGGCCGCAGTCCGGCGTCCAGCCGGTCGCCGCCCAGGTCTTTTCGGGCAGGTCGGTCTTCTCCTTGCGTTCCGGCATCTCCACGGGCTCCATCATCTGGCCGATGAGGCCGTCGCCCATGATCAGCACGGGATTGCGGTATTTATCCGCCAGGTCAAATGCTTCCTGTGTCAGTTCCACCGCTTCCTGGACGGAAGAGGGAGCCAGCACCAGCATCCGGTAGTCGCCGTGTCCGCCGCCGCGGGTGGACTGATAGTAGTCGCTCTGGGCGGGCTGGATGGAACCCAGTCCGGGGCCGCCGCGTACCATGTTCACGATAACGCAGGGCAGTTCCGCGCCCACAATATAGCTGATGCCTTCCTGCTTCAGCGAGATTCCCGGGCTGGAGGAAGAGGTCATAACTCTCGCTCCGGCGCCGGCTGCACCGTAGACCATGTTAATGGCGGCCACTTCGCTCTCCGCCTGCAGGAAACAGCCGCCTTCAATCTTCGGCAGCCGCTTGGACATATATTCCGGGATCTGGTTCTGAGGGGTAATGGGATAGCCGAAGAAGAAGCGGCATCCTGCCTGGATCGCGGCTTCGGCGATGGCTTCATTTCCCTTCATGAGCATTTTTTCACCCATGGATTCGCTTCCTCCTTTATTTCTCCACTTTGATTACGGCGTCGGGGCACATGCGTGCGCAGAACGCGCAGCCGATGCAGGCTTCCTGATCCGTAATTCCGATGGGATGATATCCTTTGGTGTTGATCTCCTTGCTCAGCGCAAGCAGATGCTTGGGACAGACATCGGCACAGAGGCCGCAGCCCTTGCAGGTCTCACGGTCGATGGTCAGCTTGGCCATGACTTCCGCCTCCTTAGAAAATGATTAAGCCTATTATAGGTTTCCCTT
>JAFZOG010000140.1 GCA_017550745.1 Clostridia bacterium | reverse complement strand
CGGCAAGGGCGCGGCCTTCGTGCGCACCAAGATCAAGAACGTCATGACCGGCGCCGTGGTGGAACGCACCTTCAACCCCACCGACAAAATGCCCCGGGCCATCATCGAAACCAAGGAAATGCAGTACCTGTACAATGACGGCGACCTGTATTACTTCATGGATCCCGAAACCTTCGAGCAGATGCCTCTGGGCAAGGACGCCGTGGAAGACGCCATTCAGTACGTCAAGGAAAACATGAACGTGACCATCCGCTACTTCAAAGGCCAGGCCTTCTCCGTGGAAGCGCCCAACTTTGTGGAGCTGGAAATCACCAAGACCGAACCCGGCTTCAAGGGCGACACCGCCACCAACAACTTTAAGCCCGCCACCACCGAAACCGGCCTGGAAATCCAGGTGCCCCTGTTCATCAATATCGGCGACGTGATCAAGATCGACACCCGTACGGGTGAATATCTCTCCCGCGCGTAACATTAAAGAAGAGGGAGTATTCTGGGAGAAATCTTTCTTTGGCGGCCAAAGAAGGGTTTCTCCCAGCTTAGTTTTTCGAGACCGGAGAATAAAATAAGGAGAAAAGAAGATGAAGAAAAATATCGGCTTCCTTGTTCTTCTGCTTGGCCTTTTGCTGCTTATTCCTTCGAGCGCCGCAGCTTATGATGACACAATCACTGTGGTAAGTCCCGGGGATACGTTTGAATTGACATTATCTGTATCTTCCAATCCCAATTATGTCGCAACCGCTTTCGGAAAACTGGACTATGACCACGATGTGTTTGAACTGATACCGTCCGACGTTGTCCAAAATGACGATGACGTAGGATTCATTGATTCTACCGGCCTGCAAATCGGATATCCGCTTGACGTTACATTCAGGGTCCTGCCGGACGCGCCTGAAGGCGAGTATGCTTTCAACTGTAAACTGACTACCCAAAAAGATGTGAATTCCATCACGACAAACGGGCTGAAAATTGGCACACGCTATGTCAATGTAGTAAAATCTTCTTCCAGGCCGAAAAATGTCTACAGCACAAAAGTATACGGTTTTCAGAGCTACGTCGGCGTTGAGGTTTCTTTTTCAGCCAACGGCCAAATTGAGTGGGTCAGAATTGGAGAGAATGAAGACTTCGATGAGGAGCGCGGTGTCATTTTAAAACATGAACATTACGTGAATCTGCTGGTAGGCAAAACTCCGCCCCTGTCTTTGGATGATATTGACGGATACACTGGAGCAACTGTTACTGCCAATGCCGTCATTACCGCATTAAACCAGGCATACGAACAAACAAAAGTGGCCAACAAAGAAAAAGAATACGTTAAAACAGTCGATGACAGCTATATGATTTGGGCGGGAGAAAACAGCGGAAACACAAAGAACAGAGTAAGCATTACGAGGATTTATCCTTTCCCCCGCGGCAGAAGGCTCCTTGTTCTGCCCAGAAACGGCATCTCTGTTGTTATCTATACCCAGTTGATTACGAATAGAGGTTATATTCTGTATCGGATAGATATCAATAATCCGTTGATCGTCATTGGAGAAGCAATGGACAGCAGCGGCGTCAAGTGGTTCCAGGTTCGGTTCAAAGGGTCGAATGGACAAGATATTATTGGATTTGTCAAAGCGGACGATGTAAGCTATTATCAAGGATGGCTCGGAACATCAAATTTCTTTATGCCGCAATATACCAATAATACCGTAACTGCAAGCCCGACTCCGAATGTCACTGCGGTAATCAATACCACATTCGATGTGTATGTTCAGAGCTTTACCGCTACGCTTTGGTCTGCGCCATCCTTTGAGTCGAGCAAAATCATAGTTTTACAGCAAGGCACAAAGATGACTGTTTTAGGGCAAGTGCACGGAGCGGATGGCAGAATATGGTATTACGTCACATGTGGTGATAAAACCGGTTATATTCCCGCAAATCTTGTTACGACAACTCCGCCAGCGCCTACGTCCTTGCCGCAGCTCTATGAGCAGGACGATTGGTACGGAAACGGGCACGGAGCACAGTGGGACGATCATGATATTGTCTGGGTGGAGGACGACCATCACCGATAAATCACGATACGCATTGATGTTATTCCAACCCATTGCCGCGGCACTTAATATCAATCAGAAACCAGCGATGCTGCTGGAAATGAAAAGGAGGTTCGCATGAGCAATCTGAGCGACCGGGTATCTTACATCAAGGGTTTGGCGGAAGGCCTGAAGCTGGACACGGAAAAGAACGAAGGCAAGCTGATCGAAAAAATCCTGGAGCTGCTTTCCGACGTTACGAAAGAGCTGGAATCCATCCGAGAGGATCAGGACGATCTGAGCTCCTATGTGGAAGCCATCGACAACGACCTGAGCGAATTGGAAGACGTCGTTCTTAATGACGAAGACGACGAAGACTTAACGGATGGCGAGGGCAAGGAAGAAAACGAAGACGACAACCTGGTGGAATACACCTGCCCTCACTGCGGCGAGGAAATGACCTTTGAAGTTGATTCTTTCGACTTCGACGAGGATTACCTCTGCCCCAACTGCCACCAGCCCCTCTTCCCCGAAACGCCGGATGAGGACGACGAGGAATAATCCCTTCCATGCCAATCAGCCGCCTGTCCGTTGCGCAGGCGGCTGTTTTGCTGCAAGCTGTTTTCAAATCCGGTTTTTTATGCTATACTTGACGCATACCAATGACGCCCGGGGCCATCGGACGGGCGGCACGGCGGGCAAAGCGGGTGCCGGCCGAGGCGGATGGAAAGTATACGCCAACAAAAACAGCCCACGGGGCAGCGGGCAGCAGGCATATGGTTCACCGGATTTGACAAATCCGCCAAATGGCGGTATATTATATCAATGGGGCCATTTCCTATCAGTGTAAAATCAAACGAGTTTTTGGAGGATGATAACCATGAGTGAAATCTTTCATCCCACTTTCGTGATTCAGCTGGAAAACGGCGGCGTAATGAAGGGTGAATTATACCCCGAATACGCGCCTCAATCTGTGGGAAATTTTACTTCCCTCGCGAACAGCGGGTTTTATGACGGGCTGACTTTCCATCGTGTGATTCCAGGCTTCATGATCCAGGGCGGCTGCCCCAAGGGTACCGGTACCGGCGGGCCCGGCTATTCCATCAAGGGCGAATTTAGCCAGAACGGCGTCAGCAATCCCCTGAAGCACACCTACGGCGTGCTGAGCATGGCCCGGGCGATGCATCCCGATTCCGCCGGCAGCCAGTTCTTTATCATGACCAGCAATTCCCCCCACCTGGACGGGGCTTACGCCGCCTTCGGCAAGGTGCTTGAGGGCATGGAATATGCCGATCAAATCGTCAGCGTGCCCCGGGACGCCATGGATAAGCCCCTGGAGCCTCAGCGCATCGCTTCTATCCGCGTGGATACCCAGGGCAACTATTATCCCTTTATTCAGTTATGATGCCGCCAAAACGTGACCGTTCCTACACCCTCCGCGTCGCGGGGAAGGACTATACCATCACCAGCGCCGACGCGCCGGAGCACGTGCGCCGGATGGGCGTGTATGTGGACAGAAAAATCGCCGAAGCCGCTTCCTCCGGTTTTGTGAGCCGGGAAACCGCGGTGGTCATTACCGCGCTCTCCCTGGCGGATGAGCTGATCACCGCCCAGGACGACAATACCAGGCTGCGCAGAGAGCTGTTGGAAACCCGGCAGGCTTTGAAACAGCAAAAACAGGAAAAATACCATGTCAATGAACCGACGGCTTGAACTGCTTTCCCCTGCCGGAAGTATGGAAGCGCTGAAAGCCGCTGTCGCCAACGGTGCGGACGCGGTGTATCTGGGCGCCTCGTCCTTCGGGGCGCGGGCCGGCGCGGGGTTTGACGACCGAATGCTAAAGGATGCGCTGGATTATTGCCATCTCCGGCGTAAAAGCGTATATGTGACCGTGAACATCCTCGTCAAGGAAAGGGAGCTGGACGGCGTCCGACAAACCCTTTCCTTGTTGCTGCATCTGGGGGCGGACGCGGTGCTGGTGCAGGATCTGGGCGTGCTGAAAATCTGCCGGGAGGAATTTCCCGGCCTGCCCGTGCATGCCAGCACGCAAATGGCGCTGCATAACGCTTCCGGGGTAAAGCTGTTAAAAACCCTCGGTGTTCGGCGGGCTGTCATGGCGCGGGAATGCAGCCTGGAGGAAATCCGCAAAGCATCGGACATCGGGCTGGAAATCGAAGCGTTCTGCCATGGCGCGCTGTGCGTTTCCTGCTCGGGGGAATGCCTTTTTTCCTCCATGATCGGGGGCCGCAGCGGCAACCGGGGGCGCTGCGCCCAGCCCTGCCGCCTCCCCTATTCTTTCCAAGGTCAAAACGGCGCGTGGCTCTCCCCCAGGGATTTGTGCGCCCGGGACGAGCTGGACGCCATGGCCGAAGCGGGGGTTTTTTCCTTCAAGATCGAAGGCCGCCTGAAGCGCCCGGAATACGTGGCGGTGGTCACGCGGGCCTATCGGGACGCCCTGGACGCTGTTCTGGACGGACGCTTCTCCCCCGCGCCAAAGCAGGAAAAAGAACGCCTGACCCAGATTTTTTCCAGAGGCGGATTCACCCGGGGCTACCCTTCGCAGGAGCGGGATGCCGCCATCATCGACCCGGACCGGGTCACACCGATCGGTGTTTCCATGGGAAAGGTCGTCAAAGTATACCGGAAGGGCAGCGCTTTGCTTTGCGACGTGCCGCTGCTTCGCCCCCTCCATAACGGGGACGGGCTGGAAATTGGCGCACAGGATATCCGCTATTCCGGACCGGAGGTTCCGGCGGGCGGAACAGCTGCCCTGCGGCTGCGGGAAAAAACAAACCCGGGCGAGGAAGTGCGCCGCACGGAAGATGAAAGCCAGCTCAGCGCGGCAAGAAAGACCTATGAAGGGGAAGCAGAATACGAAGCGAACCCCATTCCTTTTGACGCGCTGCTCAACGCCTATCCCGGCGTCCCCCTTTCTTTGCAGACAACGGATGGGGAAAGCACTGTCACGGCGGAGGGCGAAGCTGTCCAGGCCGCGCAGAGCAAAGCGCTGGATGATGCTGCGGCCCGCCGGTCTTTGGAAAAAACCGGCGGCACGCCGTTTGTGCTGCGGAATGCAACGGTCAGAACCGCAGGCGCTTTCGTACCCGCGTCAGCGCTGAACGCCCTGCGCCGGGAAGCGCTGGAAAAACTGGCGGCAGCCCGCATTGCGGCCCAGCCCCGTCCGGCATTGCCCGAGGTGCGCTTTGAAAGGAAAACCGGCGTCCTTCCATCCCCGCGTTTGATTGTGAAAACCCAGGAGCTCAGCGAAATCCCCGCTTTGCTCAATGCCGGCGCGGAGGAGATCCTATTCCTGCCGCAGGATTTTAGGCAGGAGCGCCTGCTTCCACTACTGCAAAAATGGCCGGAAAACACGCGGCTCTGCCTGCCTGGCCAGCTTTCGGAAAAAACGCTGCAAACCCTGAAAGCGCTGGCCGAGGAAAGGAATATCCCCGTCTGCCTGTCCAGCCCGGGGCAGCTGCGGGCTTTTCGGCAAGGCGATCTGGCCGGCGAGGGCATCCCGGTCATGAACGGGGAAGCGATCCGAATGATTTCCTATCTGGGATGCGGCAGCGTGACCCTGAGCCGGGAGCTGTCCAAACGGGATATCCTGGATCTGCCTTTGGATATCTGCGAGCTGATCCTGCCCGTATACGGCAGGACACGCCTGATGCTGCTGAACCATTGCCCGGTTCGCACGAAGCTGGGCTTAAAAACCGGCCGGAAACAATGTAACTTATGCGCTCAGGGAAAAGGCGCCATGGGCACAGCGCTCACGGACCGCATGAAAGCGGACTATCCGCTGTTTCCCCTGCGGCTGCCGGAAGGCTGCCAGATTGAGCTGATGGCGGACAGGCCTCTGCATCTGTCCGGGCTGCTCAAAGGGCTGCCGCCCCTTTCCTGGCTGCTTTGCTTTACAGACGAAACAGCGGAAGCCAGGCTCCGCGTCACAGCCCATTACGCCGCCCTCCTGCGCGGAGAAGCGCCTTCCGCGCTCACCGTCCGCGGTACGGCGGGAAGGTTTTTGGACGGTGTGATTTGATTCCGGAAATATGGCGGCGCTGCCGCTGCCAATCACCGATTCAGTTAGGGGGATCATTATGAACGAACGCGCCTTGCGGGTGCTGGAATTTACGAAAATCCGGGAGATGCTGGCGGGGTACGCCCTGTCGGACTCCGGGAAAGCCCTGTGCCGGGAGCTTGTGCCCCTGGATGATTTCAGGGACATTAACCGCGCTTTGGACGAAACGGAAGAAGCCGTGGCCACGCTGGCTTATGTGGGCGGCAATCCCTTGATCGCTTTCGCGGACGTATCGGAGTATGTTTCTTTGGCGCAGAAGGGCTCCACCCTGAATCCCCGGTCGCTGCTGCTGGTGGCGGAAACGCTGCGGGCCGCCCGCGCCGCGAGAAGCGCGCTGGTGACCGATAAGGAAAACACCCCGATCATCACCTCCGCCGCGTCCCGCCTGCAGCCCCTGCGCCAGCTGGAAACGGACATTACCGAGGCCATTCTCAGCGAGGAGGAAATATCCGACCATGCCTCCCCCGCGCTGCTGGACATCCGGCGCCACATCCGCCAGGTGAACGACCGCATCCGGGAAAAGCTCAACGCCATGGCCCACGGCCCCGGCTATGCCAAATACCTGATGGAGTCTATTGTCACCGTCCGCAACGGGCGCTATGTGCTGCCGGTCAAGGCAGAAGCCCGGGGCAACGTGCCCGGCCTGGTGCATGACCAGTCCGCCACCGGGGCTACGCTGTTCATCGAACCCATGGCCGTTGTGGAAATGGGCAATGAGCTGAAAGAATGGAAAATGAAAGAGCGGGACGAGATCGAACGCATCCTGTCCGCTTTCTCCCAGCAGGTGGCCGACAGCGGCGACCTGATTTCCCAAAATCTGGCGATCCTCTCCCACCTGGATTTTGTATTTGCCAAGGGTATGCTCAGCCGGGAAATGGAGTGCGTGCGGCCCAAGATGAACGAAGAAGGGATCATTAACCTGGTTCGTGTGCGCCATCCGCTGATCCCCCGGGATACGGTGGTGCCCTGCTCCCTCTGGCTGGGGCAGGAATTCACTTCCCTGATCATCACCGGCCCCAATACCGGCGGCAAGACCGTCACGCTCAAGACCCTGGGCCTGATGACCCTCATGGCCCAGAGCGGCCTGCATATTCCCGGCGCGCTGGGCACGGAGCTTTCCGCCTTTGAGGAAGTATACGCGGACATCGGCGATGAACAGTCCATCGAGCAAAGCCTGTCCACCTTCTCCTCCCACATGACCAACATCGTATCCATCATGAACAAGGTCACGCCCCGGGACCTGGTGCTTTTCGATGAGCTGGGCGCCGGCACCGACCCCACCGAAGGCGCGGCGCTGGCCCAGGTGATCCTGAACGCGCTGCTCAAAATCAAGACCCGCACCGCCGCCACCACCCACTACAGCGAATTGAAGGCTTACGCCCTTTCCACCGTGGGCGTGGAAAACGCCAGCGTGGAATTCGACGTGGCCACCCTGCGGCCCACCTACCGCCTGTCCATCGGCGTGCCGGGCAAATCCAACGCCTTTGAAATCAGCCGCCGCCTGGGCCTGCCGGAATACCTGATCAACGAGGCGAAGGATCTTTTGTCCCATGATACCATCCGCTTTGAAGACGTGATCGCCAACGCCGAATACCATCGCCAGATCGCGGAAAAGGAACGGCAGCTCGCGGAGGAAGCCCGGGCTGAAACCGTACGCCTGCGCAACGAAGCGGAAAAGCTGTACAGGGATATGGAGGAAAAGCGCGACGCCTCCACCCGCAAAGCCAAGGAGGAAGCCCGCCGCATCATAGAAAAAGCGCGGCGGGATTCCGAATCCGTCCTGTACGATTTAAAGAAAATGAAAAAGGCCGGTTCCGCCCCTGACCATGAGGTGAACGCCCTGCGCAAGAAACTGGAGCAAGGCATCGACAGCCTGTCCGAAGGGCTCAAAACCCCCACCGGCAATTTTGCGGAACCGCCCAAGGACTTAAAGATCGGCGACATCGTGGAAATCACCCACCTGAACACCAAAGGCACCGTTCTTTCCCTGCCGGATGCCAAGGGCGAGGTGCAACTGCAGGCAGGCATCATGAAGCTGAAAGCCCATCTGAGCCAGCTTCGCCTGGTGAAGGAAGAAAAACAAAAGAAAAAGGTGTCCTCCGTATCTGTGCAGACCGGCTCCGCCACCCGTACTGTGCCGCTCTCCTGCGACGTGCGGGGCATGGCGCTGGACGAGGCCATCGAAGAGGTGGAGCAGTACCTGGACGAAGCGACGCTGGCCGGGCTCCATGAGGTGACCATCGTTCACGGCAAAGGCACCGGCATCCTGCGGGAGGGCATCCAGAAGCATCTGAAAACCTATCCCCATGTGAAATCTTTCCGCCGCGGCAAATACGGCGAAGGCGAGGAAGGCGTCACCGTGGTGGAACTGAAATGACTGTTTGGAGCAGGACTGAATGAAAGGGGGCATCCCGATGAAAGACAAGCAAACCATCCTGGTCGTGGACGACGACCCGAACATCGCGCAGCTGGTCAAGCTTTATCTGGAAAAAGAGGGATATGAAGTCAACGTGGAAACCCGCGGCGACGACGCCGTGAACGCGTTTCAGAAGAATCCGCCGAGCCTGATGCTGCTGGACATCATGCTGCCCGGCATGGACGGCTGGCAGGTTTGCCGCGCCATCAGGCAGAGCAGCAGCATCCCGATCATCATGCTTTCCGCCAAGGACGAAACCTTCGACAAGGTGCTGGGCCTGGAACTGGGCGCGGATGACTACATCACCAAACCCTTCGAGGGCAAGGAGCTTGTGGCGCGGGTGAAAGCCGTGCTCCGCCGTTCGGGGGCCAGCGAAACCGAAAAGGACATTCTTTCCTTCCCCGGGCTTTCCATCAGCCTGGAAAAATACGAGGTGTACTATCAGGGAAAGCTGCTGGATATGCCGCCCAAAGAGCTGGAAGTGCTGTATTTCCTGGCATCGCACCAGAACCGCGTGTTCACCCGCGAACAGCTGCTGGAGCAGGTGTGGGGCTTTGATTTCTTCGGCGACAGCCGCACGGTGGACGTGCATATCAAGCGCCTGCGCGAAAAGCTGCAGGACAGCGAAGCCCTGGGCTGGCAGATACGCACCGTGTGGGGTGTGGGCTATAAATTCGAGGTGAAATGATGCGCAGCCTCAGTATGTTTGCCCGCCTGCTGATCGTTTCCCTCAGCGTGATCCTGGTTTGCGTGGCAGTGCTTTCCGGCCTGACCTATACCTACCAGAAAAACAGCGTCATCGACAGCCGGATGGACGCCCTGAAAACCCAGGCGAGGGATATCAGCTACCTGGCCAGCAGGCTGTCTATGGATTCCCTGTCAAACAGCGATTTGGACCCAAGCGCGGTAGAGGAATATATCAACTGGAAATCCCGGCGGATCTATGATGATTACGACGCTTATACCATGGTGGTAGACCGCACGGGGAAGTATTATATTTATTATTTACAGGATCATCTGAGAGAGGATACGCAAAAAACCGTTCCCTCCGCAAGCGAATTGGCCGAGTATATGAACCTGGCCATGCAGGGAGAGGAAGTGGTGAAGCAGACCCAAAGCAGCGACGGCCCGTATTTCACCGTGATGGTGCCGTGGGTGCAGAGCAATTCTTTGGGCACGATACGCACTGTGATGGGCTATGTGCTGATCCAAACTGCCGCGCAGACGGTTCACGCAGTGTATCAGGACATGATCTGGCAGACGGCGCTGGCCGCCGTGGGCGTGTTTCTGTTTGCGGCGGCGGTGGTTTTCTTTGTCGCCCAGCAGATCACGAATCCCATCGCTGCAATGGCCAAAGCCGCCGGCCAGATGGCCAGAGGAAACTTTGACGCCAAAGCGCCGGAAGAAGGCGGCAAGGAAATCGCCGAGCTGGGCCGTTCCTTCAACCAGATGTCCGTGCAGCTTGGATCGCTGGAGCAGTCGCGCAGGGATTTTGTCGCCAACGTATCCCACGAGCTGCGTTCCCCGGTCACCTCGATCAAGGGCTTTGCCCAGGGGATGCTGGACGGCACGATCCCGCCGGAAATGCACGAGCAGTACCTGCAAGTGGTGGTGGATGAAACCCAGCGCCTGGCCAAGCTGATCAATAACCTGCTGAACCTGTCCCGCATGGAAAACCAGGAAACGAGCCTGGCGTACAGCCATTTCGATTTGAATGAAATGCTCCGGCGCGTGCTGATTTCCCGCATGACGCAGATCGACGACAAAAGCCTGGACATCGACGTACAGTTTCAGGATGAAGCCTGCTTTGTGCATGCCGATGCCGACCAGATCGAGCAGGTCGCCATCAATCTGCTGGACAACGCCATCAAGTATACGCCCGCCCACGGCACGGTCACGCTGATCACAAGGCCGGAAGGCGACCATATCATCATGCGGGTCAAGGACAACGGCCTGGGCATCCCCGCCGCCGACGCCCCCTTTATCTTCGACCGGTTCTACAAAGTCGATAAAGCGCACACCGTCGGAAAGGGCACCGGCCTGGGGCTTGCCATCTGCAAGCGCATCATGGAGCGGCACAACCAGCAGATCCGCCTCGTTTCAGGCGAAAACGGCGCGGAATTTGAAATCACGCTTGAAAAAGGAACCAATCCCGGAGGAACCCATGGAGATACAGGCGCGGGCAAAAATTAACTGGACGCTGAACGTGGTCGGCAGGCGCGGGGACGGCTACCATTTGCTGGATATGCTGATGCAGCCGCTTGCCTTGCACGACACCCTCCGGATCGAACCGGCGGACGGGCTGTCGCTGGCAATCGACGGCGCGGACGGCTTATCCGCGGGGCAGGACAATCTGATCCTGAAAGCGGCAAGAGCGCTTAAGGAAACAGCGGGGATCTCCCGCGGGGCAAGGATCCGCCTGACCAAGCGCATTCCCATGGGCGCGGGCCTGGGCGGCGGCAGCGCGGACTGCGCGGCGGCTTTGAAGGGGCTGAACGCTTTCTGGGGAATCAACGATCCCTTGGACGCGCTCTGCGCGCTTGGCGTAAAGCTGGGGGCGGATGTGCCCTTTTGCCTGCATGACGCGGCCCGGCGCGCCCAGGGAATCGGGGAGAGCCTTTCCCCCATAGAAAGCCGCGTTTTTCCCATGGTGCTCATTCAGCCCTGCGCCGCGCTTTCCACGAAAGAGGTTTTTGCCGCCTACCACCAGGCCGCCGTCTCGCCGCCTGACACGGAGAAGGCCGCCCTGGCTTTGGCGGCAGGAGATTTAAGGGCGTTAAAAGCCGCCGCGTCAAACGTGCTGGAAAGCGCGTCTGTCCCGCTGCGTCCCCAAATCGCTACGGCGAAGGAGGCCCTGTATCAGGCCGGCGCCGGCTTCGCGCAGATGACCGGATCCGGATCCGTGGTGTTTGGCGCTTTTGAAACGGAGGAAGCCGCCGATCAGGCCTTTGATTTCCTCAAAACCGTTTATTCCACCTGTATCCGGACAGAAACTGCGCTGTAAGAAAAAGGAGCGTACCCATGCAATACCGCAAGGACAGGAACGGCCGTCCCATTTCCGTTTTAGGCTACGGCTGCATGCGCTTTACCGCCCACGCGGGCCGCATCGATCTGGACAAGGCCGAAAAAGAAATCATGGCCGCCATTGACGGCGGGATCAATTACTTTGACACCGCTTATACATATCCCGGTTCCGAAGCCGCGCTGGGCGAGATCCTGCGCCGCAACAGCGCCCGGGACAAAATCAACATCGCCACCAAGCTGCCCCACTATTATGTGAAAAACGCGGGAAGCATGGAAAAGTACTTCCAGGAACAGTTAAAGCGCCTGCAGACCGATCACGTGGATTATTACCTCATGCACATGCTCACCGACGTGAAGACCTGGCAAAGGCTTACGGATTTGGGCATTCAGGAATGGATCGGGGAGAAGAAAAAAAACGGCGCGATCCGTCAGATCGGCTTTTCGTACCACGGCAATTCAGATATGTTCTGCCAGCTGGCGGACGCTTATGACTGGGATTTTTGCCAGATCCAGTACAATTATATGGACGAGCATTCCCAGGCCGGCGTGACGGGGCTGAAGCACGCGGCAGGCAAGGGCCTGCCCGTCGTCATCATGGAGCCGCTGCGCGGCGGCAAGCTGGCGAACAATCTGCCGCCCGAAGCCGTGAAAGCCTTTGACGGCTATCCTGTGAAACGCAGCCCTGCCGAATGGGCCTTCCGCTGGCTGTGGAACCAGCCAGCGGTCACCTGCGTGCTGTCCGGCATGAACTCGATGGAAATGCTGAACGAAAACCTCCGCGCCGCCGATACCTGCCGGGCAGGAGAATTGACGGAAGCCGATTTTGCTTTATTGTCCAGGGTATCCGCCGCCATCAACGCCCGCATGAAGGTAGGGTGCACCGGCTGCCGCTACTGTATGCCCTGTCCGCAGCATGTGGACATCCCCGGCGTTTTTGCCGCTTACAACCGCGTATACACCGAAAACAAGCTGGCCGGGCTGCGGGAATATTTCATGTGCATGGGCCTGCGTAAAAATCCCACCGGCGCCGGCAATTGCGTCCAATGCGGCAAATGCGAAGCCCATTGCCCCCAGCAGCTCCCCATCCGCGAAATGCTCAAAGCCGCCAAAAAGGAGCTGGAAGGGCCCATCTATCGTATCGGCGTAAAAGCCGTCAAACTGGTGATGAAATACTGATGTAAACCGCGGGTTTCTCGCCTTCACTTTCCTTCTTTTTATTTCGGGGAGCCTTGCCATGCCGATTTACTTCGCTCCGCTTGAGGGTCTGACAGACGCCGTCTACCGCCGGGTGCATCATGCCACGTTCGCAGGATTCGAAAAATATTTCATGCCCTTTATCAGCCCTTCCTCCTCCCTTTCCTTTACCAGCCGGCAGCAGGCGGATATTGATCCAAAGGAAAACGCCGGGGTGCCCGCAGTGCCCCAGATTCTGTGCAAAGACACCGGGCTGTTCCTGGCTATGGCAAAGCTGCTGCGGGACGCAGGCTACACCGAAGTGAATCTGAATCTCGGATGTCCCTCCGGCACGGTCACCGCCAAGGGAAAAGGAAGCGGCATGCTCAAAGACCCGGACGGCCTCGCGCGGTTCCTGGATGTGATCTACGCAAAATCAGCGCTGCCCGTATCGCTGAAAACGCGGTGCGGCTATGATTCGCCTGACGAATGGCCCCGCCTGCTGGATATCATGCTCTGTTATCCGGTTCACGAATGGATCCTGCATCCCAGAACGTATCGGGAGTTTTATTCCGGCGCGCCTCACCGGGAGTTTTTCCTGGAGGCGGCGGCAAAAGCCCCGTTCCCCGTGATCTATAACGGCGATCTGTTCCGCGTTTCCGAATGCCGGGAAATGGCGCAATTCAGCCTGATGCTGGGCCGGGGCGCGGCGGTGAATCCTGCGCTGGCCCAGGAAACCCAGGGCGGAGAAGCGCTTTCTTTGGAAAGCCTGCGCCTGTTTCACGACCGGCTTTACCGGGAGTATCTGAAATGGTGGCCCGAAAAAGCCGTCATCGGACGGATGCATGGCGTCATGTTTTATCTCCTGCAGGCGTTGGATTGTCCCGCCCCCTTCCGCAGAGCCCTGAAAAAATCAACGACGGTCGATGAATATAGCGAAGCGGTTCATCGCCTGTTCTCGGAAAGCGTTCTGGCGCAGGATATTCATTTTACTCCTCCGTGAAAATGGGATAGAACGTTCTTCTTTCTCTGCAGCGATTTTTTTGCCGCTGCTTTTTACTGCGCGCTGATTCTCCACATTTTTAAAATATTAACGATGAAAGCCGCCGTACTTACCCACTTTTTATGAAAATTATAGCAAAAGCATCCGAGTATTGCCACTTTTTCAAATTATCCTATGTCCGGCCCCAAATGAATAATCCCCCGCCTTCACCCTTTATGCCGTCCGCGGGGCCCTTCCCTGGTAATATTTTCTTCATTTTTTGTTTGCTATATTTAGTAGAATTGTAAACATTTTGTTCAAGATATTGATTATTCCGTCATTGTAGACTATAATATGTATGCTTCAACAAACAAAAGGAAGAGCAGGTGAAATCAATTGAAGCAGTATTTACACAGAAGCATTGCCCTTATGCTGGCAATTACTCTGCTGATCAGTATGGTTCCGGAAGCGCTTGCTGCGTCCTATACCGGTACGATCAATGAGGATAAGGTGTTCTTTCGGATGAAGCCAAACACCAGTTCCGATTATTATACGCAGCTGAAAAAGGGAACCAAGGTCACCGTGACAGGAACCAGCGGAAACTTCTATTGCGTAACCTATGACAACAACAAGGGCTACGTGATGAAGAAATTCGTCTCCCTGTCCAACGCCGCGCTGAAAGCCCTGAACGGCACCACGGATTCCTCCGGCAGCACCAGCAAATATTCCTCCGCCAAGACGATTTCAGCCTTGGGCGATCCGCCGGATTACACCCAGAAGGGTTCCTCCGGCGACAGTGTGGAAAAGCTGCAGCAGGCGCTGAAAATCAAGGGCTACTTCAGCGGCACCGTGGACGGGAAATACGGCGATCAGACCGTAGCGGCTGTAAAGGCTTACCAGAAAGCCATGGGCCTGAGCCAGACCGGAAAAGCGGATTATGCCACCATCATGAAGCTGTTTGGCAAGGTGCTCTATACCACCGTGGCGAACGACCCCAACATGAAGGGCATCACGAAGATTTCCCAGATCACCGTCCCCTCCACCACCCAAAAGGGAAACAGCGGCAAGGATGTGCTGGCACTCCAGCAGGCGCTGAAAATCAAAGGGTTTTATAAGCCTGCCATTGACAGCAAGTACGGCGACAAGACGGTGGAAGCTGTGAAAGCTTTCCAGAAATCCAAGGGGCTCACCCAGGACGGCAAGGCCGGCAACGACACCATCAAAGCGCTGTTTGGCAAGAATGCCGCCAACTACACCTATGTAACGGAACGGCTGGATTGGTTCAGCAAGGGCGTGAACGTGTTCACCGGCCAATGCGTGTATACCATCAAAGATGTGAGCACGGGAAAAACCTTCCAGGCCCGCCGCCGCTTCGGCAGCAACCATCTGGACAGCGAGCCTTTGACCGCCTCCGATACGGCTGTGCTGAAATCCCTGTACGGCGGAGAATGGAGCTGGAACCGCCGGGCGATCCTGGTGCTGTATAACGGCCATGTGTATGCCGCTTCCATGAACGGCATGCCCCACGGCACCTCCACCATCTCCAACAACAATTTCGACGGCCACTTCTGCATCCATTTTTACAATAGCCGCACCCACGAAACAAACCGCGTGGATGAAGCCCATCAGAACTGCGTATCCCGCGCAATGAACGCGACGTGGTAAAATACCGCTGAAAGGCGGTCCAACAGCCATCGGCCCTCCGGCCGGTGGTTCTTTTTGGCCGGTGTTTTTCTTGCAATCAGACGGGAATGAAGGTATAATACAGGTGAGCGCGCGGGAAAACCCGCGGCGCGTGCCGGCGGCTTTCGAATGGACAGGCAGCCGGCGTTATGGCATATCTTTTGTAAGGAATCGGGGTGGACGCCGTGAATTTGCCGCAGCTGTTGGAGCGATTGAAGCAGGATCCGTATTTTATGGAAAACGTGACGGCCTGGCATACGGTGCCTCCCAAAGCCGCGCGGTATTCCCCCTGGCCGGAAAACATCGACCCGCGGCTGCCTGCGGCGCTGGGAAAGCACGGCGTGTATCAACTGTATACCCACCAGGCGGAATGCTTCGCCGCGTCCCAGGAGCAGGCGGATTATGTGGTGGTCACGCCCACAGCTTCGGGAAAAACCCTTTGCTATAACCTGCCGGTGCTGGCGGAGATATTAAAGAACCCTGACGCCCGGGCCCTGTATCTTTTCCCCACGAAAGCCCTTTCCGCCGACCAGGTGGCGGAGCTGTATGAACTGATTGCGCTCCTGGGGGCAGATATTAAAACCTTCACCTACGACGGCGATACCCCTGCCGCCGCCCGAAGGGCTGTGCGGCAGGCGGGCCATGTGGTGGTCACGAATCCGGACATGCTCCACAGCGGCATTCTGCCCCAGCACACGAAATGGGTCAAGCTGTTTGAAAACCTGAAATACATCGTCGTCGATGAAATCCATACATACCGCGGCGTGTTCGGCAGCAACCTGGCCAATGTGCTGCGGCGGCTGGTCCGCCTGTGTTCGTTTTACGGCAGCCATCCGCAATTCATCCTGTGCAGCGCCACCATCCAGAATCCCCGGGAATTGGCTGAAACGCTGATTGGCCGTCCGGTCCGCCTGATCGACAACAACGGCGCGCCTTCCGGGGAAAAGCACTATATCTTTTACAATCCGCCGGTGGTGAACCGGCAGCTGGGCATCCGCAAAAGCGTGCTGTCGGAAACGCGGAAAATCGCCTCCCTGCTGGTGAACAACGGCGTGCAGAGCATCGTGTTTGCCAAAAGCCGCCTGCAGGTAGAGGTCATGACCCGGCAGCTCAAGGAACTGGTGTCCGATCCCCTCGGCAACAGCGGCAAGGTGCGGGGCTACAGGGGCGGCTATCTTCCCTCGGAACGCCGGGAGATCGAGCAGGGCCTGCGGAACGGCAATATCCAGGCGGTGGTATCCACCAATGCCCTGGAGCTGGGCATTGACATCGGCGCCCTGGAAGCCTGCGTGCTCTGCGGGTATCCCGGCACCATCGCCAGCACCTGGCAGCAGTCGGGCCGCGCGGGGCGGCGGCACGGAGTCAGCGCCACGTTCATGGTGGCGTCCTCCAACGCGCTGGATCAGTTCATCGTCACCCACCCGGACTATTTCTTTACCCAGCCCGCCGAAAACGCCCTGCTGAACCCGGATAACCTGTATATCCTTCTGAGCCACTTCAAATGCGCCGCCTACGAGCTTCCCTTCAAGGCGGGCGAAACCCTCGGCAACGCGGCGGGGGGAGAAGAAATCCTGTCCTATTTGGAAGAGGGCAGCATTCTGCGCAGGGTCGGCGACACCTACCATTGGATGGCCGAGGATTTCCCCGCCAGCGAAATGAGCCTGCGCACAGCCATGACGGAAAATTTCCTCATCAACGACATCACCGACCCGGCGCATCCCCGCATCGTGGGTGAAATGGACCGTTTCACAGCGCCGATGCTGCTGCATCCCAACGCCATCTATATGCACGAGGGGCAAACGTACCAGGTGGACGAGCTGGATTTCGACGCCTGCAAAGCTTTTATCCGCAGGGTGAACGTGGACTACTACACCGACGCCGACCTGAACGTTTCCTTAAGCCTGCTGGACATTGAAAAAGAAGAGGACGGCGCGGCCCTGGGCGAGGTGAAGGTGGTGGCGCTGGTCAAGATCTTTAAGAAGATGCGCTTTGACAACAACGAAAACGTGGGCTTTGGCCCGGTGCGCCTGCCGGAAACGGAAATGCACACCACCGCCATGTGGCGCACGGTGCCGGACGCCATCGCGGAAAAATATGAAAAGGACGATCTGCAAAGCGGCATGCTGGGCATCGCCAACCTGATGCGCATTCTTTCGCCGCTGTATCTGATGTGTTCCCCCCGGGATATCGCCGTCAGCTATCAGGTGAAATGCCCCTTCACGGAAAAGCCCACCCTGATCCTGTATGACAATTGCCCCGGCGGCGTGGGATTGGCCGAAAAAGCCTTCCGGATGCGGGATATCCTGTTCACCCACGCCCTGACCCTGGTAAACGACTGCGACTGTCCCAACGGCTGCCCCTCCTGCGTCGGCCCGGAGGGCGAGGTGGGGCCCCGCGGCAAAGCAATGGCAAAGCGACTGTTGGAGGATATGCTCCATGACCATTCATGAACTGGTTGAACTGCAAAGGACCGCGCTGCTGGCTTCCGGCCCTTTGCATGTGGAGGAGCGCATCGACCAGCTCGACGCGCTGCATTCCACCATCCGCCAGCGGGAAAACCTGATCTGCGACGCGCTGCAGGCGGATCTGGGCAAGCGGCCCGAGGAAGCATACATGACGGAGATCGGCATGGTGCTGTCCGAAATATCCTTCACGGTCAGCCATCTGAAGCGCTGGGCAAGGCCGAAGCGGGTGCATACGCCCCTGGCCCAGTTTCCCAGCCGCAGCTACATCATGAAGGAGCCCTACGGCGTCGTCCTGGTGATGGCCCCCTGGAACTATCCCTTCCAGCTGACCATGAATCCGCTGGTGGGCGCGCTGGCAGCGGGAAACCACTGCATCGTCAAGCCCAGCGCATACGCGCCCGCGTCCAGCCGGATGATCGAAAGCCTCGTGTCCGCCTGCTTCCCGCCCGAGCAGGCGGCGGTGATCCAGGGAGGACGGGCGGAAAACCAGGCGCTGCTGGAAGAGCGCTTCGACTACATTTTCTTTACCGGCGGCGTGAACGTCGGAAAAACAGTGCTGGAAAAAGCCGCGCGGTATGTGACGCCGGTCACGCTGGAACTGGGCGGCAAAAGCCCCTGCATCGTGGACGCCTCGGCGGATATTCCCGTTGCGGCGCGGCGCATCGCGTTCGGCAAGGGCATCAATTCAGGGCAGACCTGCGTGGCGCCGGACTATCTGCTGGTTCATGAGAGAGTTAAAGACAAGCTGCTGCGCCAGATCCAGGCCTGCTGGGAACAGTTTTACGGCAGCGCGCTGGACGGCCTGCAATGGCCCAAAATGATCAATGAAAAGCACTACAGCCGGGTGATGTCCCTGATGGCGGGGGAAAACGTGTACTGCGGCGGCACCGGCGACGGGCAGCGCATCGCGCCCACCATCCTGACGGATATCACCTGGGAATCCCCCATCATGCAGGAGGAAATCTTCGGCCCGGTGCTGCCGGTGATGACCTTCAAGGAAATCGACGAAATCATTCCGAAAATCAACAGCCGTGAAAAACCGCTGGCGCTGTACCTGTTCACCCGGAGCGGCAGAAACAAGGAAAAGATCCTCCAGTCCATCCCCTTCGGCGGCGGATGCGTGAACGATACCGTCATTCATCTCGCCAGCAGCCGCCTGCCCTTCGGCGGCGTAGGCCAGAGCGGGATGGGGCATTACCACGGCAAGTATTCCTTCGATACCTTCACCCACGAAAAGTCTGTGGTGGTGAAAAGAAACTGGCTGGATCTGTCGATGCGGTATCCGCCGTACGATAACAAGAAGCTGAACCTCATCAGGATATTCCTGAAATAGCGTATTGAAAGGGTGCTCTGACATGCCCTCATTGGAAGCGTACCGCCGGGAACTGGATTATTCTTACGCGCCGGGGCTGTTTCCTTCCCTGGAATGCATGACCAAGCGGCCCCAAATCGTCCGCCGCCTGCTGATTTCATCCAAAGGCCAGGACAGCGGGGGCATGAAAAAGCTGACCTCCCTTGCGGAGGAAAAGCGCATCCGCATCGAAATCGCGGACAAGGCGCTGGCCCGCATTTCCGGGAAGGACAACTGCTTTGCCGCGGCGGTGTTTGAAAAGCAGCCCCGGCTGCCCGACGCTTCGGGCGACCATGTGGTGCTTCACCGCATTTCCGATCAGGGCAATCTTGGCACGATCCTGAGAACCGCTTTGGGGTTCGGTTATCATGACATCGCCATCATCCGGCCTGCCGCCGACGTATACGACCCCAAGGTGGTCCGGGCCAGCATGGGGGCCATCTTTTCCCTGCGGGTGACGGAGTACGGGGATTTTTCCATATATCGGCAGAGCTATCCTGATCACGCGGCGTATCCCTTCATGCTGGACGGCGCTGTGCAGATGGACGACGCGGCGGCAAAGGCATCGCATCCCTGCGCCCTGATCTTCGGCAACGAGGGCGCAGGCCTGCCGGCAGAGTTTCAGCAAATAGGCCGGCCCGTACGCATCCCCAGCAGCGGCGAGGTGGATTCCCTGAACCTGGCCATTGCGGCCGCCATCGGGATGTACGCTTTCAGGAGGAAACAAGAATGACGGACAAACAAAGCATCTGCGATCAGATAACAAAAGCGATTCTTGATTTAGCCAAAGCAGGCGGCCTGCAGCCCGGGGCGCAGATCGTCATTGGGTGCTCCACCAGTGAAATCGCAGGCGGGCAGATCGGCAAAGCCAGCGCTCCCGAGATCGGGGAATGGGTGGCGGAAGCCGTATTGGACGTTTGCCGTGGACAGCGGTTCGTCCCCATTTTCCAGTGCTGCGAGCATCTGAACCGTTCGCTGGTCATGCCCCTGTTCGCCGCAGAGGAAAACCGGTACATCCGGGTCAGCGCCATCCCCCAGCCCAAAGCGGGCGGCAGCGTGCCCGCGGCGGCGTGGAAGCTGATGGAGGAGCCCTGCCTGGTGATGCGCGTCCAGGCTGATGCCGGGCTGGACATCGGCGACACCCTGATCGGGATGCACCTGCGCCCGGTAGCTGTGCCTTATCGGGGCGAAGTACGGAAGATCGGTCAGGCGAATCTGGTGTGCGCTTATTCCCGGCTGCCATATGTGGGCGGGGCGCGGGCAGTGTACAATTGATTTCAGACAAGATACAACTGGAGGAACAATCTTTTGGCAGACATTGTTGTCATCGGCGCGGGCCACGCGGGATGCGAAGCAGCGCTGTGCGGCGCCCGGATGGGGCTGGATACGCTCTTATTGACGCTGAACCTGGAATCCGTGGCGCTGATGCCCTGCAATCCCTCCATCGGGGGCACGGGCAAGGGGCACCTGGTGCGGGAGGTGGACGCGCTGGGCGGGGAAATGGGGCTGGCGGCGGACGATATTACCCTGCAAAGCCGGATGCTGAACCGGGGCAAGGGCCCGGCGGTGCATTCCCTGCGCATCCAGGCGGATAAGCGGGCTTACCATTTGCGGATGCTGAAAACCTTGTTCAGCCAGGAGCATCTGACCCTGCGGCAAGGGGAAGCCGCCGAGATCCTGACGCAGAACGGGAAAGTGTCCGGGGTCAAAACCCTGACGGGCGACGTGATCCCCTGCCGGGCAGCGGTGATATGCACGGGCGTTTATCTCAAAAGCCGCATCATCATCGGCGAAGCGGAGTGGGACGCGGGGCCCCAGGGGCTGATGCCCGCCAATTATCTGAGCAAATCCCTGGCAGACCTGGGGTTCTCCATCCGCCGTTTTAAAACCGGCACCCCGGCCCGAGTGGCGGAAAACAGCATCGACTTTGACAAAATGGACGTGCAGCCCGGCGATGAACCCGTAACGCCCTTCTCCTTTCTCACGGACACCCCGCCCGCCAACAAAATCAACTGCTACCTGACTTGGACCAACGAGCGCACCCACGAGATCATCCGGCAGAACCTTCACCGCGCCCCCATGTTCACGGGCCAGATCAACGGCACCGGCGCGCGCTACTGCCCCTCTATCGAAACCAAGATCGTGCGCTTCGCCGACAAGGACAGGCACCAGATTTTTCTGGAGCCGGAGGGGGACGGCTACCCCGAATGGTACGTTCAGGGCATGAGTTCTTCCATGCCGGAGGATGTGCAGTGGGCCATGTACCGCACCATCCCGGGGCTGGAGCGCTGCGTTTTGACCCGCCTGGCCTACGCCATCGAATACGACTGCATCGACCCGCTGGCCCTGACGCCGCATCTGGGTGCCCGGCACATTCCCGGCCTTTACCTGGCGGGACAGATCAACGGCACCTCCGGCTATGAGGAAGCCGCCGCCCAGGGGATCTACGCCGCCATCAACGCGGGGCTGTACTGCCAGGGGAAGGAACCCTTCCTGCTCACCCGGGACCAGGCGTACATCGGCGTGATGGCCGACGACCTGACCACCAAGGGCACGGACGAGCCCTACCGCATGATGACCAGCCGGGCCGAGCACCGCTTATTTCTGCGGCAGGACAACGCCGATCTTAGGCTGACCTTCCGGGCGCGGGACTTCGGCCTGGTTTCCGATGAGCGCCTGCGCCGCGCGGAACGGAAACAGAAAGAAACCGAAGAACTGATCCAGCGCCTGTCCGGCACCGGGAAAGCAAAAGAGCTGCGCCACCCGGAAGCAAAGCTCACCTTGCCAGAAGGCTGGGACTACTGCGAAGGCGCGCGGGAGCAGGCGGAGATCCAGATCAAATACGAGGGCTATCTGCAAAAGGAAATGGCCCAGATCAGGCAGGCCCGGGCCATGGAGGAAGCGAAAATACCCGCGGATACGGATTACATGAAAATCGACGCCCTGCGCCTGGAAGCGCGGGAAAAGCTGCAATCCCAGCAGCCCGTGTCCCTGGGCCAGGCCAGCCGCATCCCCGGCGTGAACCCCGCGGACATCGCCGTGCTGATGGTGTGGTTGAAACGGCTGGAAACGCATTGACAAATATATCTTTTCGTGTTAGCATACATGCTGTCAGCACAAGCTGTACGCAGGCTTGCCAAAGCGGGCCGTTCCGATAGAAGGCGCCTCAAAGGGCCGGTGTCATAAGATGCCGCAGGCTATCCAAAGATGGCTTTGGGCGTCTTTTTCATTTCACGATGTAAAAATGGAGGAAAGACATGAAAACGATTGAAAAACTGCTTGTGCTTGCGCTGGTTCTGTGCCTGTGCTGCGGCCCTGCCGCGAACGCTTTCGCCGCCACCTTCACCGACGCTCACGGCAACGTGATCGAGCTGGACGATTCGTTGGAAGCGTATGCCGAAGCCGTCCTGTACGGCGCTGACAACGCCGCCCGCAAAGGCGAAACCAATCTGGGCGACCTGTGGACGGATGCGCTGCGCTGGTTCGCGGTGTCCGGCGCCATCAACGCATACTTTGAAGAAGACGACGTGACCGCCGGAAACACGCAAATCGACGCGGACGCGGATCACATCGTGGCGCTCTGGAACGGCGGTAACCTGCGGGCGGATGTTCCTGCGGGCAAGTTCGGCGCTGAACAGCTGGCCGAAGTGCTGCCCTATCCGAATAAGGTGGCTGTGGTTTACATGACCGGCGCCCAGCTGCTGGAAGCCCTGGAAGCCGCATCCCAGGCGCTGCCCTGCACCGAGGATACCGCCGCCTGCGCCTCCTTCATGCAGGTGTCCGGCCTTCGGTACACGGTGGATACCGCCAAGGAATATGACAAGGGCGAAGCCTACGGCGACCACTGGTTCAAGGCCGCTTCCCTGGGCCGCGTGACCGTCGAGGACGTGAACGGCCAGCCCTTCGACCCGGAAGCCACCTATGCCGTCATTACCAGCAACGCCAACTTCAACGGCATGGATTCCTCCTACATGTTCAAGGAAGCCGCCGCCGCCAATGAAAAGAGCACCATCACCACCGCCGTGGTGCGGGACGCGGTATGGCTGTACATTGCCGGGGAACTGAGCAATGTGATCGGCGGCGCTTATGCCGAAGCCCAGGGACGAATCATCATAAAATAACCGTGCTTTCTGCTGGATGGAGGATTCTGTGCGTCCGGAACTTGAAAAGGTCATCGCTGAAACCGAAAAAGTGATCGCCGGCAAGCGGGCAGTGATCGAAAAAATCCTGCTGGCGCTGCTGGCGGATGGCCATGTGCTGCTGGATGACGTGCCAGGCGTCGGCAAAACCACGCTGGCCATGGCATTGAGCCGCGCCTTGGGGCTGTCCTGCCAGCGCGTTCAGTTCACGCCGGACGTGCTGCCCTCCGATCTGGTGGGCTTCTCCATGCCGGACAGGGAAAGCGGCGGGTTCATTTATCGTCCCGGCGCGCTGAATCAAGCGAACCTCCTCCTGGGGGACGAAATCAACCGGGCCTCCAGCAAAACGCAGTCCGCACTGCTGGAGGCCATGGAGGAGCGCCAGGTCACGGTGGACGGCAGCACCTACCCCTTGCAAATGCCCTTCCTGGTGATCGCTACCCAGAACAGCGTCGGCGCGGCCGGCACCCAGCCTCTCCCCTACGCCCAGATGGACCGGTTCCTGGTGCGCCTGTCCCTGGGTTATCCGGATTACGAAGCGCAGATGGCCATGCTCAGAGACCGGCAGGGCCAAAATCCCATGGCGCTTGTGGAATGTGCGCTCAGCAGGGAAACGCTGCTTTCCATGCAGCGGGAGGTTCGGTCAGTTACCGCAAAGGACGCCATTCTGGATTACATCACCAGGCTTACCCTGGCTTCCCGCCGGCACGAGTTCATCGAAATCGGCATCAGCCCCCGCGGCGCGCTGTTCCTGGACAGGATGGCGAAGGCCCATGCCTATCTGGCGGGACGGGATTACGTGACCGGCTCCGACGTGCAGGCGGTATTTATGGACGTTTGCGCCCACCGGGTGCTCCTCAGGGAAACAGCGGGAGAGAAAACGGTGGAGGACGTGCTGAGCAGCCTGCTGAAAACCGTGGAAACCCCCGACCGTCACAGCCGATTGATCGGGATGCTGAAAAAATGACCAAACTCTATTATTGCGTCTGGCTCGCATTGGCTGCCTGCCTGTACTTTTTTGAAAACAACACGGGCACCAGAACCGTGGCGCTGTGCTCATTCCTGCTCCCGCTGATTCCTTTCGTCAGCGGAGCTTTGTTTTCGTCTGACGAAAAGGGAAAAAGCCTCCGGGCGGAAACGCAGAATGTCCGCTTTTTTTCGTTTCGGGAGGAGGACGACCCGGGCGGCATTCGGGATTACCAGCCCGGCGACCCCATCAGCCGGATCCATTGGAAGCTGTCCGCCAAGCGGGAAAAGCTGCTGCTTCGGGAGGCGGGAAGCGGAAAGGCAGTGGAAGAGGCAAGGAAAAGAATGGCCCTGGCGGAACCCGATGCCGCACAAAAACGGCATAGGAAAAAGATCCTTCTCATCGGTTGTGCGGTGAGCATTCCTGTTTTGCTCCTGCTTTTCCTTCTCCCTCCCGTTCATCAAGGGGCGAAGGCATTGGCGAACCGTTTGTTTGCAGCCAGCGAAGCGGTGAACGCTTACGCATATGCATTTTTTTCCGTTCCGGCAGATCAGTCCGTAACGCCAGCTGTTCTCGCGCTTCTTTTTATCGCAGCCATAGCGCTGGCGGCCCTCGTCGTTTCCGGCAGCCGCTTTTTGGCGCTGTGCATGCTCTGCGGATGCGCGGCTTTCCAGGCATACTTTGGGCTTTCGTTTCCCGCATGGGTCAACATCCTCCTGTTTGCGCTCTTTCTCCTCTGGATGCTGAAACGTCCCTGTACGCAGCGAACGTATATTCTGATTCTGTCGTTTATTGCGGTGATTTCTCTTGCCGTGCATCTGTTCCTGCCCGGCGTTGACGGCGCGACGGAGGAGGCATCCGAAAAAGCGCGGGACTGGCTCAGCCGGATGGCGCAGCAGGTCACGGAATCAGCGCTTGAGCAGCCCTTTGGGGAAAACGAAACCCGCCGCGCGCATTCGCTCTCCCTGGCGGAAGGAGATCAGAAAGCGCGGACAGAAAAGGAATACCGGCTGGTGACCGCCACAGAGAAACAGGTTTCCATGCCCGATTGGGTCAATTATATGAAAATCGCCCTGCTTCTCCTGCTGACTGTCGCGGTGGTGGCCCTTCCCTTCCTGCCGTTTCTGCTGCTTAACGTCCGGCGAAAAAAGAGCCTGGACGCGCGAAAAGCATTTCAGTCCGATTCTGTCAACGAGGCTGTCTGCGCGGTTTTTCAGCAGGCAGTCAGGTGGCTTGAATCGATGGGCAAAGACGCGGGCAATCTGCCTTACCGCGCATGGACGGAGCATCTCTCCATACAGATGGACAAGGGCTATGCGGACCGGTTTTTCGCTTGCGCGAAGCTCTTTGAAGAAGCGCTATACAGCGGCCATTCCCTGCGGGAGGACGCACGGCGGCAGGCGCTTGATTTCCTCAGCGAAACCGAGCGGGTGTTTCAGGCGAAAGCTGATTGGAAACAAAGGCTGCGTCTCAAATACAAGGAGTGCCTATGGATATGAAAATGAAACGCGGCCTTCTGCTTCTGCTTTCTTTAGCCTTTCTGCTGTCCGGCTGCCGTACGCGGATAAACGAAAGCGGGCAGATCCCTGCCCCCTCCCCCGGCCAGGCAGGCGAAACACAGGAGAGCGGCTTTTCTGGTTCAGCGCGGCAGGACGGCCTTATGGAAAACAATGATGATACAAATCTTTCGGAAAATGAAAATAATCGGGACCGCACGAAGGAAAATCCGGAAGCGTCCCGAAAAGAATATGATGAAAACGCCCCTGCCGAAATCGCCGCGGGAACGGAGCATCTGCTCCAACGCGAAGGAGATGGAAACGCAGCGTCGGCAGCTTCAGATGAAGCCGAGAGCGCCGCATCCCGCCTGAACAGCCAGGCAGAGGAAACCGCCACCCAGACGGTCGCCGCCGATGAGGCGGAACAGATGGGCGTTTCAGAGGACGCGGAAGCAGCGGAATCTGCCTTGACGTACTTCAGCGTGCTGATCCGGGACAGGATGGGATCGCTTTACGAATGCCAGCGCGCCACCGTATATTGGGAAACAGCGCAGGATCACGTGACCATCCACAAAAGCTCGCCTGAACACGCGCTGATTTTGGAAGCAGGCGCGTATGACGCATCCGCGCGGCTGCTGCCGGAAAACCTGTGGGTGGACGACGGCTGGGTGGCGCGGAAGAATCCCCAGGTGATCGTAAAGGCCGTAAGCAGCGGCGTGCTGGGACGCGGCGTCAGCGCAGACCGTGCCGCGAAAGCGGTTTATCAGCGCCTGATTTCAAGGGAAGGCTGGGCCGGTATCGACGCGGTGAAAAACCGCCGGGTGCTGCTGCTTTCCGAAGAATTGCTGGAAGCGCCGCACCTGCGGACAGCCGCCATGCTGATGATCGCTAAAACCGCCCATCCCGCGCTTTTTGAGGACGTGGACCTGCGGCAGGCGCTGCAAATGCTTTCGGAGGAAGCGGCTGGGGAGCTTCCCGCAGGGGTGTATTTCTATACTGAAAGGGAGTAAGCTGATGTATAAAACATATCAGGAAGAATTTCTGCTTCGCAGCTGCGACTGCGATTTTATGGGCTCCTGGCGTCCCAGCGCCGTCATGCAGACCATGCAGGAGATCGCCGGAGCCCATTCCGAGCTGCTGGGCTGCGGACGCAGCGCGCTGATCCAGCAGGACATGGTTTGGGTGCTCAGCCGCAGTGAAATCCACATGGACCGCTATCCGAAAATCAATGACCGGATCACCGCCGAAACCTTTCCGACAGCGACCCGGCGCTGGTTCTTTCCCCGGTACTATTTTTTCCGGGATGAACAGGGTGAAGCCCTGGGCTATGCCGCCACGCTCTGGGTGCTGATGAACATCAACGACCGGCGCATGCTGCCCCCCGGCGACGTGGCGCGCCTGCTGCCGGAAAACGCAGACCTTCCTTTGCCGATGGGCCTGCCTGCCACGGTGGATCTGGTGAACGGCGAGGAAAACGTGCTGCGCCGAAGGCCGGCCTATTTTGACCTGGATGTGAACATGCACGTCAACAACACCCGTTACGCCGACTGGGCCTGCGACGCGCTGGGCATAGAGGCGATGCGGAAGTATTGCCTGGAAACGATCCTGGTCAACTTTGACGCGGAGGTTCTCCCCGACCAGACGATCACCCTGCATACCACGGTCAACGGCAGCCATTTCCGCGTGGCGGGGTATCATGAGGAAAAAATGCACTTTGAAATCGGCGGCAAACTCAGGGAGAGAAACGCCGATTGATCATTCGGTAAGGATATAACACGGGAATCATGCGGTCTCCACCCTGGTGGTGATGATCTGGAATTGCTTCACCAAGCGCGCGATGCTGCGGCGAAACAAAAAAACAGGAGAGCAGTTTCTCCTGTTTTTTTCTGTCCGGCTGTTACCGATCCATCCGAGAATAGTTCGGCGCTTCCTTGGTGATGTAAATATCGTGGGGATGGCTCTCTGTCAGGCCCGCGCCGGTGATGCGGATGAATTCGGCGTCCCGGCGCATATCTTCGATGGTAGGCGTTCCGCAATAACCCATGGAAGAACGCAGGCCGCCCATCAGCTGGAAAATGGTGTCGCTCAAGGGGCCCTTGAAGGGAACGCGGCCTTCCACGCCTTCCGGCACCAGTTTCTTGGCATCCTCCTGGAAATAGCGGTCCTTGCTGCCGTTGGCCATGGCGGCCAGGGAACCCATTCCGCGATACGTCTTAAAGGAACGGCCCTGATAGATTTCCATTTCGCCGGGGGCTTCCTCCGTACCTGCGAACAGGCTGCCCAGCATGACGGCCCTTGCGCCTGCGGCGATGGCCTTGGCGATATCGCCGGAATACTTGATCCCGCCGTCAGAAATGACGGAGATGCCGTGCTTATCCGCTTCCTCCGCGCAGTCGGCCACAGCGGTGATCTGGGGCACGCCGATGCCGGCTACCACGCGGGTGGTGCAGATGGAACCGGGGCCGATGCCCACCTTTACACAGTCCACGCCCGCAGCGATCAGGTCATGCGTAGCGGCGGCGGTGGCTACGTTGCCGGCAAACAGCTGAATGCTCGGATATTTGGCGCGGATCTTTTCAATGGTTTTCAGCACGCCCATGCTGTGCCCGTGGGCGGTATCGATGGAGATCACGTCCACCTTGGCGTTCACCAGCGCTTCGATGCGCTCCATCACATCGTGGCTCACCCCCACGGCGGCGGCGCAGAGCAGGCGGCCGTTTTCATCCTTGGCGCTGTTGGGATACTTGGTGGCTTTCTCAATATCTTTGATGGTGATCAGGCCCCGCAGGTTGCCTTCCGAATCCACCAGGGGCAGCTTTTCGATGCGGTGCTCGGCCAGGGTCGCTTCCGCGTTATCCAGGGTGGTGCCCACATTGGCGGTGATCAGGTTCTTGCTGGTCATCACTTCGCCGATACGGCGGCTGTCGTCTTTTTCAAACCGCAGGTCGCGGTTGGTCAGGATACCCACCAGCTTGGTGCCCTCGGTAATGGGAACGCCGCTGATCCGGTAGCGGGACATGAGCGCTTTTGCGTCGGAAATCAGATGATCGGGAGAGAGGTAGAAGGGATCGGTGATCACGCCGTGCTCGCTGCGCTTCACCTTGTCCACCTGGCCGGCCTGTTCCTCAATGGACATGTTCTTATGGATCACGCCCAGGCCGCCCTCCCGGGCGATGGCGATGGCCAGGCGGGAATCCGTCACGGTGTCCATGGCGGCGGAGAGTACGGGGATATTCAGCTTGATTTTGCTCGTGAGCTGTACCGCCAAAGAAACGTCCTTGGGCAAAACTTCACTGCGGCGGGGCACCAGCAGCACATCGTCAAACGTCAATCCTTCCCTTACGACCTTTTGAAGCATCTTCTCCCAACCCCTCTCAAAAAATATTTTGACAATTATATCGTACATTCTTTCTGTTTGTCAATCGAAAATTCGGGAATTTTACCACATTTCACGACATGCAGAAACATCGGCGGGCAAAACAGTTTTTTGTCTTTCCGGTGTTTTATCCACTTGCCAAACACACGTTTGCATGATATAATAAAATTGTTCCCGATCCCCGCGCTGATTTTCACAGGCGTAGAGAAAAGTAAACAGATTTTGACAGAACGGACGGTGCGTTTTCATGCCCAGGCGTCCCAACGGCGACACGCAGCAGCGTATTCTTGCGTACATCGAGGATTATATTGAAAAGAACGGCTTTCCGCCTTCCGTGCGTGAAATCGGCGAGGCGGTGGATTTGAAGTCCACCTCTACGGTGCACGGGCACCTGAACCGGCTGGAAAAGAAGGGGCTGCTTCACCGCAAGGCCATGAAGCCCCGCACCATCGACGTAAAGCGCGAGGATAAGCCGCAGATCAAAAAAGTGCCGGTGCTGGGGCGCGTCGCGGCGGGCGTTCCGATTTTGGCGGAAGAGGACGCGGAGGGTTACATGCAGCTTCCTGACGCCATGGTGGGCCCGGGAGATCATTTCATCCTGGAAATCCGCGGCGACAGCATGATCAACGCCGGGATCATGAACGGCGATTTCGTGGTGGTAAAGAAGCAGCAGACCGCCAAGAACGGCGAAATCGTCATCGCCATGATCGATGACGACGCCACCTGCAAGCGATACTTCAAGGAGCCGGACAGGATCAGGCTGCAGCCGGAGAATCCCCGTATGCGGCCCATCTACGCCCGGGCAGTGACCATTCTGGGGCTGGTGGTAGCCGTGTACCGGGTCTATAACGGAAATTATAAAACGGCAAGGTAAAAAAGCGCGGATCGGTTTTTCCCGATCTGCGCCTTCTTTATTCCGTTTGTGGCAAAGCGCGGCCTGTAAGCCGGGTTCTGTTGAAAATGGCCATCTATCCAGACGCGAAGTCGCCAACGCGCTCAAGCGATACTACGGAAACAGGGCGGGCAGCCCTATGCGCTCCCTTCATCTTGCACCGGATGGGGTTTACATGACGGCACAGTCGCCAGGCCGCCGGTGCGCTCTTACCGCACCTTTCCACCCTTACCGGGGTCTCCCCCGGCGGTATCTCTCTGTTGCACTTGCCTTGGAGTCGCCTCCACCTGCCGTTAGCAGGCATCCTGCCCTGCGGTGCCCGGACTTTCCTCATGCCCTTGCGGGCCTGCGGCCATTCAGCCGCCTTTGCCACAAGGCACATTATACTCCGAATCCTTCCGTCCGTCAATCGCGGATTCGATTGAAAAACAGCTTGTGCCCGCCGCGTGTTATCTGGTATAATACGGATCCAGCCAGCGAAAGGGGGAAACACGATGAAAAAGCGTTTCCAATCTCTCCTTCTATGCGTATTTATCCTCGCTTTCATAAGCGTTTCTTCCGCCTTTGCCGAAACCATGTATATCAGCACCAGGGACGGCGACCCGCTGAACGTTCGGAACAAGCCGGAAATCAGCGCTGATACGCTGCTGGGCAGCATACCGAACCGTACAGCGGTGGATGTGATTTCCATCGGCTCGGACGGGTGGGCCAAAATCAATTACCAAACCGACACCGGCCGTACCATCATCGCTTACGTATCCTGCCGTTATCTCTCCTATGACAAGGACGGCTATTACCGCAGCAAAGAAGCCGATGTGCCGCTGCCCACCGCGGCTCCACGGGAAACCGCGGATCAGTCGATGGATGAGATGAACAATGAACTGAAAAACGCGAAAGCGGTGGATGAACCCTTCACCGTGCTTGTTCGTCCTTCCCGTTCCAGCGGCAGGGTGAATCTGCGCTGGGGGCCGAGCAATAAAGCCCGCGCGATCCTGTCCTATCCCGCAAACAAACAGCTGACCGTACTGCTGGAAACAATCAACTGGTACCAGGTACACGATCCGGAAGAGGGCTATACCGGCTTCATCGCCAAAAAATATGTGTCGATCGTACCGTCCGGTATTTTGGAATAATCACCCTGCAAAAACGCGCCAGGCTGTCAAAAGCATCGTTTGACAGCCTGGCGCGTTTAGTATGTTTCGCTTCTTCACGTAAAGCCCGGAACCAGGCCCATAGGCATTAAGCGGCCATCCGCTTGATGATCGTCATTTCGACGTCTTTTCCCCTGATGGCCACTTTCACGTCATCCGCCACATGGGCCACCACGGATTTTTCCAGTTCATCCCATGCATCCTTCGCCTTGGCGTCATCCTGTTTCACGCGGTAGGAAAGGGCTTCCTGGTACACGGACATGGACCATTCCCAATCCAGCGTAGGCGTGGAGGAGCCTTCATACATCTCCGACAGCATCAGCGGCGAGGACAGCCCGTAAACATCCGAGTCAGCCCCTGCATAGAAGAAGCCGCGAATACGGTCCATCAGGCCGAGCTTCGCTTCATTCTTCCCCGAGTGGGAGGCGGCCAGAAGCTGTTTTTGCATATCCGCGCTGACGTTGGCAGTTACTTTCAGATGCAGTTCATAAGTGTCCTGCTTATCTTCGATCCAGAATTGTCCATCCGTTTTGCCGGTAATGGAACGCATCATGCCCATCATTTCTTCCGTCAGAAGGCGCAGGTGCAGGGCATTCTTCATGGACAGCCCTTTATAGACGGCTACCTTTTCCGCCTGGTCCAGTGCCGCTTCCATCTGGCTGCCCTGGCTGGAAATCATAATCACGTCTGTTTTCATCGCGCTTCCCCTTATTCGATGGTCAGGATGTCCGAAAATCCCGTGACTTCAAACACTTCCTTAACGATCTCGTTGACGTTCGTCACCTTCATGCCCTGCTTGACGCTCATGGCTTTATGGGCAGACAAAAGCACCCGCAGTCCGGCGGAAGAAATGTAGTCCAGCTTGCTGAAATCAAAGACCAGGCTTTCCATGCCGCTCAAAGATTTGTTCAGCTCCGCCTCCAGCTCAGGAGAGGTCATGGTATCCAGCCGGCCTTCCAGGGCAATATTCAGGGTGGTTCCGTCGATTTTTGTGGTAATGGTCATTTTTTTCTCCTCCTTAACTTTTCTGACAACAGCAGTTTATGCGTTATGCCTGAATCCGATTATGAACTTACACCTATATCATATCACACAAAGCAGAGATTTGTCCACCTGAAAATCAAGGGACGGAATAATTTTTTCAATTTAATATACCCTGGCCAAGATTGATTTTTGATACGCTGTTATGGTATCATACAGCTGTCCGTAATATGCCGGATTATACAAGGAAAGAACGGGCTGGATCGCTGATGATGGACTTGAAAGAATTGAAGGGGTTGGGCAAGGCCAGGCTCGAAACGCTGAATCAGGCGGGCATATCTACCCTGTCTGACCTGCTGCTGGCCCTGCCGGTAAAGTATCAGGATACGTCGGTCACGACGCCTTTAAAGGAAGTCGCGCCCGGCACGGAAGCCTGCGTGTCAGGTTTTCCCAAGGCCCCTCCGCGCCTGAACCGGTTTCACGGGCTGACAACGGTCACGATGCGCCTCTGCGACGAAACAGGGGGACTCTCGGTGGTGTGGTACAACCAGCCCTGGCTGCAAACCAGCATCCATCCGGAAGACCTGCTGACATTGTATGGGCGCATCGACAGGGACAGGCAGGGACGCATCCGGATGGCCAGCCCGTCCATCGTGAAAGAGCGGGGCATTCTGCCCGTCTACCGCACGCTGTCCGGGATACCGCCGAAAACCATGCGCGAGATCATCCGCCAGGCGCTGACGCAGCTTGAGGATTGCTGCCCGGAAACGCTGCCGGAGATCCTGCGGATCAAATACCACCTTTGTGAACGGAACTTTGCGCTGCGGCAGGCGCATTTTCCCGAAACGCGGGATCACCTGGCCATTGCCCTGCGCCGCATTTCCTTTGAAAGCATGCTGCTGTACCAGGCCGCCGCCGCTTCTCTCCGGGGCGAGCGGGCAAAGGGCATCCGGATCGACGTGCCGGAAAACGCCTGCGGCGCTTATTGGGCGTCCCTTCCTTTCCCGCCCACCGACGCCCAAAAGCGGGTTCTGAATGAAATCGCGGGCGACCTGAAATCCTCCCGGGCCATGGGCAGGATGGTGCAGGGCGACGTAGGCTGCGGCAAAACGGCCCTGGCCTTTGGCGCCATCGCGCTGACAGCGCAGGCAGGCTTCCAGTCCGCATTCATGGCGCCCACGGAAATCCTGGCCAGGCAGCACCTGGAAAGCGCCAAAGCGATGCTGGAACCGCTGGGGATCGGCTGCGGGCTGCTGGTGGGCGGCATGAAAGCGGCGGAACGCCGGGAAGCGCTGAAGAAGACCGCCTCCGGCGAATGGATGGCGGTGATCGGTACCCACGCGCTGATTTCCGAAGGAGTGGAATACAGGCATCTTGGCCTGGTCGTGACCGATGAGCAGCACCGGTTCGGTGTGCGGCAGCGCAGGCTGCTCAGCAAAAAGGCCGATTCGGCGGAGGAAGCGCCCAACGAGCTGGTGCTTTCCGCCACGCCCATCCCCCGCACCCTGGCCTTGGTGCTGTACGGGGACTTGGATCTGTCCATTGTGGACGAGCTGCCCCCCGGACGCACCCCGGTCAAAACGCGCATGGTGCCGGAGGACAAGCGGGACGGGCTGTATGCCTTCATCCGGCAGGAGGCGGCCCGGGGCAGACAGACCTATATCGTATGCCCGCTGGTGGAGGAAAGCGAAATGATCGACGCCCGCAGCGCGCAGGAGACCTATGCGGAGCTGTGCAGCGGGCCGCTCAGCGACCTGCGTGTGGGCCTGACCTACGGCGAACAGGAATCCGGCGAAAAAGACGAAACCATCCGGCGCTTCTCCGCAGGCGAATTGGACGTGCTGGTTTCCACCACCGTGATCGAGGTCGGCGTGAACGTGCCCTCCGCCACCGTGATGGTGATCGAGAACGCCGACCGCTTCGGCCTGAGCCAGCTTCACCAGCTGCGGGGGCGCGTGGGGCGCGGCGCGGAAGAAAGCTGGTGCTTCCTGATGGCCGCGCCCAACGAGCGGCTCAGGACCCTGTGTGAAACCAACGACGGCTTCAAGATCGCCCAGAAGGACCTGGAGCTGCGCGGGCCCGGCGATTTCCTGGGCACCCGCCAGCACGGAGACACGCTGATTCCGGGCATGGCCCTGGGCGCGGACGTGCAGATGCTGGAGGAAACCAGCCAATGCCTCAAGTGGATCCGTTCTCCCGGCTATGAGGAAGAATGGGAAAGCCTGAAAAACAGCGCGCAGGCGGCATTTGCCAGGATCATAGACGACATTGCGATGAACTGAGGAGGGCGCCATGCTCAAAGCGGTTGGAGGAAATCAGGAAGCCCTGCGGCGGTATTTGATCGGCATGGCTTCCTCCGGGGGAAAAATGATCGTGATCGTGCCGGAGCAGTATACCCTGCAAACAGAGCGCGAGCTGATGGACGGACTCCATGCCAAGGGCTTTTTTGACCTGGAAGTCCTCTCCCCTTCCAGGCTGACCGAGCGCGTGTTCTCCCTGACCGGGGCGGACGGCCGGGTGCGCATCGACCAGCGGGGAAAGCAGTTCGCATTGGCCAGAACGCTGCTGCTGTGCAAAAAACAGCTGCGCTATTACGAAAGCGCGACGGAAAAGCAGGGCTTTATCGAGCGCTTGGGCACGCTGATCGCCGAATGCAAGCAGGCGGGGATTTCGCCGGAAGCATTATCCGCGCACACGGAGTCCCTCCCGGAGGGCGCAAGCAAGGATAAATTCATGGATCTTTCTTTGCTCTACAGCGTTTACAGCCAGCAGCTCTCCGGGCAGTTTGTGGACGGCGAAGACGTGGTGGACTGTATGCTGGCGCGCCTTGCGGACAGCGGCGTCATGACGGGCGCGCGGGTGGCGGTATACGGCTTCGATTCCCTGACCGGGCAGATGATCCGGCTGCTGACATGCGCCGCGCAAATCACCGGGCAGGCGGAAGCGCTGGTCATCATGGGGCAGGAGGACATGTTTTCTCCCGTGCGGCAGAGCGTCACCCGCCTGTGGAAAGCGGCGGAGGAAATGAAGCTGCCTTTTGAGTCGGTTTCGCTGCCTTTTTGGGAAGCGGGCCGCGCCCGGGAATTGACACATCTTTCCCTGCAGTATCTGCAATCCGCTCCCGCGCCTTATCAGGGCATCCCCGCCGCCGTCCGGCTTTACGCCGCGCCAAATCCGTACTTTGAGGCGCATTTCGCGGCGCAGGAAATGGTCCTGCTGCACGAGCGCGGCATGGCCTTTGGCGACATGACCGCGGTGATGGGCGACGCATCGTTCGCGGGCGTGCTGGAAACGGTGCTGACCTCCTATCGCATCCCCTGCTATGTTTCCCGCAAAATGGCCGCGGTCAGGCACGGCGCGTCCCGTTTCCTGCTGTCCTCCCTGCGGGCGGCGGCGGACGGCTATTCCGCGGAGGAAATGCTGTCCGTCATCAAGTCCGATTACGCGCCGATCTCCGAAGCGGAAGCGTGGCAGCTGGAAAACTATATCGAATCTTACGGCATTCGGGGAAAGCTGTGGCTGAATCCCTTCAATCGCGGGACAGCGGAGCAATGCGCCGCGCTGGAAAACGCCCGGGTCAGCCTGATCACGCCGCTGCACGCGCTCCGGGAATCCATGAAGGAAGCGCAGGATTCCGGCCAGGCTTTGCGCGCCGTGTACGATTATCTGGATGCCTGCGGAGTATATGGCCGCTTGCTGGAAAGCCAGGAAGAACTGATGGCGCGGGATATGCCCGCCGAAGCGATGCGCCTGCACCAGCTGTGGGAAGCGGCCATGCAGCTTTTGTCCCAGGCCCACGCGCTGCTGGGCGCTGTGCGCGTATCCCCGCGGCAGCTGGCTTCCTGGCTGGAAGCGGGCCTGGACGCCTGCGAGCTTTCCTCCCTGCCGCCCACTGCCGGCGCGGTGATCTGCGGCACCATCGGCAATCTGCCGCTGAGCCGCCCCAAAGCCCTGTTCCTCATGAATATGACCGACGGCCTGCTATCCGGCCGGGAACAGGGCCTGCTGACCGCCCAGGAGCAGGAAGAGGCCCAGGACGCGCTGCACGCCTATCTGTCCATTGACGACAGCGGCCAGGACGCGCTTGCGCAGCTGGACGTATGGAAAACCATCTCCGCGCCCTCCGAAAAGCTGTATCTGACCCGTTCCCTCGCCACCCAGGACGGCGGCGCGCTGCGTCCCTTTCAGCGGCTGGCGCACATCCGTGCCATTTTCCCGGGCCTGGTGGAGGAAGGAAGCGTCAGCCAGCGCATCGCGGCGGAATTGCCCCTGGCCCCCGCGCCGGTATTTGACGCCCTGGGCGTGAAGATGCGGGAGGGCCCCCTGACGGGGAAATGGCTGGAAGCCTGGAAATATCTGAGTTCGGCTCCGGACACCAAGGGCCAGGCCGAAGCGCTGCTTAACTCCTTCCTGCCCGCGCGGGACGCGCCTGTCCTTCCGCGGGAGGTGGCGCATTCCCTGTTCATGGAGCGGGTGATGTCCGTCAGCCGGCTGGAAACATTTGCCGTATGCCCTTACAAGCATTTCGTGGAGCATGGGCTCTCTCCCAAACCCCGGAAGGAATGGGCCCTCACGCCCATCGACGCAGGAAACTTCTACCACAGCGCCCTGGAGGGCTTTACCCGCCTGCTGCCCAGCATCCCGCGCTGGCCGAAAATCGACAAAAAGACCTGCGACGCGGCGATCGACAAAGCCGCCGAACCGCTTTTCCAGGAGCTGCTGGCGAATGTCATGGGCGAAAGCTCCCGGATGCGCTCGCTGGGGGAAAAATACAGGCGCGTGCTGCGCCGCGTGGCCTGGACATTCACCAAAGGCGCCAGGCAGAGCGCTTTCTCCCCGGAAGGGGTGGAAGTGAAATTCGGCTACCCGGAGGGCATCCCGCCCATCGAACTGGCTTTAAAGGACGGAACCAAGGTGTTTGTGCGGGGGAAAATCGACCGCATTGACCGCTACGCGGGGGACGAAGGGGTTTTCCTGCGGGTGGTGGATTACAAGTCCGGCGCCGAAAAGCTCAGCCCCGCAAAGATTTTCTGGGGCGCGCAGCTGCAACTGCTCCTGTATCTTCGCGCCGCCCTTACCCAGGAGGAGGCGGAGCCCGCCGGAGCGTTCTACATGCGGGTGGCAGACCCGCTTTTGCCCAGCGAAGAGGAAACCGGGGAAATCGAGGACGCGCTGGCCCGCGCCTTATGCCTGCGGGGCATCGCGCTCAAAGACGTGGGGATCCTCCGGCGCATGGACGACGGAGAGCCTCCCCTGACCCTGCCCAAAGTGCTGACTGCCAAAGGCGAATTTTCCAAGACCGCCATGCTTGCGAATCTGGAGGACATGAAAGCCTTGATCGATCACGCAGGCAGCATGGCAAAGCAATGGGCCGAACGCATCTACGACGGAGAAATCGCCGCCTCTCCCCTGTGCGACAAGCGCCAAAACGGCACGTGCGACCGCTGCGATTACGCTCCCATCTGTCGGCGCGACCTGTCCCGCGGGCTTGAAAACGCCCGGATCATGCAGGAAATCAGATTCGACGAACTGCTGGAAAAAATCAATATGAAATAGCGTTCCCCGTTTTATCCGTATTGCGTCGGCGAATACCCGTTGCCATTTTTCCGCTCTTTTGGTATATTATCATTGTATTTTGCTTGGCAATCCAGGTTTTACCGGGCCGGATGCGCTGTTGCCAAAATGATCGCACGATAATCTGAAAAGGAAGCTGTGAAATGCGTTTATCAATGACAAATCTTGCGGATGATTCCGTATCCATTGCGTGGGAAGCAGTAGCCGGCGCGGAAAAATACCGGGTGTTCTGGGCGGACAGGAACACGCCCGCCATGGTGTATAAGCTGATGACAGAAACCAAAGCGGTTCAGTACCGGCTGAAAAAAGCCACCCATGTTCCGCATTATTTCTATGTGGAAGCGGTACGCAATGAAAAAGTCATCGAAAAAAGCGAAATCCTGAAAACGCCCGTCAGGAAAGCTTTTCATGAGCAGCTGGAAAAGCTGGACCGCGGCCTGGCCGCCGTGCCGCGGGAGGACGGTATTTTTCTGTCCTGGCGGCTGTTCAAGGACGAGGCGGACGGATACAATGCATCCGGTCTGACGGGAGTAAGCTTTTCCGTGTACCGGGACGGACGGCCCATCGCGCTGGTGGAGGATTCCACCAATTATCTGGATTGGAACGGCACGAAGTACAGCGAATACCAGGTGGCGCCGGTACGCCAGCGTCAGGAAGGGGAAAAATGCGCCCCGGTGCGGCCCTGGGACAAGGAATATCTGGAAATCCCCCTGCAAAAGCCCCGGGACGGCGTGACCCGTCCCGGCGTCATGCACCCAAATGGAGAGCCCTTTTCTTACTCCGCCAACGACATGTCTATCGGCGACGTGGACGGGGACGGCGAGCTGGAGTACTTTGTCAAATGGGATCCCTCCAATTCCCACGACGTTTCCCACCGGGGCTATACGGGCCGCTGTATCATTGATTGCTATAAGCTGTCCGGACGCCTGCTCTGGCGGCTGGACATGGGGCCCAACATCCGCGCCGGGGCCCACTATACCCAGTTCATGGTCTATGACTTTGACGGCGACGGCAAAGCGGAGATGTGCGTGAAAACCGCGCCGGGCACCCGCATGACGGTTTATCATGCCGACGGAACGGTCAAAAGCGAAGCGTATATCACCTTGCTTCCCCAGGACGCAGCCGCCGGGATACAGAACACCGATGATTACGTCTGCTCCGCGGCGGATTACCGAAATCACATGGCCGATGTGTTTGAAGGCTGGCGGGAGCATCCCGAAGTAAAAAACGGTCATTGGCCGGACACGCTGGAAGCCTGCTTCGGCATACCGCAGGCATATGCCTATCCCTTAAGCCGCCCGGACGCGGAAGCATTAGCGGATTATTTCATCCGGGTTTACGCGCCTTCCCGCAGTTCCAAGAACCGGTTGGACGAATTTGAAGGCTTCATCTACGGCGGCCCCGAATACCTGACCATGTTCAGCGGAGACGGGCGCGAATTGGAAACGGTCGCTTTCCCCGTCCCGCGGCAGGACGACGGCCTGCTGTGGGGAGATTACGCCATGTCCCGCATCGAGCCCTGCAACCGGGTGGACAGGTTTTTGTCCGCCGTGGCTTACCTGGACGGGGAGCGTCCCTCGGTCATTATCGGGCGCGGCTACTACACCCGCACCACCGTCACCGCCTACGATTTCCGGGACGGGCATTTCATCCGGCGCTTTACCGCCGATTCCGGCCATGTGCCCATGCGCAATCCCTTTCGCGACGACCCCCACGCGGGCCACGGCGACAGCCCCACCCACGGCCTCTTTGCGGGCCAGGGCAACCACAGCATGGCCATTGCCGACGTGGACGGGGACGGATGCCAGGAAATCGTGTACGGCGCGGCGGTGATCGATCAGGACGGCAGCCTGCTGTATTCCAGCTACGGGCGTATGCCGGACGGCTCAATGGCCAAGTTCGGTCACGGGGATTCCATGCACTGCGGCGTCATCGACCCGGACCGCCCCGGCATGCAGATTTTCAATGTGTTCGAAGGCGCGAAGGCGGCGCCCTGGGGCTTTGCCCTGCGCGACGCCGAGACGGGCGAAGTGTTTTTCGGCCAGCCCGCGGATACCGACCTGGGCCGCTGCATGGTTGGGGACACCGTGCCCGGCGTGCGGGGGCTGCAATGCTGGGTGAAGGAAACCTTTGACTGCCGGGGGAACAGGCTGGACGTACCCCTGCTGGGCACCAACGCCAGCATCCGCTGGGCGGCGGACATGAGCACCCAGATCATCGACGGCGCCGACTATCTTCACCAGGAGCAGACAGGCCGGATCACGGACAGCGCCCACGGCACAATGCTGGATCCTCAAAATACAAAAGCCAACAACGGCACCAAAGGCAACCCCTGCCTCATCGCCGATATCTTTGGCGATTTCAGGGAGGAGCTGCTTTTGCGGACCGCCGACAGCGCCGCCATCCGCATCTACACGAATACGGACATCACGGCGCACAAGCTCTTTACGCTGCTTCACGACATCCAATACCGCACCGGCGTCGCCTGGCAGAACAACTGCTATAACCAGCCCTGCTATCCCAGTTTCTATTACGCCTCCGATATGGACTGGGCTTACGTGCTGCCCGCCCTGAAATAGCCTTGATGCTTTTTTCCAAGCATCGGGAGGAACGCGAAAACCCCTGGGATGCATCGAAGGGCCGCAGCCCTTCGATTTTTAATCCGCAGGGGCCGAAGCGCCCGGAAGACGGTACAGTGTACCGTTTTCCGCGTAGGCCGGGCGGCAGCCCAAGGCGGTCGCCGGGGCCCGAAGCGCCCGGAAAACCTGCCCTTGGGCTGGTTTTCAGCGTAGGGCGGGCCGGAACGCCCCGGGCAGGCAACAGAATGTTGCTTCCTATATCATCCCTGAAGAAGCGGAAAATAGGCATTTACAAAAGCATACCATATGTGGTATACTGCCTATGTTCATCCGCCAGATGACGCATCTTCACAGCGGCTGAATTCAGCAGGGAGGGAAATTCGTGCCTTTTATTCATACCCGTGTCAACCGTCCCATTTCGCAGGAAGCGGAGAAAAACCTGGCCCGGCAGTTTGGCCAGGCTGTGGCGCTGCTCAATAAAAGTGAAAACTGGCTGATGCTGCAATTCGAGGATAATTGCCGCATGTATTTCAAGGGCGACTGCCGAAAGCCCCTGGCTTTTGTGGGCGTAAAGCTGTACGGCAAAGCGGGGAAAGAGAATTACCAGCGCTTTACCGCCGAAGCCACCCGCATCCTGGGCGATGTGCTGTCCGTTCCCGCAGACGGCGTATACGTGGAATATGAGGAAACGGAAAACTGGGGCTGGCAGGGTTCAAATTTTTAATATGCTACGGGCTGCTCTTGGAGCAGCTCTTTCTTGTTGGAGGGGATCGGCGTCATGCGCACAGTACTGATCACGGGCGGCTCCCGGGGCATCGGGGAGGCGATGGTGCGCCTGTTTTCCGCAAACGGCTGGCGCGTTGCGTTCACCTACCTGTCCAGCCGGGAAAAAGCGCTGGCGCTGAGCAAAGATACCGGGGCGCTGGCGCTGCGCTGCGACGCGAAAAGCGAGATGGAAACCCGGGACATGGCGGAAAAGGTGTCGGCATGCTTTCACCATCTGGATGCGCTGATCTGCAACGCGGGAGTATCTTATACCGGCCTGTTGCAGGACATGTCCGTGGACGAATGGGATGATCTCTTTTCCCTCCACGTCCGCGGCGCGTTCCTGGCCACCCGGGCGTTTCTGCCGGGCATGATCTCGCGGCAGAGCGGCAGCATCCTGTATGTTTCCTCCATGTGGGGGCAGGTGGGCGCTTCCTGCGAAGCCGCCTATTCCGCATGCAAGGCCGCGCTGATCGGCCTGGGCAAAGCGCTGGCCAAGGAGGCGGGCCCTTCCGGCGTGCGGGTCAACTGCCTTTGCCCGGGGGTGATTCAAACCGACATGCTGCGGGAATACTCGGAAGGGGATCTAAAGGCCCTGGCCGAGGAAACGCCGCTGATGCGCCTTGGCACGCCGACGGATGTGGCAAAGGCAGCTTATTTCCTTTCTTCCCAGGAGGCTTCCTTCATCACAGGCCAGGCGCTGGGCGTCAACGGCGGTTACGCCGTGTGACGGGATCGGAACAAGCACCCGGCTTTTTCTCTCCATTTGTTCCGGAATATTCGCCCTTTTTTTGCCGCTTTTAACAAAAAGCTGCAATGTTCGCCTTTTCCCTTTCCAGAATCGATAAAATCATGTATAATAGAACCGTCCACCGTATCAGCGCATATTTTGAAAAAGGGGTGCTGCGGCATGAACAGTTTTCTCACTGAATGGGACTTGAAAAGCATTCCCGTGGGCCCGCTGGGCGTGATCGCCATGTCCGGCTGCGAAGAGATGGGCAGCAAAATCAACAACTGGCTGAAAAAATGGAATTCCCTCCAGGAGAGCCAGGATGAAGAATTCTATACCATGCCAGGGATCAACCGCGACTCCTTCCTGATCAAGACCTACTGCCCCCGCTTCGGCACCGGCGAAAGCAAGGGCGTCGTGAAGGAAAGCGTGCGCGGCTACGACATCTACATCATCGTGGACGTATGCGCTTACAACAAGACATTCAAAATGTACGACATGGAAGTGCCCATGTCCCCGGACGATCACTTTCAGGACCTCAAGCGCGTGATCGCCGCCATCGGCGGCAAGGCAAAGCGCGTCAACGTCATCATGCCCATGCTGTATGAAAGCAGGCAGCACAAGCGCTCCTCCCGTGAAAGCCTGGACTGCGCCCTGGCGCTCCAGGAACTGCAGGAATACGGCGTGTCCAACATCATCACGTTCGACGCCCACGATCCCCGCGTGGCCAACGCCGTTCCCCTGATCGGCTTTGAAAACGTGATGCCCACCTACCAGATGATCAAAGCCCTCACCCGGGCGGAAAAGGGCCTGCGCATCGACAAGGACAACATGATGGTGGTTTCCCCCGACGAAGGCGCGATGCAGCGGAACATCTTCTATTCCTCCGTGCTCGGGCTGGATCTGGGCATGTTCTACAAGCGGCGGGACTACACCACCGTCGTCAACGGGCGCAACCCCATCGTGGCGCATGAATACCTGGGCGCTTCCGTGGAAGGGAAGGACGTCATCGTGGCGGACGATATGATCGCCTCCGGCGAATCCATCCTGGACCTGTGCAGGGAATTGAAAGCCCGCAAGGCCAACAGGATCTACGCCGTAGCCACCTTCGCCTTCTTCACCAGCGGCATTGAGGAATTCAACAAGGCCTACAACGAGGGTTTCCTGACGAAGGTGGTATCCTCCAACCTGACCTACCGCCGCCCGGAAGTGATCGCCGCGCCCTGGTTTGTGGAGGCTGACCTGAGCAAGTATATCGCCTATATCATCGCCACCCTGAACCATGACCGTACGCTGTCCAAGCTGCTCAATCCCTATACCCGCATCCGGAATCTGCTGGACCGTTACCAGAACGAACAGACCGCGGAAGGCTTCCGCATGGCTTAAAGGACGTATGAATAATCAGGAAGAAAACGCATTGATCCCCGAAACGGAGGAAACCAAAAAGAATGTCGTGCAGTCCGCCAAGGACTTTATGACCGGCGTGTTCAATCCCCTGAAGGGAAAGGATCTGGGCCAGCTGGTGGAGGATTTCACATCCGAAATGACGCTGGTGGCGGAGGGGCTGAGCGAGGATCAGCAGAAGCTTTTCCAGGAAACGGATAAGCTCAGCGCCCAGCAAACGGAATTGGAGCAGCGCCTCCTGGACGGCCTGCATGACGCCGAGGTGGAGAACAAGGAACTGCGCAAGGAAGTTCATTCCCTGGCTGTCCGGCTCGAAAAGGCCGAAAAGCTGATTGCCGATAAGAAGCTGAAAAAATCGGACGGGCTGCTTTCCATCATCCGCCAGGCTACCTGGCTGGTGGCGGTTTTCAGCGCGGCCTGGGTGATCGTAACGGTGATCAAGGCGTTCACATGAACGCCGGCGCGTCCCGGTGGGAACATTTCCCACCGGGGTTTTTTGCCTCCAAAAAAGCCTATTTTAGGCAATTTTATGTCATCCTTTTGCAAAATGGCAAATCTGTGATATAATGAGGCTGCAGCAAAGGCATGATTGCCGACAAACAAAGGAGGTGCCCGCTTTGCCTGCTTATCATGAATTGGTGGAAAAATATACCAAGAGAAAAAAAGACACGCTGATGGATTCCGTTGCCGCGGGGCTTTCCTATGCCGATAACGTGGCGGTGGATTTCGGCCTGCTGGAGGAAAGCGGGCTCATCGACTCTTTGACCGTCGCCGCGCCTTTTGCCATTATTGCAGTGACAGAACAGATGAAGGTGATCCTGGGGAAAAAGACCGGCAAGGCCGGGTTCGGCGACGCGGTGCAGCGCATGGTGCGTACCGGGGCTGCCATGGGCGTCGGCGCGCTGGCCGGGCTGGCGGGCGGGCCCATCGCCGCGATTCCCGCCTCCGTCGCCACGCGCGCCCTGCTGTCCCGTTACAAGAGCAAAACGCTGCTGGGCATGCGGGTGCAGGAACGCACGGATCGCCTCCACGCGCTGCGGGAGCAGCGCATGGAACGCGCTTCCGTACCGGAGGGACGCCCCATGCTGCCGATCGGCATGGAGTATTTGGAAGCGCTGTAACAACAAAATGTTTCTTTTCCGCCGCTCTTTTGCGCGGCGGTTTTTCATGCTGTTGCATCCGGCAGGGTATCCACCGGTTCTCCGCCGCTGGGGGAACGGAGGGTATAGTGGGTTTCGGTTTTATGGGCGTTTTCATTCATTGACTGTTCTTCCTGCCGCTTTGCTGTTTCCGCGCTTTCTTTCGGCGCTTTCTCCGCCGCATCCGTTTCATCCGGCAATGGGACGGTCTGGATTTCCAGCAGATCCTTCTCCAGAATGCTTTGCGCTGTCTCCGTGGCGGATGCCGGGGGCTTCTTTTTTTGTTCCGCTTCCAGCCCTTTTTTCAGGCATTCCCCGGCACGGAGGTAATCCTCTTCCCCGCCCTGCCAGAGAAGCACCTTTCCGTGCGCCGCCACAAAAAACGGCTGCCCGCATATCCCCGTCCAAACAGCCCGGCCGTTTCCGTCCGTCATTGCTTCGCCGCGTTTTTCCGCGCGGTTTTCCTTCAGCGCATAGATAACGCAGGTTTCCCCCGGCTTCAGGCCCTGCGCGTGAATGGCTGTTTTCCCCTCCGACTCCCGGAAATGCCCCGCCGCTCCCTGCCTGCCCCGCAGGATCTCATACCCGAACATCGCGCATCCGCCCCCTTCCTTTTCTTAGAATCCTATGCTTGCGCCAACGGAATATTTCCAGTATAATAATGGACGGGCATTATCACTCCACACTGAAAAAGGAGGATGTTCCTTTGCATATTTTAGTTACCAATGACGACGGCATCCATTCCGTTGGCATCAAAGCCCTGGCCGACGCCGCTGTCCGGCGCGGGCACAAAGTGACCGTGGCCGGTCCCAGCAGCCAATGCAGCGCCAACAGCCAGCATATCACCCTGACCGCGCCGCTGCTGGTGCACGAAATCCCCTGGGAAGGCGCCAGGGCCTATTCCGTGGAAGGCACGCCCACGGACTGCGCCCGCATCGCGCCGTTCATCGTGGATGAGCCCTTCGATTACTGCCTTTCCGGCATCAATAACGGCGAGAACGCCGGCAGCGCCGTTTATTACAGCGGCACGGTGGCCGCCGCGCGGGAAGCCGCCATGTGCTATATCCCGTCCATGGCTGTATCCATCATGCGGGGAGCAAACGACAGCATGCGGGCGAACCTGGCTGACCTGGCCGTGCGGATGGCTGAACGTTTTCAGGAGATCAAGATGCCCCGCTTCGCCCTCATCAACTTGAACGCTCCCGTCATCCCCCCGGAGGAGCTCAAGGGACTGAGGCTCTGTCCCATCAGCAGGGCGTATTATGTGGACGGTTACGAAAAGCGGGTCAGCCCCCTGGGGCAGACCTATTTCTGGCTCACCGCCAGCGACACATCCGAGGTGCCCATGGAACAGCCTGAGGAAGGCAGCGATTATTATTGGCTCCGCCGGGGCTATATCACCTGCACCTTCCTGGGAGACTTTTCGGATTATAACCGGGAATGCGGCAGCCTGCTGGACGGGTTTGAGGCATAAGATAAAAAAGCGTAAAGGCGAGAAGCGCCTGCGCTCTGCAACCCATGCATTTGCTTGTTTCGGGAGACAAAACAATCCATGATACCTGTGATCATCGTAGTGGGCGGAGGCGCGGCAGGGATGCTGGCCGCGCTGTTTGCCGCGCGGAGCGGCGCGAAGGTGACGCTGCTGGAAAAGAATGAAAAACTGGGGAAGAAAGTATATATCACCGGGAAAGGCCGCTGCAACGTGACCAACGCCTGCGGGGACGTGGAGGAATTTTTGCGGGAGGTGCCCCGAAATCCCCGGTTTCTGTACAGCGCCCTGCGCTTTTTCGGCCCCTCTGATATGCTTTCCCTGCTCCATGGCCTTGGCTGCGAAACAAAAATCGAGCGGGGCCGGAGGGCTTTCCCCGTATCCGACCACGCCAGCGACATAACCAAAGCTTTGGAAAAGGGCCTGCGGCAGGCAGGCGCGGACATCCGGCTGCATTGCGAAGTGAAGCGGATCGTCACCCTGGAAAACCGGGTCACCGGCGTGGCGCTTTCCAACGGACGCACCCTTCCCGCATCCGCCGTCATCGTCTGCCCCGGGGGGCTCAGCTATCCTTCCACCGGCTCCACCGGCGACGGCATGAAATGGGCGCGGGAATTGGGGATGAACGTTTCCCCCGCTTTTCCCTCCCTGGTGGGCCTCAAGACGAAGGATGCCTGGCCCGCTGGGCTGCAGGGCCTGACGCTAAAAAATATTTGCCTTACAGGGTACAGTTGTGATAAAATACTATATTCCGAACTGGGTGAATTGCTGTTCACGCATTTTGGCATTTCCGGTCCGCTGGCCATTGAGCTGTCCAGCCACCTTCCACAGGACGGAAAGGCGGAAGTCACGCTGAATCTCAAGCCCGGCCTCACCCGGGAGCAGTTGGAACAGCGGTTGACCCGGGAGCTGTCCTCCGCGGGAAAGAAGCAGCTTTCCACGGTTCTGCAAACCCTGCTGCCCATGCGGTTCGCCGCACTTTTTCCCGCGCTGTGCGGGCTGGACGGAAAGACGCCCTGCAATCAGGTGACAGTGAAAGCCCGCGCGGCATTGGCCGAAACCCTTCAGGCCCTGCCGCTGACCGTCATCGGCACCCGGCCCATGGACGAGGCCATCATCACCCGCGGCGGCGTTGACGTAAAGGAAATCAACCCCAAAACGATGGAAAGCAAACGGATTTCCGGGCTGTACTTCGCAGGCGAAACCATCGACGTGGATGCCCATACAGGCGGCTATAACCTGCAAATTGCCTGGTCTACCGGCGCGCTGGCGGGCAAAAGCGCCGCCGAAGCGCTGAAAGGGGACGCCCCATGAGCATGAATCTTGCGCTGAGCCTCAACCTGGCATTGATGGGCGCGATTTTCCTGATCTTCGCCGTCATTTTTGCGGTCAAAAAAGAAAAAGCCTGTAAGCTGATCAGCGGGTTCAATTTCTTTACGGAGGCGCAGCAGGCGAAATACGACCGCGCCCGCATCGTCCGGGATTACTTTAAACTCTTCCGCATCCTTACCGCCGTGATGTTCATCGGCGCCGCGCTGTGCCTGTGGCTGGGCTGGTGGGCTTACGGGGCCTCTATCGCCGCGATGCTGTTCCTGCTCTTCCGCGACTTTCACCTGGATGCGGAAAAAGCGTTTGAAAAATACAAGCTCAATCCCTGATTGCGCTGCTTACCAAAGGAGATCATCCCCATGCAGTATATCATCCTGGATCTGGAATGGAACCAGCCCATCTCCTATCACTCTCCCGCATTTAAAAGCGTAGGCGCCAAGCTGCTGTTTGAAATGATCCAAATCGGCGCTGTGAAGGTGAATGAAAGCTTCCAGGTGGTGGATTCCTTTTCCCAGCTGATCCAGCCCCAGCATTACGTGCGGCTGCACCCCCGCATTTCCCGCATTACCCACATCACCCAGGACGACCTGGCGGACGCGCCGGATTTTAACGAGGCCATGGCCGCTTTCGCCCAGTGGTGCGGGGAAGATTACGTGCTTTTGACCTGGGGATGCGACGACATTTCCGTGCTGTACCAGAACATGGCCTTTTTCAAGTGCGTCACCCAGCTTCCCAAGTTCTATGACGCCCAAAGCCTGTTTGGCGAAGTGACCGGCAACGTGAAAGAGCGCAAGGGCCTGAAAGCCGCGATGGAACAGCTGGAAATCGTGCCGGACGAGGACGCCATGCCCTTCCATAACGCGGTGAACGACGCGTATTACACCGCGCTGGTCTTTTCCAAAATGCCCGACCCCAACAAGGTGCTGGAATATCCGCTGACGCCCCGGAAGCTCCAGCATCTGGACCGCGCGAAAAAGGAAAGCACCGCCATCCTTCGCGTTCGCTCCATCAAGGACGCCATGAAGAGCACCGCTGCCATGAAGCCTCCCTGCCCCGTCTGCGGCAAGCGCATGGAGGTGCCGGAGGGCTATGTACTGCAGCGCAACGACCAGTATATGGCGCTGGCCGACTGTCCCCAGCACGGCCTGGCGTTCGTCAAGCTGGCATTCGGAAAAAACGATGAGGGCAAGCGCATCATGACCCGGTCCTCTTCCCTCTCCGACGAACAAAGCGCCGCCTACGTGCATACCAAGCATCTGCAATGGGCGCAGAAAATGGCCGTCCAGGAAGCGGCGGCCGCCGCGGAGTGACCATTTTCCCCTTTTGAAAGGAGCAGGTCCCCATGATCATTTCCATGCTGGGAAAGGAACACGCCTTTTCCGCTCCCACGACCGTTCAAAGCATCATTGCGGCCATGGCTCCGGAATACGAGAAGACCGCGCTGGGGTGCTTTTGCGGCGGAAAAGCGCTGGAGCTGAACACGGTCATTGACAGCGGCTGCTCACTGCACCCCATTACTTTCCAGAACGAGGAAGGCCGCAGGATGTATGAGCGCTCCCTGCGGTTCATCCTGCTGCTGGCGCTGAACCGCGTGCTTCCGGAAAGCGACGTGCGCATCGAGCACTCCATCGGCTACGGCGTTTACATGCGGCTGCTGGACAGGGAAGCGACACAGGAGATCGTGGATTCCCTCCAAGCCGAGATGGAAAAGATCACAAAAGAAAACATGCCTTTCATCCGGGAAACCTGGAGCCGGGAGCGGGCCATCGCGTACTTTATGGAAACAGGGCATCTGGATAAAACACGCCTGCTGGCTTACCGGCCCTACGACTATTTTCCCGTGTATCTGTGCGGCGGGATGGCGGAATACTTTTATGGCACCATGCTGCCCTCCACCGGCTATGTGACGGCGTTCCGCCTCAGGCTGTACGGCAGCGGCATCGTGCTGCAAATGCCTTCTCCTGATCATCCGTCCGTGGCCGCGCCGTTTGTGTACCGCCCCAAAATCCTGGATACCTTCGCCCAATCCAACCGCTGGTGCGATATCCTGGGCTGCATGAACGCCGCCGATCTGAACGACATGATCGTCTGCGGGGAGCTTCCCCAGTTCATCCGTATCAACGAAGCGCTGCACGACCAGTCCATCGGAGAAATCGCCCAGGGAATTTACCGCAGAAAAGCAAAGGCGGTGTTCGTGGCCGGGCCCTCTTCAAGCGGCAAAACCACCTTCTCCAATCGCCTGTGCATCCATCTGCGGGTGCTGGGCCTGAAGCCCGTACTGGTTTCCCTGGACGATTTTTATCTGGATCGGGATGCGCTGCCCCTGGAAGCGGACGGCCAGCCGGACCTGGAAGCCCTCACCGCTCTGGACGTCAATTTGCTAAGGGACTGTGTGGCCGGGCTGCTGCGCGGGGAAAAGGTGATGATGCCCCGCTACAATTTCAAAACCAGCAAACGCGCGGAAACCATGTATCAGCTGCGATTATTGAACGACCAGATCCTGGTGATGGAGGGCATTCACGGGCTGAACCCCGTCCTGCATGAAGGCTTCGACCCGGAGCTGATCTGCAAGGTGTACATCAGCGAGCTGGCCTGCCTGAACCTGGATCACCACAACCGCATCCGCACCACCGACGCGCGGCTGCTGCGGCGCATCGTGCGGGACCATCAATTCCGCAACACGCTGCCGGAGGAAACGCTGAACATGTGGAACAGCGTGCGCCGGGGCGAAGAAAAATGGATTTTCCCCTATCAGGAACAGGCGGATTTTGTGTTCAATTCCGCGCTCCATTACGAGCTTTCCGTGCTCAAGCGCTACGCTTACGAACTGCTAAAGGAAATCCCGCCGGAAAACCCGGTTTACCTCAGCTCCCGGCGGCTGCTGAAAATCCTCCATTATATTCTCCCCGCCACGGAAGAAGCTATGCGCGACATTCCGCCGCTGTCCCTTCTCAGGGAATTCATCGGCGGATGCACCTTGTATCAGTGAGGAGATATGAAAGAAAAAAAATCAGGATTCCTGTTTCCGTTCATCGTCATTTTCTATACGGTTATCACCGTTGCCTTAGCGCTTATGTTAGCTATATCCATCGCCAAGGTTGTAAAGGAAAGACAGCTTTGGCTGAATAATCAAAAACCTCGGCTAAATAAAGAGTATATTTTTTCCATCGTTCAGAACCATGCGGATACAATTATAACGGGCATTCAGAATAACGATTATTCTGAGACGCTTGCGTTATTCGACGGTTTTGAGGATAAGCCCGACATTCTGAAGGAAGATGGCTGCATATTCTTTGACTGTTACGGTTTAGGATTTGGCCCATCCACTTCGTATGGAGGATTCTATTATGTCCCCTGGGACGGCCCCGCGCCTGTCGCCGGAATCATGCCGCCTTGGGCCGCATATTTGTCCATCTCCGGAGAAGAATTGATCCAGTACTTGGAGCCGGAAGGGAACGGCTTTATCTGGCGGGAAAAAAGCGTGTCGCCCGGTGGAGACAACGTATACTACACAGAAAAAATCTGTGATTATTTCTGGTATTACAGTCTCGATTATTGACAATATGAATGTTGTATCCAATCATCCAACAGTATTCCGTTTGTAAATCGACAAAAAATTCCCTATGATAATTCATCGCCTCCCTGCGAACAATAGCCGCGAGGAGGCGATTTGCTATGAAAAAAATCATTTTACTCTTGCTCCTGGCCATGGCGGGAGCGATGCTGCTCACCGGCTGCGCCAGCAATGCCGACACCCTGCCGTCCCCCACGCCGGGAACCGGTAACAACATGCTTTCACCGCTGACGCCGGCCGCCACCGGCAGCATCGAGAACCCCATCCAGAATCCGGGAACGACAACCATGCCGGAGAGCACGGCGCAGCCCCTCGGGAATACCGTGGAAGGCGCGCAGAAGGCGGCGCAGGCCATGAAAGAAGCCGTGGTAAAGCTCAGTGAAGTGGACGAAGCCTGGGCGGTGCCCATGGGCGACACCGCGCTGGTGGGCGTAAAGTTCAACACCCAGTATCAGGGCGGCGCGGACGACAGGCTGAAAAAGATGGTGCTGGCCCGGGTGCAGTCCGTGGATAAGGCGATCACGAAGGTGGCCGTGACGGACAATGCCGCGCTGGTCACCGGCATCCAGACGCTGGCGGAAACGCTGAAAGGCGCGTCCTCCCTGGATGACGTGAACACCAAGGCGGAGGACATGCTCAAGCAGCTGACGGTGTACTCCGAATGATGGAAAATGCCGCCCGCGCGCAAAAGTGGATGCTCTGGTCAGCGCCGGCCATGGCGCTGGCCGGGTTCATCACGCGCGCGGGCGGCGCGGCGGCGGCGTTCAGCCTGTGGATGGGGCTGGGGCTGCTGCTGGCCGGAAAAGAAAAACGGGCACAGCAATACCCCAAGCAGCGGCGAATGAAACTTCACCGGCTGATCCTGGGGTATTCTTTTTGCGTTTTCTGCCTGGCGGGATGGAACGCGGCAGGATTAAGGCTCCTGAAAGGCGGCCTTACACCCGCGGCAGATTATCTGTTTACGCTGGGCAATATCGGGTTCAGCCTCACGCTTGGGGCGCGGGCCATTGCCTGGCGGCTGCGCAAACGAATTTCCCTGGCGCTTGCATTGTTCTTCTTCCTGCTGTCCGTCCTGCTGTTTTATACTCACATGTCAGATCATGTACAATTGTTTTCGTTTTTTCATTTTTCCTATTGACTTTTTTATAAAATAAAGTTATTATGTGATCGCAAACGATTGCGATTTTTTCATTTTCTGTGTGATGACGGAGGGGAAGCAGCATGGTGACACTGAAGGATATCGCCCAAGCCTGCGGTGTATCTCCGGCAACGGTTTCCCGCGCATTGAACGGGTGCACGGATCCGGCAAAAAAAAATGCCACGCTGATCCTGCAAACTGCACGGGAAATGGGCTATTATCCTAATGCTGCCGCGCGGACGCTGAAAACCAGCAGGTCCGGAAGCCTCGGCATCCTGTATGAAAACCGGTTTGACCACGAATACTTCAGCACCCTGCTCACTGCCCTGCGGGAATGTGCCGAGGAAAAGAGCTACGATCTCACCTTCCTTCGCAGATCCTCCAGCAGCGCAGACGGCGGCTACTATGAGCGCGCCAGGCAGCGGAATCTGGACGGGGTGCTGGTACTGCAGGCGGACGTGTACTCCGCTGATGTCATGCGGCTGGCTTCGGGCAGCGTGCCTACGGTGCTGATCGATTATGTATACGAGGGCTGCGACAGCGTGATCAACGACAATCGCGGCAGCATGGAACAGATTGTAAAGGCCGCATGGGATAACGGGCACAGGCGTGTAGCCTACATCCACGGAGAAGACTGCCATGTAACCCGGGAGCGTATGGATGGGTTCTATAAAAGCTGCGCCGAGCGGGGCTTACGGGTACCCGCGGAATATGTCCGGGCGGGGCATTTTCACCAGCCGGAAGACTGTACCTGTATTGTGGAAAGCCTGCTGAACCTGCCTGTTCCTCCTACCTGCATCCTCTGCCCCGATGATTTCAGCTGCTTCGGTGCGCTGGAATCCCTGAAAAAGCGGGGGCTGCGGGTGCCTGAGGATGTGAGCCTGGTCGGTTATGACGGCATCCTTATGACCCAATTGACTCATCCCCGGCTCACGACCTACCGTCAGAATACCCAGAAGGCTGCCCAGGAAACGATTTCTCTGTTATTGGACGCTATCGAAGAATCAGAGGAACACCGGTCCCGACGCATTACCGTGCCCGGCGAACTGATATTGGGCGAAACGCTGGGCAAGGCTCCGGCATCCGCTTAAGTGCCTTCCCGCCATTGGCGGAAGCGATACATCGGTCATGCAAATAAAAAAGGAGGAAATATCCCATGAAGAAAACCCTGGCAATCGTTCTGTGCCTGGCGCTTATGATGAGCGCCGTGAGCATCGTGCCCGCCCTGGCGGAGGAAGCCGCCGCGCCCGTGGCTTACATCATGTACGCCGACAGCGCGTGGGCCAACCAGTTCTGGTATGACGGAAACGAATATCCCGTGAAGGCGACCACCGCTGAAATCACCGGCGCGGGCGAATACACCGTGGGCCTGGAATTCAACGAGGAAGCCCAGGGCCTGGCCTTCACCGCGCTGGGAATCACTGACGGCGAAATCCTGCTTCCCGGCTATACCATCGAGCTGAAAGCCATCCGCGTGAACGGGGAGGAAATCGCTTTTGAAAAGGGCTACACCTCCTCCGACAACGGTGTGGAGACCCGCATGAACATCTACAATGAATGGGTTTCCGAAGTGCCCAAGGACGCCCGGTCCTTCGATGGAAAAACCGACGATGCAAAACCCGTCATCGTGGACAAGGAGCTGTTCGCCGCCGTCAAGACCTTCGAGATCGACTTCGCGGTACATCAATTCGGCGTGGACACCGCCTATATCATGTTCGCCGATTCCGCCTGGGCCAACTGCTTCTGGATGGACGGCAACGAGTATCCCGTGGCCGCCAAGACTGCTGTGATCGACGGCTTCGGCGATTACACCGTGGGCCTGGAATTCAATGAAGAAGCCCAGGGCCTGGCCTTCACAGCCCTTGGCATCGTGAACGGCGAAAAGACCTATCCCGGCGCGTACATCCGCATCAACGCCCTGCGCGTGAACGGCGAAGAAATCGCCTTTGAAAAGGGCTATACCTCTTCCGACAACGGCGTGGAAACCCGCATGAACATCTACAACGAATGGGTCAGTGAAGTGCCCGCCGACGCCCGTTCCTTCGACGGACAGACCTCCGACGCCCAGCCCATCATTGTGGACAAAGAACTGTTCGCCGCGGTCAAATCCTTTGAAATCGACTTTTCCCTCCTGCCCGTCACCGACGTGGCGTATATCATGTACGCGGACGCCTCCTGGGCCAACTGCTTCTGGATGGACGGCAACGAATATCCCGTGAAAGCCACCACCGCCGAAATCACCGGCGCGGGCACCTACACCGTGGGCCTGGAATTCAATGAGGAAGCCCAGGGCCTGGCCTTCACCGCCCTCGGCATCGTGAACGGCGAAAAGACCTTCAACGGCTACTTCATCGACATCACCGAAATCAAAGTGAACGGCGAAGCCATTGAGCTTGGCAAGGGCTATACCTCCTCCGACAACGGCATCGAGACCCGCGAAAACATCTACAACGAATGGGTGGGCGAAATTCCCGCCGACGCCCGCCGCGCCGACGGCGACCTGGAAGGCGCTTCCCCCATCATCGTGGACAAAGAAGCTTTTGCCGCCGTCAAGACCGTGGAAATCACCTTCAACTATATCTACGGCAAGCCCATCGAAAAGGACGAGGCGCCTATGACCCAGGAAGAAGCGGACGCCCTCAAGCAGGCGGGCTTCAACGCCTACATCGGCGTGCAGGGCAAGGACACCTATGTGTTCCGCAACAGCTGGGAGGAAGCCAACTACGGCCTGGAAAACGCTGAATTCTTTGGCCGCCTGACCGGCTGGGACGCCGACAACAACGCCGTGGACTACGGCGGAAGCTTTGTGGACGCCGAGATCAAGGGCGACGGCGAATATACCGTGTCCTTCACCACCGGCGACATGGGCATGGGCGCCACCGCCGATTACAACATGCTGTTCGTGTCCACCAACATCCCCAGCAAGCTGGTGAAGGACGGCTTCCTGACCATCGACAACGTGAAGGTGAAGTTCGGTTCCGGCGCGACCCAGGAATATACCGAGGTCGACACCGAAGGCGAGTACGCCATGATCAAGATCATCGACACCTACAATCAGGCCGCCGCGCCTTCCATCGTCTGGACCGTTCCCGGCGCGAATGAAACCGTCGCCATCACCTTTACCGTCAGCAATTGGTAAAGCGATGAATAATTGAGAAGTTAAGCTACGAAGGGATTAGGGAATAGGATACAGCCCCTGACTGTCATCCCGAGCGAAAGCGGGACAAAGTCGAGGGACCTGAGAGAAGGGAATCTGCCTGGATGACTGCGTTTCTCCCAGGTCCCTCCATTCCGCTTCGCTTCAGTCGGGATGATACCTTGGTTTCCCTAATCCCTTAAAAACCAAATGAGGAAGTGATCAGCGCATGGTGTCTGCCTCTCAACGCGCGCAGCGGAGCGAAAGCATGAATCTGAGCCGCCGTTTGCCCCTGTGGGTGTTCCGCTTATCGGCGCTGCTGGCGGGGATCGCCATGTTTTTCCCGCCTGCCAATCCGGGCAGGGTCAGCGAAAAAATCAACGCGTCGGCCAGCCTGTTCACCAACGGCGTCAGTTACGGCACCATCACCAACAGCATGGGCCGCATCCTGCGTTCCCAGTGGATTCAGGATCAGGACATCACCCTGCTCATGATCGCCTGCGTTGTCGTGATGCTGGGCGTGATCCTCTGCGGCGTAGGCGGGTGCATGAGCCTGGGCAACCGCAAAATGCGGCGGCGGGGCTTTCTGTTCCCGCTCATCGGCGCGCCGGTGATGGGCGCGGGCCTTGCGCTGATCCGGATCGTTTATAATAGGATGCTGGCCCACGGTGAAGAAGTGGGCAAGCTGGACAAGATCGGCATGATGCTGCCAGGCGGGTTCTGGGTATTCTGCGCGTTTGCTGGGCTGCTGCTTCTGACAGGGCTGATTGCTTTCCTCACCACGGAGAAGGAAACCGACCCCGCGGCAAAAATGGAAATGGACGAAAAATACCGGCTGTTCCTGATGATGCTGCCCGTGATCGTGCTCACCTTCGTGTTCGCGTATCTGCCCATTTGGGGCTGGCGCTTCGCGTTCTTCGACTACACCCCCGGCGGCAGCATCGGCCGGGACAACTACGTGGGCTTCAAGTGGTTCAGCTTCCTGTTTTCCGACCCGGCCACCGCAAAGGATCTGGTGCGCGTTCTGCGGAACACGCTCATCATGAGCGGCCTGGGCATCGCCACCTCCTGGCTGCCCATCGCCTTTGCCGTGCTGCTGGCGGAGGTGCGCTCCACCAAGTTCCAGCGCTTTGTTCAGACCTTTACTACCATTCCCAATTTCATTTCCTGGGTACTGGTGTACGCCATCGCCATCTGCATCTTCTCCACGGACGGCTTTATCAACAGTTTTTTAACGAACGTCATGCACGTAGCCGGAGCGAACACCAACTACCTCCAAATCGCCGACCACACCTGGCTGAAAATGCTGCTGTGGGGCACCTGGAAGGGCGTTGGCTGGAGCGCCATCGTATACATCGCCGGTATCGCGGGTATTGACCAGCAGCTGTACGAAGCCGCCAAGGTGGACGGGGCCAACCGCTTCCGCTGCATCTGGCATATCACCATCCCCGGCCTGACGCCTACCTACATGGTGATGCTGCTCATGAGCATCGCGGGCATCCTCTCAAACGGCATGGAGCAATATCTGGTGTTCTCCAACGCCATGAACAAGGACGTGATCGAAGTCCTGGACTTGTACGTTTACAACATCGGCATCGGGCAGAACCGCATCTCCCTGAGCACGGTGGTGGGCATATCCAAATCCCTGATCGGCATCACCCTGCTGTTCGCGGCAAACGGGATTTCCAAGACCATCCGCGGCGAGAGCATCATATAAGGGGAGGCGAAAGCAATGCGCAAAAAGGAACAGAACGCTCCCCAGCATATCCGGCGCACCACCGGGGACTGGATCTTCGATATCGCGGTCATCGTGTTCTTCTGCATTTTCACGTTCATCTGCATCTTCCCCTTTTATTACCTGCTCATCAACACCGTTTCGGATAACGACCTGGTCACCAGCGGCCGGGTGAATTTCTATCCCATGCTGAAAAACGAAGCCGGGCAGGCCGTGTTCGGCCTGCAGGTGAATAACTACACCGCGCTGCGCAACGTGCAGGATCTGGGCTCCTCCGTGCTGGTCACGGTAGCCCGAACGATCCTCGGCACAGCGCTGATGGTGGTCACCTCCGCCTGGGCGGGCTATCTGGTCACGAAGCAGAAGATGTGGAAGCGTTCCTTCTGGTACCGCTTCCTGGTGGTGACCATGTATTTTAACGCGGGCCTCGTGCCCTGGTATATGAACATGCTGATGATGGGGCTGACAGACAACTTCCTGGCCTACATCATCCCCGGCATGGTGGCTCCCTACAACATCATATTGGTCAAAACCTACATCGAGTCCATCCCCTCGTCTCTGGAAGAAAGCGCGGTGATCGACGGCGCGTCCACAGTGAAGGTGTGGCTGAAAATCATCCTGCCCCTCAGCGTGCCGATCCTGGCCACCATCGCCATTTTCGGCGCGGTGGGCAACTGGAACTCCTTCCAGGATTCCCTGCTGCTGATGAACAACCGCCCCGACCTGTATACATTGCAGCACCGGCTGTATATTTACCTCAATTCGTCCAGCAACTTGGGCGCCATGATGAGCCAGGGCGGCACCATCAGCGAACAGGCCGCCCAGAGCATGCTGAACCAGCGCGTCATCCAGTACACCGTGTCCATGGTCAGCATCATCCCGATCCTTTTGGTCTACCCCTTCATGCAGCGGTACTTCGTCAAGGGCATCATGCTTGGAGCGGTGAAAGGATAACGATAGCGTTTCTCCCAGACCCCCTTCCAAGAAAGCTATCTTGTACGAAGTGGAAAGAACCTCTAAGAATGAGAAACGAAGTGTAAGTAAGGAGGAGTCCCCATGAAAAAGGCCCTGTCAGCTCTGTTGGTTCTGATGCTGGTTCTGATTGCCTTTGGCCCGTTCACTGCCGCGGCGGAGGATAAGGACATCTACGCCAAGCTGGAAGAGATCGGCGTGTATGACGGCGAACCCATCACCATCAACGTGTACACCCAGCTGGCCAACTACAGCGGCATCCAGGCCCATTGGAGCGCCGACCTGCTGCTGGATATGTTCAACGTGAAAATCAACATCATCCCCGAATCCGACGGCACCTACGCTACCCGCATGGAGAGCGGCAACCTGGGCGACATCGTGGTCTGGGGCGCGGACGGCGACAAGTATCAGGACGCCGTGAGCCAGGGGCTGCTGCTGGACTGGGAAGAGGACGATCTTGCGGCGGAATACGCCCCTTACCTGTGGGAGAATTATCAGATCGCGCTGGAAGCCAACCGCGCCAAGAGCCCCGACAGCAAGATCCACGGCTTCGGCCATAACGTGGCTCTCAAAGCCGGCAGCCATGAAAACTTCTTTTACACCTGGGACATCCGCTGGGATCTGTACCAGCAGCTGGGCTGCCCCGAGGTGAAGGATCTGGACGGCATGATCGACTTGTTCAAGCAGATGAAGGAAATTTGCCCCACCGATGAGAACGGCAACGAAACCTACGCCACCTCCATCTGGCCCGACTGGGACGGCAACATGGTGATGTATGTGAAGGCCCTGGCCACCGCCTATTTCGGCTGGGACGAATTTGAAATGGGCCTGATCAACACCGAAAACGGCCAGTTCCAGGGCTGCCTGGAGCCGGACGGCCTGTACATCCAGTGCCTGAAATTCTTCAATAAGCTCTACCGCGAAGGGCTGCTGGATCCCAACTCCGCAAGCCAGACTTATTCCACCATGGGTGAAAAGGTGAAGGCGGGCGGCACCTTCTGGAGCATTTTCAACTACGCGGGCTCAGCCATCTTCAACACCGCCGAGCATCTGGACGAAGGGAAATACATGTACACCATGGTGCCCACTGAGGCTACCCCCATTTCCTACGGCCTGTCCCTCACCGGCGGCAACCGCATCTGGACTGTCGGCGCGGACGCGGAATATCCCGAGCTGTGCCTGGCCATCATTGATTACCTGGCCACCCCCGAAGGCAGCCTGACCATGTGGTACGGCCCCAAAGGCATGACCTGGGACTATGACGAAGAGGGCGGCGCGTATTTCACCGATCTTGGCAAAAAGACCAGCCAGGATCCCGCCTTCGACATGACGGGCACCGTGCTCGTCGGCCCGCGCACCGGCAGGGAATACCCCCAGAGCGGCACCTATAACGACGGCGCGCTGCAAATCAACAATACCACCCTGACCGCCAGCCAGCAGAACCCCGACAGCAAAAAGGTCGAGACCCTGGATAAGGAAGGCTGGGTCAGCGTGCTGAACGCGGACCTGAAACCCATCCAGCAGGCGTGGTGCGAATGGGCAGGCGCGGCTTCCACCCAACAGTACCTGGAAAACCATCCCTACAAGGTAATGCTGGACAAGGGCACTTACGCCCCCGCCAAGCGCGATCAGGTGCTGGACACCAAGTGGAGCCAGATCCAGACCGCCGTGAAGACTTATTCCTGGCGCGCCATCTACGCCAAGAATGACGGCGAATTCAATTTCCACCTGAACCAGATGCTCAAAGACTGCAACGCTTACGGTTACGCGGAATGCGTAGCCTGGTGCGAGGAGCAGGCGGCCCTGTGCTGGGCGGCCCAGCAGGCGCAGGCGGCGTTGGTCCAGTAAGGAATTATTTCTGCGCGCATCCCAAGCGGCGGCAAATAACATTCAGCCCCTTCCCACATCGCGGGGAGGGGCTCCTTTTGAAAAAACATCTCATGGACGCGGCGTGAGAAAGGAAACGCTCTTTAGAACAAAAAACATGGAAGGATGAACAGCGATGCCGAATCCCATTCTGCCCTTGTGGGAATACATCCCGGACGGTGAGCCCCGGGTGTTCGGGAACAGGGTATACCTGTATGGCTCCCACGACCGGGCGGCCTGTAACGCCTTTTGCGATTACAAATTAAAGGTGTGGTCCGCACCGCTTGCCAATCTGAATCAATGGCAGTGCCACGGGGACAGCTTCCGTACCCGTCCCGGGGAAAACCGTCCTGCGGATACCCCTTGGACGGATCACGAACTGTACGCCCCTGACGTGATTGAAAAGGATGGAAAATACTATCTCTATGCTTACATCGTAGGAGCGAAAGGCGCGGTGGGCGTATCGGATCATCCGGAAGGGCCGTTCCGGCTTTTGTCCTCCTATCGTTACGCGGATAAAACTGGTGACAGCGGCATCTTCAATGACGCCGGAGTACTTGTGGACGCAGACGGCAGGGTGTACGTTTATTACGGCTATGAGGCGTCCTATATGAACGAACTGAACCCGGACACCATGTGCGACGTGGTTCCCGGCAGCTTCCATCATCCTGTGATCATGGACGGGGAGGACGTCCCCCCGGAACAGCGGTTTTTTGAAGCCAGTTCGCCCCGGAAGGTGGGCGACACCTATTACCTGGTCTATTCGCCCCGCCGGGGCAGCCGCCTGGCCTACGCCACTTCTCCCTCTCCCACGGGGCCTTTTGCCTACCGGGGTTATATCATCGACAATGGCGTGGATTATCCGGGCGGCAACAATCATGGCTCCATTGCCTGCCTGAATGGGCAATGGTATGTGTTCTATCATCGCATGACCAACCATTCCATTATGAGCCGCCGGGCATGCGCAGAAAAAATCACGATCCTGCCGGACGGAACCATTCCGCCGGTGGAAATGACTTCCCTGGGCTTTGAGGCCGCGCTGAATCCCTATCAGATCACACCGTCTGAAATCGCCTGTGTGCTAAAGGGCGGCTGTTTCATCACGGAAAAAGATGTTTTTACCAGAGTGATTACGGAGATCACGGACGGATGCGTGATGGGATATAAGTACTCATCTTTCCCATAAGTAAATGTCCTGCAACGCCAATAACAGCAGAGAAAAGCGGGCAGAAAAAACGACAATTGACAATCAAGCAGGAAGGGAGTTTGCGGAATCCAAGCTGCAAAAGAACTGGCGAAAAAGGCACTG
>JAFZOG010000139.1 GCA_017550745.1 Clostridia bacterium | reverse complement strand
TCCATCAAACCACAACCCTACGATGTCATCCCGAGCGAAGCCGAGCCAGAGGCGAGGCATAGCCGAGGGATCTGTCAGTGAATCGTTAAGCCAGCCTACAGATCTTTCGGCTCCGTTCCGCTCTCGCTCCACTCCGCTCAAGATGGCAATGAAGGCTCTCTTTTTTTCCCTAACTGTCCGTGAAGAACCTTATTTTCTGCCGGGATCACGGATCGGCGAACGCGCCGCAATAGGCGAACGCGCCGGTTTCGGCCTTTCCGGCGGCGGAATCGGCTTGGGCCGCTGTTTTTGTTTCTGCCGCTTTGCCGAAGGCGGTATCCGATACGTTCGCCGCGTCGTAGCGGAAGCTGTCGTTCAGCATGGGGCAGCCGTCGAAGGCATAGCTGCCGATGACGGACAGGCCGCCGGTGATCACATATTGCAGGTGAACGCAGTTCCGAAAAGCGCCGCTGCCGATCTCCTTCACCGAGCCGGGCAGAACCACCGTCACAAGGGACTGGTTCCCGGCGAATGCGCCGCTGCCGATCACGCGCACGCCGTCCGGCACGTTCACGGAGGATTCGCTTCCATGATAGCTGACCAGCACGTCGCCGCTGATGTCAAAGTCAGCCGATCCGGCCGCGGGAACAAGCGCCATCCAAAAGCACGCGGCCGCCAGCAGCAGACACAGGGCACGACCTTTTTTCATCCGTTTCCTTCCTCGATTCGGCAAAACAATGGATGTTCACCAGGCTGTGAAGCGCCCGATGATCCGGCCCGCCCTTTCAGGGAAAGGCGGGGCCGCGTCCGTCAAGGCCGCTTCCGGGACATAAGGATCGTCCACAGCCCCGGCAGCATGGACAGCAGCACGGCGGCGGCGGTGAGCATGCCGTAAAAAACGGATTGCAGCCATTCCGGCGCCTTGTCCGTAAGATACAGGGGCAGCAGCGCGTCCGCCAGAACGCTGTACTGCCGCCACGCCAGCAGGCCCACCAGCAGCGGGAGCAGCACGATCAGCAGCCCGCCCACCAGCTTGCCAAAGACGGATCCGCCCCGGCGGGGGCGTTCCATTTCTTCCTCGTCCTCATAGTAGGCGTCATCAGGCAGCGCCGCGGCCTGGCTGACCGCCCGGGCAGCGCTGCGCGCGTCGGGAACCGGAGCGGCGGAGGAAACGGCTTCCTGCTGCGGCATGGCTGTCCGGGCGGAAGAAACCGCCGGCGGAGCCGCGTGCGCCTGCGGCGCTGAGCCGAAACGCCGCACCGGACGGGGCGTTCCGCAAGTGGGGCAGGTGGCTAAGGTGTCTTTGTTTTCCGTGTGGCAACGCTGGCATACCCACATGATCATTCATCCTTCTTCTGTTATTTGTTCAAATGTTTGAAAGGGCACTTTAAGTCAGTAACGAAACGAGGAGGCGAGGGCCTCTGCGGCCCTCGTGCACCTGCACCAAAGGACTTCGTCCTCTGGACTCCGACAGCGGAAACATCCTGTCAGGCCGAATTGGCTTTGTTTCCGCTGAAACTT
>JAFZOG010000138.1 GCA_017550745.1 Clostridia bacterium | reverse complement strand
TCAGGACCGCAGCGCCTTTGGCGTGGTCCGGGATGCGGCTTTCCTTGCCGGTCATGTAGCTGCCCGCGCTGGTGCAGAACGGGATGATGGTCTTGCCGTTAAAGTCGTTGTTCTCCAAAAACGTGTAAACCGCCATGGGCAGGTCGCTCCACCAGATGGGATAGCCTAAAAACACGGTATCATAGTCTTTCAGATTGGCTGGCTTTTCCACGATTTCCGGGCGGGCGTTGTCCTGCTGTTCCTTTTTGGCAATGTCTGTTGTTTCGCGGTAGTCATGGGGATAGGGCTTCACCGTTTTGATTTCAAACTTGTCGCCGCCGGTGATCTCCGCGATGGCATCCGCTACAATCGCCGTATTGCCTTTGGTGATGACGCCCACGCCGTACTCTTCCCCCGTGCGGGAGAAATACGCTACCAGTATCTTTTTACCGCCAGCCGCCGGAGCCGGAGCTGCTTCCGCTTTTTTGGTCACCGCTTCGGTTTGTTTGGCAGCCGGAGCCGCTTCCTTTTTCTCCGCTTTTTTCTCACCGCCGCCGCAGCCTGTGAGCGTTAAAAGCATAAGAATCGCCGTCAGCATTAAAACAATCTTCTTCATTCCTGCAACCTCCCTGAAAATCAATACTTGTTTTGCGCGCAAAACATATAAGAAAAAAGAATATAAAGCGCTGTAAATAAAACAGCTTCCCTACACCACCCGTTTTTTCCATGCGCCGGAATAGTAGAACAGCATGCCTATCCACAAAGGCGTAAAGTTAGCAAGCGCATCCCCCATCCAGAAGCCCAGGTATTTCATGTCCAACACGATGCCGAACAATACGGACAGCCCCAGCCGCAGCACGATCCCGTCCACGATTGCCGTGACAAAATTTACCCGGGAATTGCCGCTACCGTTGATCAGCGCGTTGCTGCCGCTCCGGCCCGCACAGCTGAAAAACGCAAGGATCGCAATGGGAATGTACTCATAACCAATGGCAATGACGGATGGGTCATCGGTAAAAATGCCGTACACCTGGGCGGGGAAAAAGTAAATGATAACCGACGCAACGACCGCCACACAAAGCATGATGCGGTACACCGCAAACATAATCCGCCGCACACGGTCATACTGTTCCGCGCCGATGTTCTGCCCTACCATGGACGCCCCCGCCGTATTGAAGGAATTGGAAACAATGTTCACAGACATGTTAATCTTGTTGGCGATGCCCGCAAAGGCGGAAACCGCCACGCCGAAGGAATTAACCCAGGAGTTGACAAACATTTTGGAAAACTGCACCGCGGCGTTTTTGATGGCCATGGGCACGCCTAATTTCAAAAGCGAAACCAGCATTTCCTTTTGCGGATGAAAGAACAGCCCAGCCTGTATATGCAGATGATACCGTTGCCGGTTCTTCATCATGAACGCTGCGCACAGCAGAAAGCTGACGCCCTGGCTGATGATCGTCGCCAGCGCGGCGCCCTTGGCCCCCGTACCCATCTTCACCACGAAAAGCAAATCCAGCAGGATATTCAGCACCGCGGCAAAGCTGATGAAATAAAAAGGATGCTTCGCGTCGCCCATGCCCCGCAGGATAGCGCTGACCGCGTTATAACCATAAATGAAAACGATGCCAACCATGGAAACGCCCGCATAGGCCAGCGCTTCCTCAAAGGATTCCGGCGGCGTGTGCATGATTTCCATGATCTCTTTGCGGAACACCAGACCCACAGTGCTGACGCAGACAGCAAAAACAAACAGCGTCGTCCCCATGGTGGCCACAAAACGGCTCAGCCTGTCGTGCTGCTTCGCCCCGATATACTGGGCGATCAGCACCTGCCCCGCGCTGGAAAAACCCATGGCGATAAAGGTCATGCAGTTCATGATGTCCCCGCCGACAGAGATGGCGGACAGGCCCACCTTGCCCAGGGTCTGCCCCACGATGATCATGTCCGCCATGTTGTAGACGAT
>JAFZOG010000137.1 GCA_017550745.1 Clostridia bacterium | reverse complement strand
GGCTGAATTCTGGTTGATTTTCCGTCATGCTGCGTTGCATTTCCTTGAAATACCGCCAGTATTCCTGCGGAAATGCGCCTTGCCTGACGAAAAATCATCTCAGAATCAGCTCTTTTCGGGTAGTGTGAACACCCCCTAAATCCCGTCAAAAAGTTGAAAGATATTGGATGGATTTTTCGCCCTGGTTCAGCTGAATGAAGGGAGGCGTAGCAACGCTACGTTGACCGGAATGAAGCAAAGCCAGGGTGAAAAAGACGCCAATAGATTCAATGGTTTAGACGCGATTTAGTATTAAAAAGCGGGAACAGCGCAGCCGCCATTCTCCGCTTGATTCCTGAGGGAACAAAAACGTTGAATAGCGCTCCATGGCGAACCATGACAGTCAACAGGATGTTCTCCTGATGACCAACGCGGCGCAATGCCGACCGCCCCGCGTTTCGGCGGCCTTCCCTTTCCCCCGGCATCGCTGTCCCGGCATGGACTCCTTCAGGGTACTCTTGTCAGCCGCGCCTCTATTCCGTTCGGGATGGTATCCCGACACTTTATTCATTATAACTTGCCTTTTCCCCTTGTCAAGGCTTGGGACTGTATATAAACTGTTTTCCTATTGCTCCACCAATTTAATCATGAATATAGATGCAGGATGAGAAATCGTTCGAGACAAGGAACGAAACCGCAGGAATACTGGAGGTATTTCAAGGTTGATTGACACAAGATGGGACGATTTATCGCCCGCAGATAATTCACGATTAAGTTGGGGGAGTAATAAAAAAGCCTTTCGGGTTTCCTCTTCCCGAAAGGCTTTGCGGCTTTAATCCATCTGATGCTTTACCCGGTCGCGCTCCTCGGCGCGCTTGGCGTTGTTGAAACGGTCGAGGGTACCCACCAGATAGCCGGTGATGCGGCGGATGCGTTCAAAGGGGCGTCCGTTTTCTTCCCGGCCGCAGAAGGGGCAGGTATCGCCGATGATGCCGTTGAAGCCGCACAGGGGGTCGCGGTCCACCGGATGGTTGATGGAGCCGTAGCCAATGCCGCAGTCGTGCATATGGCGCACAATGCGTTCGAAGGCTTCCAGGTTCTTGGTGGGGTCGCCGTCCATTTCCACATAACTGATGTGGCCGGCGTTGGTCAGCGCGTGATACGGGCCTTCAATGCTGATCTTATCAAAAGCGGAGATGGGATAATAGACCGGCACATGGAAGGAGTTGGTATAATAGTCCCGATCCGTCACACCGGGAATGACGCCGAACCGCTCCCGGTCAATGCGTACAAATCGGCCGGACAGGCCCTCGGCGGGAGTCGCAAGTAACGTGTAGTTCATATGCCGCTCGGCGGTCAGCCGGTCCAGATAATTGCGCATGAAGCCCACGATCTCCAGGCCCAGGTTCTGGCTTTCCTCGCTCTCGCCATGATGCTGGCCGCGCAGGGCTTTCAGGCATTCCGCCAGCCCGATAAATCCCACAGACAGGGTGCCGTGCTTGAGCACTTCGCGCACCTCGGAATCCCAGTCCAGCTTTTCGGAATCGATCCACACGCCCTGGCCCATCAGGAAGGGGAAGTTATACACCTTCTTGCGGGCAACGATTTCAAAGCGCTCGTCCAGCTGATCCACCACGAGGCTGAGCTTGTTTTCCAGTTCACGGAAGAACCAGTCCACGTCTCCGTTGGCCTTGATGGCGATGCGGGGCAGGTTGATGGAGGTGAAGGACAGGTTGCCGCGGCGCGGCGCGATTTCCCGGCTGCGGTCATAGGCGTTGCCCATCACGCGGGTGCGGCAGCCCATATAGCCCACTTCGGTTTCGGGATGGCCGGGCTTATAGTACTGCAGGTTGTACGGCGCGTCCAGGAAAGAAAAGTTGGGGAACAGGCGCTTGGCGCTGACCCGGATGGACAGGCGGAACAGGTCGTAGTTGGGATCGCCGGGATTGTAGTTGACGCCTTCCTTCACGCGGAAGATCTGGATGGGGAAAATGGGGGTTTCGCCCCGGCCCAGGCCAGCTTCGGTGGCAAGGAGGATCTGCTCCATCACCAGCCGGCCTTCGGGAGACGTATCAGTGCCGTAATTGATAGAGGAGAAAGGCACCTGCGCCCCCGCGCGGGAGTTCATCGTGTTCAGGTTGTGTACCAGCGCTTCCATGGCCTGGTACGTAGCGCGGCGGGTTTCCTTGACCGCGTACTTCTGGGCGAAGTCGAACACTTCGCCGGCGGTTTCTTCCGTGGCGCGATTGCTCAGCTTTTCGCACAGCGCGGCCTTGAACGCACCGTTTTCCTGGAGGGAAGGGAACAGACCGGTTTCTTTTTCAATGCCGTCTAAGATTTCACTGGCTTCATCGTCCGCGTTTTCCACATCGAACTTTAAGCACAGCGCGCGAGACAGGTTGTCCCGGAAGCGTTTTTTAAATGTTTTGCTCACGCCGGGAGCCATGCCGTAATCAAAGTCCACGATGGACTGGCCGCCGTGCTGGTCGTTCTGGTTGGCCTGGATCGCGATGCAGGCCAGGGCGGAGTAGCTGGCGATATCGTTCGGCTCGCGGAGCACGCCGTGGCCGGTGGAGAAGCCGTCCTTAAAGAGCGTGGACAACTGAATCTGGCAACAGGTGGTGGTGAGGGTCAGGAAGTCCAGGTCATGGATATGGATGTCCCCTTCCCGGTGTGCCTCGGCGTGGGCGGGGTTCAGCACGAACATATCGTAAAACTGCTTGCTGCCCTCTGAGCCGAATTTCAGCATGCTGCCCATGGCTGTATCGCCGTTGATATTGGCGTTTTCGCGCTTAATGTCGCTGTCGATGGCGTCTTTATAGGCGATATCCTCAAACACCTTCATAAGCCGGGTGTTCATTTCGCGCACGCGGCTGCGCTCGGCCCGGTACAGGATATAAGCCTTCGCGGTACGCACAAAGCCCTTTTCGATCAGCACCCGTTCCACGGTATCCTGCACTTCTTCCACCGTCGGTACGCTGCCGATGCTTTCGTTGTTCTCCAGCTCCTTTTCCACCTGCTCGCTGATGGCGCGGGCGGTCTCCTCGCCCTTCGCGCTGCCGGAGCCTTCGAAAGCCTTCGTCACCGCGTTCTGAATCTTATCCAGATCAAACGGCACAACACGTCCGTCACGTTTTTTAATCGATGTAATCATGTCCCAATCCTCCAAGATATTGTGCATTTCATTCTATCAGACTACAAAATATAGTGCATAAAGAAAGTGCCGGACACTATTATAACGAGTCCGGGGCGGGATGTCAATGCCATATTTGGGATATATGTCGAAACATTTTTGACATATAGCCACAACATATGGTATAGAATCGTATTATATTTGTTTTAAATCGGTAATCTACGGCAGCTGGATCGTGGGATCTTTCCTGCGGGGGCGATAGATGGAGAATTTTCCTCCGATGCACTGCACCGGCGCGGCATGCACCTTTTCGCAAAGCTCCTGGCACGCTTCCCGCGCGGACAGCGGCGCTTCCCGCTGCACGGAGCACTTGATCAGTTCCCGGGCTTCCAGGGCGTCCCACGCTTCCTTTACGGTGCCGTCGGTGACCCCCTCTTTGCCGATATACAGAATGGCGGGCAGGGTGTTGCTCATGGAGCGCAGGTACGCCCGCTGCTTGCTGGTGATCTCTAATGTCATTGAATTTCCTCCTCTATCTTCGTCCGGAAGCTGTGAATAACTCATATCCTTGTTGTCCCCGCGCAGCGGCATCGGAATAATCTCTCCGATTGATATGCTGTCCAGCCAGTATGGCAAAGTTATTCTACAAAGTCAAATTCCATATCCTCGATCCGGACCGTGCTCCCCTCCTGCGCCCCAGCCGCTCTAAGCGCGTCGATGATGCCCGCGCGGCGCAGGGTGCGGTGGAACCAGTTCATGGATTCCTCGTCGCTAAAGTTCACACTGTCGATGAGCTGTACCGCCGCGGAACCGGAAACGACGAATACATGGCCGTCCTTGGTCACTTCAAATGCGCTGTTTTCCAGCATTTCGGGCAGCATTTCCTCTTCGGCGAAGGGTACCATGGACGGAAGGGCCGCCAGGGTGTCCGCCACGCAGTCCATCAGCTGGTCAAAGCCCTGCCGGGTGGCAGCGCTGACCGGGAAGACCGGGTACTTGTCCCCAATGTGCTCTTTCAGCATCTGATAGCCCGTTTCACCGTCGGGCAGATCCATCTTGTTGGCGGCAATGATCTGGGGCCGGGAGGCCAAATCGCCGTATCGCAGCAGCTCCTGATTGATCTGCTCATAATCCTCCACGGGATGCCTGCCTTCGCTGCCCGCCGCGTCGATCACGTGCAAAAGCAGCCTTGTACGCTCCACATGCCTCAGGAAATCGTGCCCCAGCCCGGCGCCGTCGCTGGCTCCTTCCACCAGGCCCGGAATATCCGCCATCACGAAATCCTGGCCGTGGCGGCGCACCATGCCCAGGTTAGGGGTCAGGGTGGTAAAATGGTAGTTGGCGATCTTGGGCTTCGCCGCCGTGACCACGGACAGGATGGTGCTCTTGCCTACGTTGGGATAGCCCACCAGCCCCACATCCGCGATGGATTTGAGCTCCAGCACAAATTCATGGCGCTCGGTTTTGATGCCGGGTTTGGCAAAGTTTGGCGCCTGCCGCGTGGGCGTGGCGAAATGGCTGTTGCCCCACCCGCCGCGGCCGCCGCGCAGCAGCACCTTGCGCCGCCCGGCTTCGTACATATCGGCCACCACCACGCCGCTTTCCTTCTGGCGCACCACCGTGCCCACCGGCACCTTCACGATCAGCTCTTCCCCCCGCTTGCCCTGGCGGCGTCCGCTGGAACCGTCGGCTCCCGCCTCGGCTTCATACTTGCTGCGGAAACGGAAGTCCAAAAGCGTATGCATGTTTTCATCAGCCAGAAGCACCACGTCGCCGCCCCGGCCGCCGTCGCCGCCGTCCGGCCCGCCGTTCTGCACGAACTTCTCCCGATGAAATGAAACGCAGCCGTTTCCGCCGTTTCCCGCTTTGGCGGTAAAGGGCGCGCGGTCAACAAATGCAGCCATGAAAAAAGTACCTCCGGGCAGAATTTCACATTCAGCAGTATAACATGGAAGCCTCTGGAAAGCAAATGGTATTTTCTTCTTGCAGCAAAAGCATTCTATATGGTATAATCTGGCTCAGAAATCTGATATGCGCAGGTGTTGGCTCGATGGAATACAGGGACATTTCTCTTTTGGCCCGGCGTGTGCGGGAAAACGTGGGCAAGGTGATCGTAGGCAGGGAGGATCAGTTCGACCTGATATTTGCCGCCATGACCGCGGGCGGGCATGTGCTGCTGGAGGACGTGCCGGGCACCGGAAAAACGGTCATGGCCCGCAGCATCGCCGCGTCCATGCGGTGTGATTTCTCCCGCGTCCAGTTTACCCCCGACCTGCTGCCGGCGGACATCACCGGCATGAGCGTCTTTCAGCCCCAGGACGGCGCGTTTTCCTTTGTGCCGGGGCCGGTTTTCACCCATCTGCTGCTGGCGGATGAAATCAACCGGGCCACGCCCCGCACCCAGTCCGCGCTGCTGGAATGCATGGAGGAGCGGCAGGTGACCGAGGGCGGAAAAACCCGTAAGCTGGAACGCCCTTTCCTGGTGATCGCCACCCAGAACCCGGTGGAGACCCAGGGCACCTTTCCCCTGCCGGAAGCGCAGCTTGACCGTTTCCTGGTGAAGCTGTCCATGGGATATCCGGACGGGAAGGAAGCCCTGCGCATCATGGAGCGTTTTATCCGTTCCAGCCCGCTTCAGGAGCTGCAGCCCGTGGCGGAGCGGGAAGAGATCATCGCCGCGCAGGACGCGTTCAGCCAGTGCCAGGTCTCCGGGCCGGTGATGGGCTATATCGCCGCCCTTTGCGAAGCCACCAGGGACAGGGAACGGACGCTGCTGGGGGTGTCGCCCCGGGGGATGCTGGCGCTGCTTCGCGTCAGCCAGGCGTATGCCGCTATCCAGGGCAGGGATTATGTGATCCCCGACGACGTGAAAAAACTGGCTGTGCCGGTCCTGGCGCACCGCGTTATCCTGCGCGGCCTGTACGGCAAAGCGGGCGAGAATGAAGCGTTCATCCGGGAACTGCTGGAAAAAGTCCCTGCGCCCACGGAGAAAACGCCATGAACGGCTGGGTGCTGGCGCTGGCGCTGGCGGCGTTGGGCGTTTTGCAGCGCTGGCTTTTGAGTACATGGGGCCTGAAGGGCCTGTCCTATACCCGCCGCTTTTCCAGAAATACCGCTTTCACGGGCGAAGAAGCGGAGATGATCGAGGTCATCCGCAACGACCGGCTGTTTTTCATCCCCTGGCTGCGGGCGGAAAGCCGGATATCGCCGAACCTGCGTCTCGGCAGGCAGGAAAACCTGGCCGTCAGCGGTGAACGCTACCATAAAAGCATCTTCACCCTGCGCCCATATCAGCAGATCACCAGGCGGCATCGCGTGCGGCTCCTGAAACGCGGGGAATATGACGTAGGCAACGTGGCGCTGACAGCGGGGGATCTGCTGGGAATGGGCGGCAAAGGACTGGAGCTTTATACCCCCGCGCGGATCCTGGTGTATCCCAAGCTGCTGGACGACCGCGGCCTGCCGCTGCCGGTTTCCCGCCTGCAGGGGGATTTGATCGTGCGCCGCCATTACGTTTCCGATCCGTTCCTGGTAAACGGCATCCGGGATTACCGCTTTGGGGACCCGGTCCGGGATATTCATTGGCCCGCTTCCGCACGGATGGGAAGCCTGCAGGTGAAAACCCACGATTATACCGCGGACACAAAGCTGTTGGCGGTGATCAACGTGCAGATGAGTGAAAACCAATGGGGCGAGCTGATGGAATACGAACAGGATATGATCGAACACGCGATTTCCATTGCCGCCACAGTGTGCGCAAGGGTTTTGCGCGCCGGGGTCGCGGCCGGTTTCGCGGCGAATATGCCCATGGGTGAAAGCGAAACCATCACCCTCCTTCCGCCCGAACGCCACAGCGCCCGGGAAGAAGAACTGCTGGCGGCTTTCGCCAAGCTCAGGATCCTGCGCTGCCGCAATTTTCTTTCCTTCCTGGATGATCTTTCCTTTCTGCGGGGCACGGACATGCTGATTCTGTCCGCCTATACCAGCGAGGCGATGGAAGAAAAAATCGCCCGCCTGAAGCAGCTTGGCAATACGGTGACGCTTCATTTGCTGGAAAAGGAGGAAAAAGCCGCATGAAGGAAAGGCTGCGCATCTGGCCAATGAAAGCACTGGCCGCGTTCGCGCTCGCATGCGGCCTTTTTCCGGCGTCCGTTTTGCTTGGCAGATGGCTCTATCCGGAAAATACGCTGTTCTGGTGGCTTCCCCTGGCGCTGGCGTATCTTTGGGGCGTGATCGGCTATCTGCTTCCGGCCAGGCGGCGTTTGCTCTTTATGATCGCCGGCTGTTTGCCGCTTGTCCTTTTGATTGGTTATTTTCAGGGCCCACAGGGGATAATCAGCCTGCTGACCGTTCTCCCTTGCCTTTTGCTGCTTTGCCTGCTTTCGCCTGCCTGGGCCCGGCCGGTATGGGAGGAATGGCCCGCCGGTTGGTGGATCGGCGGCGCCATATTACAGCTGGCGGCCCAGTTTCTGGCCGCCCGTCCGCAGTTCTCCGGCACAGGCCCGTTCTTGACGGCTGATCTGCTGGTTTATGCGTTTCTGCTGCTCCTGTGCCTGAACCGGGTGGGGATCCGGGACGGGATGCACGGCGCGGAAAAAGCCCCGGCTCCCCTGCGCTACCGCAATACTTTTTTGGTTATCTGCCTCTTCTTCATCGGCGTTGCCGCCGCATCCTGGGATACGCTGGCGAATTGGCTGGATACCGCATGGTATTATCTGCGTTTAGGTATCGCGTACGCGATTGATTTCATCATGCGTCTGCTGCCGCGTGCCGAAACGTCCGCCGGCGGACAGGGAACGGGCATGGGCGACCTTGGCGGCTTTGAAGAGGCCGCGGACCCCAACGCCTTTATGCTGTTCATGGAAAAGGTGTTCCGGGTGTTTGCCGCTGTTATTCTGTTGGCCCTGGTGTTTATTGCCCTCCGGGTCATCGCGAAGAAACTGCGCGCGCTTTTTCGCCGGATCATGGAGCGCCTGCGCAGTTATGCGGCCGCATCGGGGGAAGATTATGTGGACGAGGCGGAAAGCACCCTGAATTGGGACGAAAAAACCCAGTCCATTCAGGACTGGGTGAAGGAAACGATGCAGCGCAGAGCCAGGCAGCCCAAATGGGAGGATCTGGACGGACGGGCGCGGGTGCGCAGGCTGTACCAGCAATATCTCCGCCGCACGCCGGACGCGCGGGGACGCACGGTGCGGGAAGCGATGCGGAAGGACGCGCGGCTGTCCCCGTCCGTTTCCGGACGGTTTACGGATCTGTATGAGCAGGCGCGTTACAGCGATCATGACGTTTCCGCTTTGGAAGCTGATCAGTTGCGCAAACAGGTTTAGCGTAATCCCGCTTCGGCCAGGGTCATTTCCCCTGCCGGAGCTTCTTTTTTGTTTTCTGACAGAATCGAGCCCAGGCTGTCGCCGTGCCTGGCCAATAACGCTTCGCAGAACGTTTTTTCCTCGATGACCCCAAGGCGCGTCATGCCGTCCGGGGACAGCACATGGATCATATGGTATTTCCCGGGAGACAGCTTATTCAGCAATGAACGCACCGGCGTCCCCGCGCCGGCGGCGACCGCCTCCACCGGAATCACGGCCTGACGGTCCAGCCGCTGCCGCCGGGCGATCAGGCTGGTGATGTATTTCGCCGTGCCGTGCCTGCCCTCCATCGCCGCCGCGTACATCAGATATACTCCCGCGAAGGCAGGCGAGAAAATGATTTGGCCCCGCAAAGCGAATCCCAGCGTAACGCCGCAAAGCCCCAGCCCGATGACGGAGGAAGCGAAAGCCATCCATTTCATTATTTCTTTTCCGGAAAAGAACCGGCTCAGCGCAGCGAGAAGCATTCTTCCTCCGTCCAAAGGCAGCGCCGGGAGCAGATTGACCAGCAGCAGCGCAAGATTGGCGTGGATGAACGCCCCGGTGAGAGAAAATTGGATGAATCCCCTTTGATACAGGAAAGGGGCCATCGCGCACCCGCACAGACTGGCCAGCGGTCCGGAAGCCGCAAGCAGGAACCGCTGCCATGGCGCAGCGGTTTCCAGATTCGGAACCGACATCAGTCCGCCCAGCGGGGTGATTTCAATTGCTTCCACCCGCAGCCGCATGCACCGCGCCGCGATGATATGCCCCGCCTCATGCAGCGCCAGCGCAGCCATTGCCGGCAGCAGCCTTTCCCCCATGCCGCTCAGCGCGCCGACCAGAAACACGATCGGCAGCAGCGGATGCGCCCGGATCCGGCAGCCGCCCAGCCGCAGCGTCATGGCAAAGCCTCCTTTCTCGGCGTGATCCACGACCCGGGGTTCACCGCCCGCCCCGCCCTTCGCACTTCCAATAAAGCCTGCTTTCCCTCCAGCACCGTGCCGATACAGGTCTGGGCGGTCACCTCGTCCCCCTCCCGGGCGCTGACGGAAGCCAGGTTGTAATACATGCTTTCCAGCCCATTCTCATGCCTTATGCGGACGACCTTTTCCTCCTCCAGCCCGTGGGCGACGCTCATCACCTGGCCCTCCGATACGGCGTATACCTTCCCGTCGGCCGCGCTGTATCCGATAAACGGCTCTTCCTCGCTCCAGGCATGCGATACATTTCCCATGCAGGGCGCGGCCAGGGACACCTGGATATCCGTTTCAAAAAACACAGCCATGGTTTCAGGCAGCAGATTGCTGACGAAGCTGATCGAACCAAGGCTTTTATCCCAGTCGGCATCGATGATTTCCTGCATCGCCGTCAGGACGGTCTTGCCCGTTGGCAGTTCCGCGTTCCGCACTGCGACTACGGTGAGCGTCAATATCCCTGCGAAAGCGAAATTCCGGGCCAGTTTATCGCCCCAGCGGGGCTTTTCGGCTTCCTGCCTGTAAACGATCCCGCTTTTCTTTTCCCCCGTTTCCCGGTATTCCGTGGGTTTGATCATTCCGCCACCTCCCGTCGCTTCATTTTATGAAAGCCACTGTCCGTTCATGCTGAAAACTTCTTGTGGAAGGAATTGCTTTTTGCCACAAGGTATGGTATAGTTGTCAGGCATGAAATGACAGGGAGGCGCTTAAACAGCATGAGCGAAGCGCTTAAAACAGTGGAAATTTTTACCGACGGCGCGTGTTCCGGCAATCCCGGACCCGGCGGCTGGGCCGCGATTCTGCGTTACGGCGTTCACGAATTGGAAATCAGCGGCAGCATGCCCCAGACTACAAACAACCGCATGGAGGTATTCGCGGTCATCAGCGCACTGGGAAAACTGAAGACCCGGTGCAACGTGACGGTGTATTCCGATTCCTCCTATCTGGTGAACGCCTTCAACGAGCATTGGCTGGATAACTGGCTAAAACGCGGATGGAAAACCAGCGAAGGGAAACCGGTGGAAAACCAGGATTTATGGCGGCTGCTGCTGCTCACCATCAGCAAAAAAGGCCATAACGTGGTTTTCCGGAAGGTAAAGGGCCATGCCGACCACGCTGAAAATAACCGCTGCGACGCGCTGGCCCGGGAAGCCATCCAGCAGTACCTGGCCCGGAATCCCGATCTGGGCGATCCGAATCACCTTAACGTTCAGCATTCATAGCTTACGATCTTTTTGCGTTTTAAAACGCCGGCCTGCGGAAAATAATAAAAGCATGGGGAATCAAACGAAAAGAAGGGAAACGCGATGATCTTTTATTCTTCCGTAAATCTCATCCTGATCGCCGCCGCGGTGATCCCGGCAGTGGCGCTGATGGTTTATGTTTATCGGGCAGACAAGCTGGAAAAAGAACCCACACCGCTCCTTTGGCGCCTGATTTTGCAAGGCATCATTTCCACCGCCCTGGCTGTGTTCACGGAGCGTTTGGGCGCACAGCTGTTAAGCGGGTTCCTGCGTTCCAATACACTGTTATACCAAATCATCTTTTATTTCCTCATTGTGGGACTGTCCGAAGAGGGCTTCAAATACCTCCTGCTCAAGCGCCGCACCTGGGATTCTCCTTTTTTCAACTGCCGTTTTGACGGCGTAGTATACGCGGTGTTCGTTTCCATGGGCTTCGCGCTGTGGGAAAATATCGACTACGTGGTCATGTTCGGCCTGCAGACCGCGTTCGTCCGCGCGCTGACCGCCGTGCCGGGACACGCCTGCTTCGGGGTATTCATGGGCGCGTGGTACGGCCTGGCAAAATCCCACGAACGGCACGGACACGCAAAATACAGCCGGGTCTGCCGAAATCTGGCGGTCATCTGCCCCGTGCTGCTGCACGGACTCTATGATCTGATCGCCACCCTGGACGACAGCAGGCTTTCGTCGGTATTCATCGGCTTCATCGCCGTGATGTTCCTGGCGGCATACTGGACGGTCAAAAGACTGTCTGCCCGGGACAGGTACATATAATATTGCTATAAAACAAAGCGTCCTCTCCCACACAGGAAAAGGGCGCTTTTTGTTATCCTTCAATTGCTTTTACGCTTTCTTTTCGGACGAAACGGACGATTGCTTCTTCCCGCCCAGCGTTTCATGGTTCAGCATACCGCCGAAGACCGTTTTCAGCATGATCCGGATGTCCAGCCATACGCTCCAATTGTCGATATACCACAGGTCATACTCCACGCGCTTTTCAATATTCGTATCCCCGCGCAGACCATTGATCTGCGCCCAGCCCGTAATGCCGGGCTTCACCTGGTGCTTCACCATATAAAACGGTATCGTTTCCCTGAACTGATCCACAAAGAAAGGAAGCTCGGGCCGCGGGCCTACCAGGCTCATATCCCCTACGAACACATTCCACAGCTGCGGCAATTCGTCCAGGCTCAGCTTCCGAAGCATACTGCCAAAGGGTGTGCGCCTGTCGTCTGCGTCTTTCGTCCAGGCTGTCGTTTCCTCGCTGTTTACCTTCATGCTGCGGAATTTCAGCATTTTAAATTCCTGCCGCCTATAGCCCACCCGTACCTGCTTGAACAGCACCGGCCCGGGGCTGGACAGCTTCACCCCAAGAGCGATCAGCATAAGCAAGGGGCTGAGAACGATCAGGCCGAGGCCGCTGGCAAAGAAATCGAACACGCGCTTGATCGTAGCCCATCCCACATTTTCCAGCCTGTTCGCCCGCATATTGATCAGCTTGCTGTTTCCGACGTTTTCAATGATCGGGTTCGGCGGGATAATGTCGTTATAAAACGGGATGATATAATATTTTACCCCGTTTTTTTCGCACATGCCCACCACATCCCAGATGCGGGAAAACTCTTCCGGCTCAAGAGCGATGACGACTTCGTCGATATCCGGGTTGGAAAGGATGCGATCCAACTGATCATACCCGCCAAAATAGCCTTTCAGCCCGTTCTTCTTTTCGCCCACATAACCCTGAATGTTGATGCCCAGCGTTTGTTCGTTCCGGATATCAGCCGTATACTGCATCGCCAACGCGCCTGTGCCCACCACCACTTCATGCTTGATATTATAGCCCAAAGCCCGAAGCCGGTTCATGATTTTGCGCATGATGAAGTATTTCAGGCACAGGGTCACGACCGTCGTTCCATAAAAGATCAGAAACACGCCGCGGGAAAACTCCTGCAAACGAAGCAGGTAGAGGAAAAACGAACTGACAAGAAAGGTGGTCGTGGTTCCCAGCAGGATGATTTTGATTTTCCATTTCAGCTTCCGGGTGCGTGTTGTTTCGTAAAAACCGATGAGCACAAACAGCAGAGAAAGCGTTACGGCATAAATAAAGGAGGCCAATAGCATTTCCCCGTTAATATTGGCCATGTTCACACTGTCCTGCTGCTTTACGGCCAGCCAGATCCAAGACGAAAACAGGTAACAAATAACGACTAACAGAATATCCAGTATCTGATTCAGCCTGTTATAAAATTCCTGGTTTTTCTTTATCATGCTTGCTTTTGTCCCTCTCTTTCAAACCGCGCCGCGAAGATATCGGCTGCACGTAACGCATTTTCGCATGATATGTGGGGCGGACGGTTTTCCGCCCGGCACCGCATGTATCATAACATAGGCGAAATGCAAAGTCTACTTTTTTTTGATTTTTGTTTTCCGCACTGTGTTTCAAAAACAGCCGGGAATCTTGCAGAAATACAGCGGAAATCTTTTCACTTTGACCTTGACAATCCAAGGAAAAGGTTTATGATGACAGAGCGGCTCCATTTTTCAGCATACAGGAGAAAGACAATGATACAGGATATAGCGCCATCCAGGCTGATCAACCATTTTGAAAACAAAAAGCCCTCCGCGGAAAGCGTGATGATGTGTTTCCGGGAAAACGGGCTTTTGGCCTCCTATGACGGGGAAAAGCGCGCGCTGGTTTTTCCGCGCATGCGGGATTTTCAGCAGAGCGTCAGCGCGGTGTTCCTCTTTACGATCGACAGGGAGGATTATTTCCTGGCTTTCGGCCACGCAGATGCAATTCATGGCTATTCTTATTACGGCATCCGGGAAATCAGAGAACTGAAATATGACCGCAATGTGGGCATATTCGCCGCGTACAGCGCGTACCATCTGTGGAAATGGTATACGGCAAACCGCTACTGCGGCGCCTGCGGCGCGAAAACCGCCCATGACGCAGCGGAGCGGGCAGTCCTTTGCCCGTCCTGCGGCACTAAGGTATATCCCCGCATCAACCCGGCCGTCATTATCGGCGTGACCAACGGCGATCAGCTGCTGCTGACGAAGTACAAGACAGGCTTTTCCCATAACGCGCTGGTGGCCGGATTCACCGAATTCGGCGAAACGCTGGAGGAAACCGTGGCACGGGAGGTCATGGAAGAAGTGGGGCTTAGGGTGAAGCACATCCGGTATTACAAATCCCAGCCCTGGGGCATCGCGGCGGACATACTGGCGGGCTTTTTCTGCCAGGTGGACGGCGATGACACCATCCGCATGGATTCCGGCGAATTGAAATATGCCGAATGGGTGCGGCGGGAGGACATCATCCTGCAGCCCAACAATTTCAGCCTGACCAACGAGATGATGAAGCTTTTCAAAGAGAACAAAGTAAAACAATTCTATTTGCAGGAAGAAATGCCATGCTGATCAAACAGGATTATTATTTTCATGCATTGGATGCGAACAGGCCGCTGCACATCCGCATGCCGGACTTTGGCGTTCCCCCTTTCCCTGTGATGTATTTCTTCGACGGGCACAACCTGTTCCTTAACGAAGACGCTACCTATGGCAAAAGCTGGGGGCTGGACGCTTACTGCGCCGGATGGGATAAGCCTATGATCATCGTGGGGATCGAATGCGCGCATGAAGGGAACAGGCGCATTTCGGAATACCTGCCTTACGGGTCGAACTACGGCTGGCTAAAAGGCGTGGAGCCATTGGGCGAAAGAACGATGCAGGCCCTGGTCTATGAGCTGAAGCCTTATATCGACGCCTCTTTCCCCACCATTCCGTTCCGGGAATGCACCGGCATCTGCGGCTCCAGCATGGGCGGGCTGATGGCAGCCTACGCCCTGGTACGGTATAACCGGTATTTTTCAAAAGCCGCCTGCCTTTCTCCCGCCATCGGAAGCGTAAGCGGCAAGCTTTGGCACGACATGAACAACGCCGCCCTCAGCCCGGATTCCCGGATCTACCTGTCCTGGGGCACCATGGAGGGCTACGGCGGGGTGAAAAACCCTTGGGAAGAAGACAGAACCAGCTGGCTTTACAAAACCTGCCGGACAACGGCCAGTAAAATCCTCGGCGTCGGCGGCGCGGCAAAGCTGTATTGCCAGCTGGGCGGGCATCATTGCGAAGCGGACTGGGAAAAACAGCTGCCCGTTTTCATGCCGTTTCTGTGGCAGGCGTAAGCACAGGCAATAGGGATCAAGCATTCGGGCGGCAGCCGATTCCTATTTCCGTTTCTTTTTGCTTCCGCTTTTGTATACCACCGCGGCAACGCACAAAGAAACGCTCTCCGCTCCTGCATCCACCAGCGTCTTTGCGCAGGCGCAGGCCGTGCTGCCTGTGGTGCGCACATCGTCAACCAGCAGGACGCGAAGGCCCTCCGCATCCTTTGCGCAGGAAAAGGCGTTTTTAACGTTTCTCTGCCGCAGCGCCTGGGGCGTCAGGCTTTGCGGCCTGTGATAACGGTCACGTCGCAGCAGCTCCACCACCGGGATGCCTGTCCGTCCGGAAAGCTCCCGGCAAAGCAGCAGCGATTGATTGAATCCTCTTTGCCGAAGGCGGAAGGGATGCAGCGGAACAGGCGCAATACAGTCGAAATCCCGTTCGGGCAGTGAAAGGGCCATGGCTTTTCCGAGCAGGGGAACCGCTTCCCCGCAGCTGTTGAACTTCATCTGGTGGATCAGCGTCCGCGCCTCGTCCTTATATTGGTAAGGCGCGTACACCTTGTGAATGGGTTTCATCTGGAAGGATCGGCAAAACGCGCAGGGCTTTCCCCTTTTTACCGGGGATAAGCAGCGTTCGCAGGCTTCCGGAGGAACGCGCAGGGCCGTAAGCTTTGACCGGCAGGCTTCGCAAAGGCAGTCCTCCGCGTCAGCCCGCCTGGGATCGCCGCAGCACAGGCAGCAGGCTGCCCGGGGAAAGAGCAGCTCCGCAGCGCTTTCCTTCAGTCTTTTCAGGATCCGCATCTGACCCAGTCCCATACCGGCGCTTCTCCTTTCGTAAGCAATCGATCATTCATTCTTTCTTTTTCCGGATAAATCCTTCAAATATCATCAAAAAATGGAAATTTACCAGGAAAGTAAACCGCAAGTCTTGACACGATTGTATAAAAATTGTATTATTATGTTTGTATACAATTTGAGTCCAAGGAGGAATTCTTGTGTCTTTTCAGTCTTTTGACACCAGCCTGGAAAGCCGCCCCATACGGGATATCGCATATGAACAGTTAAAGCATGCGATCATTACCGGGCAGATACCCGCCGGTTCCCGCATCGTGGAAACGATCTACGCGGAGCAGCTGCACATCAGCCGCACGCCGCTTCGTGAAGCCCTGCGCCGCCTGGAACGCGACGGCCTGGTGGAATATGTGCTGCACCGCGGAGTGGTGGTGCGGGCATTTACCATCGAGGATATCGATGAGATTTTTACGATTCGCAACGCCATGATGATGCTGATCCTGCCCTCCATCGTCGAGAACGTGACAGAGAATAAGATTCACGAGCTGCGGGACATCCTCAAACAGATGGACGAGGAATACGATCGGGCGGACGCCGATGCCCTGGCTGTCAGCAACCGCCAGTTCCACGGCACAATGGAGCACATCTCCGACAAAATCCGTATCCTGCGGGTGATCGACAGCCAGGAGGAGTATATCAAGCGCTTCCAGGCCACCACCATCGCCTCTGTCGTGCGGCGCACCAACGCCCATCAGGAGCACCATGAAATGGTCGATCTCCTGGAAGGTCGCGACCTGGAAGCGCTGAAGGTGCTGTTCCATCACCACTTCGAAGAAAGCAAGGAAACCTGCCTGAACGCGGTGCGGGCAAACAAACTGCTTGACATTCATGAATAAAAAGGAGGCCCAACATGGACTGGACTTGGGATTTGACAGTATTATACAAGGACTTTAACGACCCTAAGATCGAGCGGGATTTTGACAGGCTGAAAGCGCTCTGCGCGGAAGCGAAGGAACTGTTCCAAAAGGAAATGGACACAAGGACCATGCTGGAAACCAGCATCGAAAAAAGCGAGGAGATTAACAGCCTGATGGGCAGCCTGTCAGAATTTGCCGGGCTTACCCTCGCCACCGAAGCCCAAAACGAACAAGCGCAGCAGCTGATGGACAAGCTGGAAATGTTCTCCGTTCAATTGGAGTTGCTCAGTTCCCAGCTGATGCGCTACATCGGCGGCGTGGAGGATTTGGAAAAACTGATCGCCGAAAGCGAAAAACTGCAAAAGGTGGACTTTTTCCTGCGCCGCAGCAAAGACAGCGCCGCCCACCTGCCGGATCCGGCGATTGAAGAATGGCTGCTGAAAATGTCGCTGTCCGGCGGCACCGCCTTCTCCAACCTGCGGGACAAGCTGGACGCCACCCATATGGTGGCCTATCGCGGCGAAACCCTGCCTCTGGCTGCTATCCGGGGCAAGGCGTATGATCCCGATCCCCAGGTGCGCAAGGACGCCTATGAAGCGGAAATCGCATCCTACGCCAAAATGGAAATCCCCATGGCAGCGTGCCTGAACGGCGTGAAGGGCGAAGCCCTGACCAGGATCGAAGCGGAGCATTTTGATTCCGTTCTGGACCAGACCCTGTTCAATTCCAACATGGACCGCGCTACCCTGGACGCCATGCTCACCGCCATGCGGGAAGCGCTTCCCGCGTTCCGCAGGTACCTGCGCAAAAAGGGCGAGATTTTGGGCCACAAAAACGGCCTGCCCTTCTACGATCTGTTCGCCCCCATCACGCCCAAGGGATTTACGCCCAAAACCTATACCATTGAGGAAGCCCGAGAAAAGCTGCTCTTCGAAATGGGAAAGTTCACCCCCGACATGGCCGCGTTCATCGACCATGCCTTTGAAAACCGCTGGATCGACGTGTATCCCCGGGACGGAAAGGGCGGCGGGGCGTTTTGCGCCGATCTGCACGCGCTGGATCAGAGCCGCGTGCTGACCAATTTCACCGGTTCCTTTTCCGACGTGAGCACCCTGGCGCATGAACTGGGCCACGCCTGGCATAACCGCTGTATGGCGGGCCTGCCCGACTGCATGACCTATACCCCCATGCCCCTGGCGGAAACGGCGTCCATCTTCAACGAAACCCTGCTGGCCAACGCCGCGATGGAACAGGGAACAAAGGAAGAACGCTTTTCCCTGCTGGAAGGCAATCTGATGGAAACCACCCAGACGATCGTGGACATCCTGAGCCGTTACATCTTTGAATCCGAAGTGATCGAACGCCGCAAGGATCACACCCTGTCGGTGAACGAGCTGAAGGAGATCATGCTGGACGCCCAGGAGCAGAGCTACGGCGACGGCCTCGATCCCGACGCGCGGCACCCCTATATGTGGGCCTGCAAATGCCATTATTATTACCCCGGCCTGGCTTTCTACAATTTCCCTTACGCTTTCGGCCAGCTGTTCGGCGCAGGGGTTTTCGCCCAGTACAAACAGGAAGGCCCTTCTTTCGTACCGAAGTATTGCAAGCTGCTGCGCGCCTGCGGCTCCGGGATGGTCGCCGACGTTGCGGCCAGCGTGGGCATCGACGTGCGCAGCGTGGATTTCTGGCGGGAATCCCTGAACGTGTATGTGAAGGAAATCGAAGAATTTATCAAGCTGGCGGATGAGCTGATGTAAAAAAGGAGCAAGAGCATGCAGAGCTTAAAAGAGCAGATTTTGGAAATCATGTCTGAGGATTGCCGCACGCCGTTGGAACGCATCGCGGTGATGACGGGAAGCGATTTAAAGCAGGTAGCGGACGCCGTAGAAGAACTGGAGCGCGACCGGGTGATTTTACAGTATTCCCCCATCATCAACTGGGACCGTACTGACCGGGAGCGGGTGGAAGCCATGATCGAAGTCAAGGTGACCCCCCAGCGGGATATGGGCTTTGACGCCATCGCCGGCCGGATCTACCGGTTCGACGAGGTGAAGAGCGTTTATCTCATGAGCGGCAGCTACGACCTGCTGGTACTGGTGGAAGCCAGGACGCTCAAGGAGTTGGCGCTGTTCGTGTCCGAAAAGCTGAGCCCGCTGGAATCCGTCACCGGCACGTCCACCAGCTTCGTGCTAAAGCGCTATAAGCAGGACGGCGTGATTTTCGTGGGTGAAACGACGGATAAACGGATGGTGGTTTCCCCGTGAGCAATCGCTTTGTGAATCCCGCAGTGGCCCAGGTGCCGCCCAGCGGCATCCGGCGGTTCTTCGATGTGGCGGGCACGATGAAGGACGCCATCTCTCTGGGCGTTGGCGAGCCGGATTTCGTGACGCCCTACCACATCCGTTCCGCCGCCATTGACAGCATCCTGGACGGAGAGACGCAGTACACGCCGAACCGCGGCCTGCTGTCTCTGCGAAAAGAAATCTCCCAGTATCTTTCCGGCCGCTTTCAGGTATCCTATGATCCGGAACAGGAAATCATGGTCACGGTCGGGGCCAGCGAAGCCATCGACCTGGCGCTGCGCGTGTGCCTGCGTCCCGGCGACGAGGTGATCCTGCCCGATCCCGGCTATGTGAGCTACGCCCCCTGCGTTACTTTTGCCGGCGGCGTGCCGGTGCCTGTGGCTACGAAGGCGGAGGACGAATTCCGCATCACGGCCGAGGGGATCGAAAAAGCCGTCACCGGCAGGACCCGCGCGCTGATTTTCCCTTATCCCAACAATCCCACCGGGGCGGTCATGAACAAAGCCCAGATGCAGGAGATCGCCGAGGTTGCGAAGAAGCATGACCTATTGGTGATCAGTGATGAAATCTACGCGGAGCTGACCTACGCCGGGGATGAGAACGAACAGAAAACCGCTTTCTCCGCTCTGCCCGGCATGCTGGAGCGCACGGTGCTGATCAACGGCTTTTCCAAGGCGTTCGCCATGACCGGCTGGCGCCTTGGCTACGCCTGCGCGCCGAAGGAAATACTATACGAGATGAATAAAATCCACCAGTACGCCATCATGTGCGCTCCGCGCCAGGCGCAGGTGGCCGGAATGCAGGCGCTGAAAAAGAACCGGGAAACAGGCTATGAGGACGTGGTGACCATGCGGCGCAGCTACGACCGCCGCCGCCGGGTGATGCTGGATGCTTTCCGCAAAATGGGCCTTTCCTGTTTTGAACCCCGGGGCGCTTTTTACTGCTTCCCGTCCATTAAAAGCACCGGCCTTTCCAGCGAAGAATTCTGCACCCGCCTGCTCAAGGAACACCGGGTGGTCTGCGTGCCGGGGGACGCCTTCGGCCAGGGCGGCGCGGGACATATCCGCTGCTGCTACGCCACGGATATGACCCGGATGCTGGAAGCGTTCAAGCGGATGGAACAGTTCATTCAATCCCTCTGATTTGCTGCTGTATTAGGAGGAACCTATGCGGAAATACTTCTCTCTCCTGCTGGTTTTATCCATGCTGCTTTCCCTGGGTTATTATGCCGTTCACGCGGAAGGATGGGGCGATGACGAGCAGGAATACTCCTTTGAAAGCCTGATCAACCCGCCGACTGCCGTGCCGCCGCCCGGCTCCACCCCGGGGCCTACGCCGGAGCCCTCGCCCACGCCTGAACCTGTATATCAGGCGGACGGCAGTATTGAAATCACCCTCACCGCCGTGGGCGATGTGACCATCGGCAGGAACGTAAAGCACAACGGCACTTCCATCTTTGAAAAGGAACTGAAAAAGCAGAAGAACGATCCCAACTTTATTTTCCGCAATGTGAAGCACATTTTTGAAAGCGACGACCTGACCATCGCCAATTTTGAAGGCGTGCTGGCCGATACATACGAAATCCCTTCCAGTAAGAAAAACAATGATTTTCTGTTTCTGGCATCCCCGGATTACGCCAGCGTGCTTCGGAACAACGGCGTGGAAGCCGTGACCATTGAAAACAACCATATCGGTGATTTTGGCGAAGCGGGCGTCAACAACACCATCGCGGCCCTGGAAAGCGCCGGCGTGGTATGGGCCAACAAGAGCAATATGGCGGTATATGAAACCCAGGGCATCCGGATCGGGATGCTGGCTTACCAGATCGTGCCGCCCCTTCGCAGCGACGAAATGCAGGCGGACGCCCTGCAGGCCCAGGTGGCGTCCGACATTGCCAAGGCCAAGCAGACCTGCGATATCGTAACGGTCAGCTTCCACTGGGGCAAAGAGCTGGATTATTCTCCCAGGAATGAAAGCCCCTACCGCCAGGTAACGCTGGGCCGCGCCGCCATTGACGCGGGGGCCGACCTGGTGCTGGGGCATCACAGCCACCGTATCAATCCCATCGAAAAATACAACGGAAAATACATCGTGTATTCACTGGCCAACTGTTCCTTCGCCGGCAACAACAAGCCCAGCGATATGTGCACGTTTATCTTCCAGTGCAAGTTCCGCATCAAAAACGGCGAGATCATCGACAATCCCTTCCGCATCATTCCCTGCCGCATTTCTTCCCGCAAGGATTACAACGACTTCGCGATCACACCGTACACAGAAGCCGAAAACATCAAAACCGTGATCAACACCATGACGAAGAAGGAAAACACAAAGAACCTGGAATACGCCGTCACAAATTATCCGCTGGAATGGGAGTGAATCCATGGCTGAACTGAAAGCCCGCCTGATGGACGGCGCCGCTGTGAACCGTGCGCTCACCCGCATTGCCCATGAAATCCTGGAGCGGAACAGCGGCTGTCAGGACGTGTGCCTGGTGGGCATCCGCCGCCGCGGCGAGCCGCTGGCCCGTTCTATCGCCGAAAAAATCGCCGCCATCGAAGGGCGTGAAGTGCCGGTGGGCGTGCTGGATATCACGCTGTACCGGGATGACCTGTCCCCTGCCTCGGAAAGCGGGATGCCGCGCCTCAATCAAACGCATGTTCCTTTTCCCGTTACGGGCCGGCGGGTCGTACTGGTGGATGACGTACTGTTCACCGGCCGCACGGCGCGGGCAGCCATCGACGCGCTTTTCGGCATGGGCCGTCCCGCGCAGATCCAGCTGGCGATCCTTGTTGACCGCGGCCACAGGGAACTGCCCATCCGGGCGGACTTTGTGGGCAAAAACATCCCCACCTCCCATACGGAGATGATCGCCGTCAAGGTGCCCGAAATCGACGGGGAAACCGCTGTGGAAATCTGGACGCTGTAACGCCTGAAGATCACGAAGAACAAAGGATGATGCACTGTGCGCGCAAAAATCATGCTGCTGTCCTCCTCGCCGCAGGATGAAATCAACGCTGCTTATGCCGAAAGAATCCTGGCCGACCTGTCCGCTGCCTTTGATCACACCTTTTCCATGCGTCAGGAGAAAATCGGGAAAAAATCAAAGGCCGCTTTCGGGGAAGCCCTGACAGATAAGGCCGTCGCTGCCTGCCAGGACTGCCAGGCCATCTTTGTCTGCGACGCCAACGCAGAGGGCGTTCAGGCGCTTTACGACGCGATGAACCTTCCCATGCTCATCCGCTCCTTCTGCGTGCCGGAGGTGCTTTGCGGACGGCATGAAAAGCCGGTGAGCCTGTATGTCGGCTCTGTATTTTCCCTGGACGAAGAAACGCTGCGCCAGGCCATCCGTTCCTCGTTCAGCCTGGCCCAGGAAATGGACGTGCGCCTTTGCCACGCCGCGCCCACAGGAAAAAGCCAGGCCGAATGGACTGCCGCCATCCGGGTGCAGGAAACGGCTTTCCCCCAGGTTTCTGCCGACAGCCTGACCGCGCCTGAAGCGATCCGCGGCATGATTACCTCGCCGGAAAGAATGGGGCTGCTGCTTTGTCCGCCTTACGCCGGAAGCATCATGCTGTCCGCCGGCACCGCGCTTTGCACCCACCCTAACGTAATACACGATTTCGCGTTTGATGAATCCATCGGTGTTTACGGGCCCCTGTTCCCCAGCGGCCAGCAGGACGTAAGCCCGTTTGCCGCGGCCCTGGCCATTGGGAAAATGCTGCGCTGCTCTCTGCATCTGAGCAAGGAAGCCGCCTGCCTGGAAGCCGCCCTCAGCAACGTGATCATCGGCGGCTGGGAAACGAAGGAAGACGGCGGCGCGCTCACCGGGATGGACGTCATCGAGCTGATCGGCGAACAGATCGCGACAGCGGGCGAACTGATGACCAAGGCCGGTATTGATTGATAGCTTGAAAAAATGTCTCACTTTGAACCGCACCCTGTCTAAAGCAAGAAATGATACAAATCCAGAAGAAAACGGAGGAATGACACTGGTTTACAGCGTCATTTCCCCGTTCGAGGATGCGGCAGCTGCGCGGCACTGCACAAAGAGAAGGGGCCGAATATGCGTTTCGTCAAATGCAAAGAGCACGTTTCCTTTTTGACAAAAGCGGTTCTTTACATTACATGCCGCATGATAAACTCGGCTATACCGTCCTGATCATAGGGCGGCGCTACGCAGCGAGCCGAGGCTTTCAGGTCTTCCGGCGCGTTTTCCATCGCCACGCCGCAGCCGACAGCGGCGAGCATGTCCATGTCGTTGCTGCTGTCCCCAAAAGCGGCGCATCGTTCGATGCCAATGTCCAGTTCGCCGCACAGCCAACGGATGGCGCTGCCTTTGCTGCAAGCGATGGGCACCACCTCCAATCCCCCATAGCTCATGGAGGAGGAAAGAGCGAAGTCTCCCAATGCTTCCAGCTCCTGCCGGATAAGTGGCAGCACGGTCCGGGGGCACTCAATCACGTTGATTTTTTCCAGTCCCGGCGCGCCTTCAGCCACGAAGGAACGCATACTGGTCATGGGCGGCAAACCGCCGCGCCGTTCTATATAAAAATGCCCCCAAGGCGGCAGATCGCATTCCGCCTGCTCTCCCCGGATCAGGATCACTTTGCCGCCCACGAAGAGCTCGTAAAAATCCAAATATCGTTCGATGACCTCGCAGGCTTTTGCCGCCGCATTCGCCTGAAAAGGATAATGAAAAATCTGCTGATCCCGCTTTAGATCATATACAGCCGCGCCATTGCTGGTCACCGCGAAATCCAGTTCCAGTTCCAGGGCTTCCCGGGGGATCATCCCCAGGCAGCGCCCCGTAGCGATCGCAAGCCGTATCCCTGCAGCGCGCGCAGCCCGCAGCGCCTCCTGATTACGGGGTGAAACCGTCCTGTGGTCGGAGCTGAGCAGCGTGCCATCAAGATCAAAAAAAAGCATATCGTATCGCGGCATAAGCTTCACCTTTCGTCAAGAATAGGTTCATTGATTATATATGATTTCCTGACCGTGTGTCAAGACAAACACCATCTGCCCAGGCCGGTTTCTCTGTGTCGCCAGGAGATATGGCCCTCCTTTTTCCCCTGTATACTGGGTCATGGAGAAAGATTAACATTTGATACGGTGATAGGAGGATCAGTATGAAAAAATGGTACGACGAGGAATATGAATTCACTGTTGAAGTAACGGGTTTTCTCCACGGCGATCACACCGAACGATACTGCCGCAACGGCGAAGAAATCGGCGACCATTACAAGTGCACGTATGGATGCCCGGTCAATCAAAACGGATATGGAATCTGCTCCAAAACAATGATGATGCTTTATCCCCTGATGGAAGCTGTCAGGAGCGGAGGGGATTTGGAGAACCTGGGCGGTGAAAGCAAGTATACGAAGACCGTTGTTTGTCCCGACGGCTGTGTGATTTTCAGGCTGACTGCAAAACTCCTTGGAAACGAAAACTTCCATAAGGGCGGTTTCTGGGATTACCCGGATGAAACAGTGAAGGATTGACAGAGGATATACGGCATGAATGCAAAATTATTGGGCCTATTCAGCGGTTTTCCGACGCATCATTTTACGGATGAAATCGCGCAGGTGCTGCGGAGTAACCTGGGCAGGCGAAGGAGCCTGGTTTTTATCAGCGCTTTTCCGGAAGACTATGCGCAGAATGACGATGACAGCGACGGCATGCATGAAATGTTTGCGGAGCGTGGCATGGCGTTTGACGAACATCACGTGATCGACCGTCGGACGCGGTCGGCTGACGCGGTAAAGCTCGTGCGGGAGGCGGACTGCATCTTCCTGATGGGCGGAGAAGTGGCCTGGCAGATAAAGCTGATCCGCGATCTCGGGCTGGTCCCGTTTCTTCTTGCGAGCCATGCCGTGATTCTTGGCGTAAGCGCGGGCTCAATGAACATGGGCCGATATGTCGCTGAGATTTGGGAAACAAAGACGCTGTATGAAGGCATCGGACTGACGGAAATCACGGTCAAGGCGCACTATAGAAAAGATGAATGGTTTATTCCTGCTTTGAAGGAAATCTCCATGGTTCACCCGGTGGCTGCCATGGAGGATGAGAGCGCAATCTTTCTTCAGGGTGGCGCAGCATGGAAGCTCGGAAATATCCACTGGATCGACAAGGGTGAGATAAAAGATTTTTCGCCGGAACGGTGCAGATGATACGGATGGTGTTTACGGATACTGAGGACACAAAACATCACGGTGCTCCTCTGTGACTGCCCAGAACTATTGCGGCGCGCGGCAGAGCGCTGCCTCTATTTCAGGAGGATGTGATTTCATGCTTCAAGTAGCGCTTATCGGCACAGGCAATATTTCGCATGCCCATATCCATGCTTATCTGCAGTTCCCGGAGCGCGTGCGCATCGCCGCGCTGGTTGACATTATCCCGGGAAAAGCGGAAAAAGTTAAAGCGCAGTACGGGCTTGACTGCGATTGTTATCTTGACCATCACGATATTCTGAACCGGACGGATATCGACCTCGTGGACTGCTGCTGCCCGCCCTATGTGCATGCGGAAATCACCGTCAATGCCCTGCGCGCGGGCAAGCATGCCATCTGCGAAAAGCCCATGGCGGCCTCTCTTGCGGAGTGCGACGCCATGATCCGTGCGCGGGATGAAAGCGGAAAAAAGCTATCCATCATCGCCCAAAACCGTTTTCGCAAACCCATCAGAGATTTGAAAGCGCTGCTGGACAGCGGCATCGCCGGGCCGGTACGCAGCGCCCAGGTGGATTCCTTCTGGTGGCGGGGCCACTGCTATTATGATCTTTGGTGGCGCGGCACCTGGGAAAAGGAGGGCGGCGGCTGCACGCTGAACCATGCGGTACATCATATCGATATGCTTGGCTGGATGATGGGCCTGCCCAAGCGGGTGACCAGCGTGCTGGCCAACACCGCCCACGACAACGCCGAGGTGGAAGACTTGTCCATGTCCATTCTGGAATATCCCGGCGCGCTGGGCCTTCTCACCGCATCGGTGGTACATCATGGAGAAGAACAGGCCCTTACCTTCCAGTGTGAAAAAGCAAAAATCGCCGCGCCGTTCTCCGTTTACGCTTCTGTTTCCAAGCCCAACGGCTTCCCGGAGGAAAGCAAAGCGCTGGAAAAAGAAATCACGGCTTTTGCTGACGCTCTGCCTCCTCTCCCTTACGAGGGCCATGACGGACAGATCGACAACATGCTAACAGCCATTGAGACCGACGCCTTGCCCGCCATCAGCGGCGAAGACGGCAGGCTGACCTTGGAGCTGATCACCGCGATTTATAAGGCGGGCTCAAGCAGGCAAGCCGTCTCCCTGCCGCTTTCAAAGGATGACTCCTTCTATACCGTGGCCGGTATTCAGGCCAATGTGCCGCATTTCTATGAGAAGCGCGTATCCCAGATGGAGCTGGGCGGCAGTGATATTTCTTTGGGCAGCTTTGATAAAACGTGAGGAGGAACATGGATGAACAAAGTGAGCGAAGGCATGAACTATGCGCCGAAAGGAAAAGCCCAGCCTGTCGTAAAGCCCGGGGAATTTGTCTTTTCCGCTGTCCGGCTGGATCACGGCCATATTTACGGCATGTGCAACGGCCTGACGGAAGCGGGCGGCACCCTGAAATATGTGTACGATCAGGATCCCAAAAAGGTGGAAGCCTTCCTGAAAGCGTTTCCCCAGGCGAAACCGGCCCGCAGCGAAGAAGAAGCCCTGGAAGACAGAGAGACGCACATGATTGCCGGGGCAGCGGTGACAAGCCAGCGCTGTGCGCTTGGCTTAAAAGCTTTGTCAGCCGGCAAGGACTATTTCACCGATAAAGCGCCCTTCACTACCCTGGAGCAGCTTAGCAGCGCCAGAGAAATGGTGAAAAAAACCAACAGGCGCTATATGGTATATTACAGCGAGCGGCTTCATGTGGAAGGAGCGGTGCTGGCCGGTTATATGGTGGACCAGGGCTTCATCGGCAAAGTGGTCAACGTGGCAGGCTTCGGCCCGCATCGCTTATCTGCAGGCGCTCGGCCGGACTGGTTCTTTCAGAAGGAGAAGTATGGCGGTATCCTGTGCGATATCGGCAGCCACCAGATCGAGCAGTACCTTTACTTCGCCAAAGAAGAAGATGGCCAGGTAGTTTCCTCCCGCATTGCAAATTATAGCCATCCGGACTATCCGGAGCTGGATGATTTCGGCGACTGCTCTATCTCCGGGAAAAACGGAACCACCAATTATTTCCGGGTGGACTGGTTTACGCCGGACGGCCTGCGCACCTGGGGCGATGGACGCACCATCATCCTCGGCACCGAGGGCTATATCGAAATCCGGAAATATGTGGACATCGCAAGGGAGGGCCAAGGCGGCAATCATGTGTTCCTGGTGAATGGGGACGGAGAAAAGTATATTAACGCTACGGGTGTGACCGGATATCCTTTCTTCGGCCAATTGATCCTGGATTCCCTGAACAGAACAGAGACTGCCATGACACAGGCGCACGCCTTTAAGGCTGCGGAGCTTTGCCTGAAGGCCCAGGCTCAGGCAGTCGATCTGACGCCGGGTATCCCTGACAGAAAGTGAGGAATCCAACGAACCGGGCGATGAAATATCCGCTGTCCATGAACCATAAAAGCAATTCACTGGCTGGAATGGGAAACAGCATGCCTGAACTATTCCCCTGGCGGCGGATGAATGCGGGTTTATAACGGAGTAATGGGGGTAAGCGATGTTCTTCTTCAATAGAACCAGTATAAATGACGCAGTAAAGGAATGCCGAAACACACCGGACGCTGTCCTGCTCGATGTGCGGGAGGCTGACGAATTTCGATCCGGCCATATTTCCGGCGCAGTGAACGCTCCTCTGTCCCGGATAAGCGCCCTCGACATTCCAAAAGACAGGCCGCTGTATGTTTACTGCCTGCGCGGCACGAGGAGCAGGCAGGCTGTGCGTGTCTTAAAACGGATGGGATATAACGCCAAGAGCATCGGCGGGATTGCTTCATATAAGGGGCAGGTGGAAAGATGACCACAGGCAAACGGTGTATGCCCAAGAAAAATGAAGCAGGTACAGCAACCAACACAGAATACCTTGATATCGTCGACGAAAACGGGCAGCCCACAGGAGAAATCGTCTCCCGCGGCGAGGCCCACAGAGACGGTATCCGCCATCGAACAGCACACGTGTGGGTTGTGCGGGGAAGCGATCGGGGTTTTGATATCCTGCTGCAAAAACGCAGCATGGAGAAAGAGTCCTTTCCGGGGCTTTTCGACACATCCTCTGCCGGGCATATCCCGGCTGGCGAGGAACCGCTGGCATCCGCTATACGCGAACTGTCGGAGGAACTTGGGATTGAAGCCGCTAAAAAAGAACTGAAGTACGCAGGAACTTTTTCCATCCAATACGAAAAGATGTTCCACGGGCGGCTGTTCAAGGACAACGAGGTGACCACCGTTTTCGTCTATTCCCGGCCCGTGGATATCGGCGCTCTTATTCTCCAGGCGTCAGAAGTCGATGCGGTGCGGTGGTTTGATCTGAATGAGGTGTGGGCGGAAATCCAGCATAGCCGGGAGCGATTCTGTGTCCCTGCGGCGGGGCTGAAAGTCCTGAAAGAGTATCTGAAAGGGATGTCCTGATGCTCGGGAAAACGATGCACTTTGGCTTATCCTGCGTGGAGCCGGTTTATCCCGTGATGCTGACGCTCCCAAACTTTTTTGGATAAAGAACCAGCAGAAGGATGATGATCAATATGCCTGCAATGAGCATGATGACTGTATACGGAAATCCGGATGCTTCGGTTGTCCTGGTCCAGATGGTCGATGACCACGATCTTGAGGGGATGGAAACCGAGGTGAAGGAGATACAGAGGCTGACGGATGCTGATTTCTGCCTGCTTGCCATCAAGGTTCAGCACTGGAATGCCGACCTGTCCCCCTGGTCAGCGCCCGCAGTATTCGGAAAAGAGGGCTTCGGGGATGGAGCGGCCGGTACATTGTCTAAAGTGCTGCAGCATACCGCCGACAAAACCAAATCGTATTATATCGGCGGCTACTCGCTGGCCGGACTTTTCGCCTTATGGGCAGCATATCAGACAGATGTGTTCAAGGGTGTGGCGGCAGCTTCCCCGTCCGTGTGGTTCCCAGGCTTTGCGGACTATATGAAAAGGAATACCATACGCGTCCGGTCCGTTTATCTGAGCCTTGGGGATAAGGAAGAGAAAACCAGGAATCCCGTGATGGCCGCAGTTGGCGGCAGGATCAGAGAGGCCCACGACCTGCTCCAGGTGCAGGGGATAAACACGATCCTGGAATGGAATCAGGGAAATCACTTCAAGGATGCGGATATCAGAACGGCGAAAGCATTCGCCTGGTTGATAAAATGACGGTCATCTGTTTATCGTACCCATTATGAAAAAATGCTCCCTTCCGGGCAGAAAGGCTGCCTGGAAGGGAGCATATCTCTTTTCGTTGTGAGAAAGCTCTTTTTCGTTACTTGCCTACATATTCGATGGCGCTTTCGGCAGCGATGCGGCCAAAGATCACGATATCAGCCACAGCGTTGCCGCCCAGGCGGTTGCCGCCATGGACGCCGCCGGTAACTTCACCCGCGGCGAACAGGCCGGGAATGGGATTGCCGTTGGTATCAATGACCTCGGCGCTGGTGTCGATCTTCACGCCGCCCATGGTGTGATGGATACCGGGAGCGATCTGGATGGCATAGTAAGGCGGGGTGGTCAGGTTATCGTTCATGCCGGTGGTGCGTCCGTATGCCGCGTCGTTCTGGGTCGCCACGGCCTCATTCCACGCGTTCATGGTCATGGTGAGGAAGTAGGGATAGATATTCAGCTTCCGGGCAAGCTCTTCCAGCGTGTCCGCCTGTACGGTCAGGCCATTCTTCACGTACTTTTCAATGGCTTTCAGGTTGTCGCGCAGGTGCTGGTCGAAGATGATGTAGGCGTACTGGCCCTCCTGCGCAAGCTCTGCGGCGGAAACCGCGTCGCGGGTAAGCAGCTCGTTGGTAAAGCGGTGGCCGCTCTGGTTCACCAGGATAGCGCCGTCACCCCGGACGGATTCAGTGATCAGCATGGACGTGGTCTGTTCCACGGTGGGATGCAGCTGAATCTGCTCAATATCCACCAGGTCAGCGCCCACAGCCTGGGCCATCACGATGCCGTCGCCGGTCGCGCCGGGAGCATTGGTGGTAACGGTGCCCTTGAGGTCAGGACGGTACTGGGTGTACATATCCTCATTCGCTCCGAAGCCGCCGGTGGCCAGGATGACGGCTTTGGCATTGATGGTGTAATACGCATCAGGGCCTTCGGCTTTGACGCCGGCGATCTTGCCGTCTTCCATGATCAGCTCGGTGGCCTTGGTGTTCAGCATCACTTCCACGCCCAGTTCCTTGAGCTTGGCGGAGAACTTGTCCACCAGGTAGTTGCCCACGGCGCTGCCGTCAGCAGGCGCGTGGATACGGTTGGTGGAAGCGCCGCCGGAGAAGGAAATCTTGGGCAGGTCAGCGCCGATGGAATCCAGCCAGTCGATGGCCCCGGCGCTCTGCTCAGCCAGGGTGCGCACCAGCTCGGGGTCATTCAGGTCATGGCCGCCCTTCATGGTGTCCGCGGCGAACAGTTCCACAGAGTCTTCGATGCCCTGTTCCTTCTGGTAATGGGTCTCCGCTGCGTTCATGCCGCCGGTGGCCTTGGTGGTGTTGCCGCCGACATAGGGCATTTTTTCCAGGATCACGAAATCCTTGCCCGCTTGGTTCGCCATGATAGCGGCGGCCATTCCCGCGCCGCCCGCGCCGACGATGACAATTTCGGTATCAATGGTTTTTTCTTCTTTGGCCGCTTCCTCGGAAGCATCCTTCCGGTTGGCGTCCAGGGCGGCGATGTCAGCGCCCGCCTTCGTCAGGGCTTCGGTGGCGGCGGCAATGATGGCGGTGCTGGTGACGGTCGCGCCGGAGAGGCCGTCCACATTGGGGGTCTGGGCCTTCAGGATGGCGGGGCCCAGCGTTTCAACGGCTACGCCGCCAAGAGCGGGCGTTTCGGACTCCCCTTCGATGGCTATATCAGTGATCTCGGTATCAGAAACGGTCACAGTCACTTTTACGTCGCCGCCGAACCCCTTTTTCACGGACTCATAGGTGCCGGGCGTGAACAGGGATTCCGCCAGCGCCGTGGCGCTGCACAGCAGCATCAGGCTGACGGCCAGGCATAGCAGTTTTTTCATACGCATTCCTCCAAGAAATATATTGACATTGCACACACGGCAATTGTCTTTATATGATGTACGTATTATCAAGACGGTTTTTCAAGGCTTTTTCATGTCATATTATACTGAATGCGGCAGTGTTTTGCAATGACATTATTCATACCGATTCATACATAAAAAACCGGCAGCATCCATGGGATGCTGTCAGTTTTCAGTCTCAAGCGTTGAGCGCTTTGATGATATTGGGCAGTTCCTTGTCCACCACGTCGTTTTCCAGCTGGCAGGTACCTGCGTTATGATGCCCGCCGCCGCCGTACTTGAGGCACAGTTCGCCAATATCCACGGTGGACGCCTTGTTCACGATGGACTTGCCGATCATCACAGCGGTGTTCTGCTTGCGGAAGCCCCAGGCTACATGCACGGAAATCTGGGTTTCGGGATAGAGGGCGTAAATCATGAAACGATTGCCCGCATGAATCGTTTCCTCATTGCGCAGGTCCAGCACCACCACTTTGCCCTCCACCCTGGCGATGCGCTTAAGCTGGGCTTCAAACAGCTCCGCCTGCTCAAAATACAGGTCGACGCGCTCCTTCACGTCGGGCAGCAGCAGAATATCGTCGATCTTGTGGTCCATGCAGTAGCTGATCAGCTGCATCATCAGCTCATAGTTGGAGATGCGGAAATCATGGAATCGGCCCAGGCCGGTGCGCGCATCCATCAGATAGTGCAGCAGCACCCATCCGGTTGGATGCAGGATCTCGTCGACGGTAAAATCAGCGCTGTCTCCCTTATCCACCGCGGTCATCAATTCATCGCTCACACGGGGAAACGCTTTCTTTCCGCCGTAATAATCATATACCACACGCGCGGCGCTGCGGGCATTGGGGTCAATGATCAGCTTGCCGCCGGTTTCCTGGGCTTTCAGGCGGTCAATCTCCGATTCATGGTGGTCAAAGGCCAGGCCGACCCGCGGGTCATAAGGCAGGTTTGTGGTAATATCGTTCTGGCTCAGCTCGATCTTGCCATCCTGCACATCCTTGGGATGCACGAACTTGATTTCGTCGATCAATTGCAATTCTTTCAGCATCATGGCGCAGGCGAGGCCGTCAAAGTCGCTGCGCGTCACCAGTCTTTTTTTCTGTTCCATATCCAAACCTCCTGTATAGATTTCAATTCCTTTACTCAAGTATAACATATGCAGTGTATTTTTTCAAGCGCTGTTCTTATTCCGCCATAGCATCGCTGATCGTCGCAAAATCCCGCAGCGACAGGGTTTCACCCCGCGCTCCCTCCGCAATGCCGCATTGCTTCAGCCAGGCCGCCGCCTGTTCGCGGCTCACCCGGAAAGAAGCGATCAGGTTGTTTTCCATGGTCTTTCTCCGCATGGCGAAGGCAGCGGCGGCCACCTTGAAAAGCAGCGCTTCATCCCGGGCGTTTACCGGCGGTTTTTCACGCCTGGGCATCACCACAAACGCGCTGTCCACCTTCGGCGGCGGCGTAAACATGCAGGCAGGCACGTCCAGCATGATCTGCGGGTCATAGTAATACTGCGCGCGCACGGCCAGCATTCCATAGCCTTCCTCTCCCGGGCGGGCCACAATGCGCTGGGCCGCTTCCTTCTGCACCATCAGGCTGATGGATTGTATGGGCATTGCTCCGTTGAGCAGCAGCGTCATCAAATCCGTGGTAAGGTAGTAAGGAATATTCGCCACGATGTGGAAAGGCCCCAGCGGCCCGGTCAATTCCGGCAGGTTCAGGCGCATTACGTCCCCGTGCACCAGCTGCACGTTCCTGCACCTCTCCAGGGAAACGCGCAGGATGGGCAGCAGCGTTTCATCCACTTCAACGGCAGCCACCCGCCTGCACCGGGCCGAAAGCGCTTTGGTCATTCCTCCCGCCCCGGCCCCGATTTCAAGCACCGCGTCCTCCGGGCCGACCCCGGACAGATCCACCAGCTGCTCAAACAAGGCGTCGTCCGTCAGAAAATTCTGGCCCAGGCTGCGTTTATGGCGGAACGTCTCCTTTTTCGGGGGACGGTTTTTTCCGTGTACTTTGTTCATCTGTTTAATTCCTCAACATAACGCGCCACGGCCGACGGATCTTCCGCGCGGAAATATGAAGTGCCCATCACCAGCAGAGTAGTTCCGGCATCCCTGAGCAGCGCCGCGTTTTCGATGCTTACGCCGCCGTCAACGGCGATGTCGCCATGAAAACCGGATTTCCTCAGGAACCGGATCTTCTCTACTTCCTCCGGCATAAATTTCTGTCCCCCGAAGCCCGGCTCCACCGTCATGATCAGAATCAGATCCAATTGCTTAAGATACGGCAGCAGCGCATCCACCGGCGTTTCCGGCTTCACGGACAGGCCGGCTTTCACATTCAGCCCCTGGATCGTCCGGATCATCCCGCAAAGATCCCCGCCGATCTCCGCATGGACGGTGATGCTGGACGCGCCGCACTTCGCAAACTCATGCAGATATTGATCAGGGTTATCCATCATCAGGTGCACGTCTGTCTTCATATCCGGATGCTGCCGTCCAATCGCCCGCAAGAAATCGGGGCCAAACGACAGGTTGGGAACAAAGTGTGCGTCCATCACATCAAAATGCAGCTGATCCAGGCCATGGCGCCGCATCATATCAATGTCTCTGCCCAGGTGCATCAGGTCAGCAGCCAGCAGCGAAGGCGTCAGTTTAATCATAGCGTTCCCTCCAGGCCTGACGGCATTCCGCCAGTAAGATATGGTATCTCTCCAGCCGCGCGGGATGGACCGCTCCTTCTCCGGCAGCCCGCAATACCGCGCAGCCGGGTTCGCTGCCGTGGTAGCAGGGTGAGAACCGGCAGGCGTTTTCATAAGGCGCAAACTCAGGGTAATAGTCCCGCAGCAGCACCGGATCAAACACCTCGTCCAGCTCCAATAGACTGAAGCCGGGCGTGTCGATCACCCGAATATCGCCAAAGGAAAACAGCTCTGCGTGGCGGGTGGTATTCTTTCCCCGCTGGATTTTGCGGCTGATGTCTCCCGTCTCCTGGGATAAACCGAAAAGCGCGTTCAGCAGGGTGGATTTTCCCACGCCGCTCTGGCCCGAAAAGCAGCACACGCCGCCGCTTAAGCACGCTTTCAGGCGCTCCGTGTTTTCGCCGCTTTTCGCGCTGACGCACAGAACGTCCACCTTCGCTCCGGCATACATGGCTTTTGCCAGCGCCGCCGCTTCCTCCGCGCCGGGCAGATCGGCTTTATTCAGGATCAGCAGAGGCCGGATATGCTGTTTCCAGGCAAAAATCAGCAGCTTGTCCACCAGCATCCAGTCCGGCTCCGGGGCAGGCGCCACAACGATGCACAGGATGCTTACATTGGCCACCGGCGGACGCGGGCACTGGCTGACGCGGGGCAGGATTTCCTCCACCCAGCCGTCCTCCTCTTTGCCTTCTTCTTTTCCCTCCCCCGGCGTGAACAGCACCCGGTCCCCCACCAGGGGGGTAACCTTCTGGCGGCGGAATTTCTTTTTGGCCCGCAGCACATATTCCTGCCCCGCCTCGTCCCGTACGGTATAAAAACCGCCTCGCCCCCGCACGATCACGCCCTCCATCATGGCGTGGCCTCCTGCCTGGGCGTGGACGCGGGCTCCGTGGTAGCCGTGGCGGCCTTCGCCGCCTCGCTGGGAACATAGACCGCAAGCGTCACCTGGGTCTGCTGCATCACCTGGTCCCCGGGCTTGAATTCTTTGGAATCGCCGTCCGAAATGAACTGGGCCGCCACGCGCTCAAACTGCGTGGCGTCGTCCACGGGTATTTCGCGGATTTCCACCAGCGTCAGCTTCATCTGCTGCACCATGAACAGCGCGTCCTTGCGGGTCATGCCCACGAAGTCCGGCAGCGTCACGCTTCCGCCGCTGAGCGTCACCTGCACCACGGTGCCGTTCGGCATCATATCTCCCGGAGCAGGCTTTTGGGTAAGCACCGTATCCCACGGTGAATTTGATATGACGCGGTTCGGAAGCGCCAGCAGGGTAAAACCGAAACGGTCAAGCTCTGTTTTGGCCTCATCCACCGTTTTGCCGATCAGGTTGGGGATCTGCTGTTCCTCGGGCCCGGTGGAGATCGTAAGGCACAGCGTTTCTCCCTTGCGCATGATGGTGCCGTATTCCGGGGACTGCATGATCACCGTGCCGGTGGGCTTGATCGCGTCGCTGGTGCGGGTGATTTCCAGCAAAAGGCCGGCGCGGATGGCAAGCCGCCTCGCATCGGCTTCCTCCTCATCCAGGCAGTACGGCGCTTCCGTGGTGTTCACCACCTGGTCGTAAATACGCAGCGCGCCAAAAAGCATGCCTCCGATGACCACAAGGATCATGACGGCTGCCCCGGCTCTTTTCCATACGGAACTGCCCGATGAAACGGTATTCTGTTTTCCCGTATTGCCCGAATGCAGTTCCTGATTCAGCGCGGTTTTATCAGGCAGACGGGTCATCCAGGTACCGTCGGGCTCCTGCAAGGCGCGCTGCAGGTCCTGGGCCATTTCAAAGGCGCTCTGGTAACGGTTGGCCGGCTTCTTCTCCATCGCCTTTTCCACCACGCGCTCCATCGCCGGCGGAACGGCCGGATTGATTTCAGAGATGGGGCGGGCTTTGCTGCCGATGTGCTGCATGGCGACAGCCACCGGGGTCTCCCCCTCAAAGGGCGGCTTGCCCGTCAGCATTTCATAGAGCACCACGCCCACGCTGTAAAGATCGCTGGCCGCGGTGACCGGCTTGCCCTGCGCCTGCTCCGGCGAAAAATAATGCACGGAGCCCATCACGCTGTCTTCGGAGCTGACAGTGTCCCAGCCTGCCACGCGGGCGATGCCGAAATCAGCCACCTTGATCAGCCCATCCTGATCCACCAGCACGTTCTGGGGCTTGATATCACGGTGAATGATGCCCTTTTTATGCGCGTGCTGCAAAGCGGATAAAATGCGGATGCCGATCTGCGCGGCGATGGTGGGCGGCAGGGCGCCCTTCTGGCGGATCACTTCCTTGAGGGTGCGTCCCTGCACGTATTCCATCACCAGGTATCGCATGTTGTCCACCTGGCCCACATCCAGCAGGTTGACGATATTATGGTGGCTCATGCGGCTGGCTGCCAGCGCTTCCCGCTGGAAACGGGCGGAAAACTCAGCGTCCTGGTTATACTCAGGCCGCAGGATCTTCACCGCAACGGAATGGCCCGTGCGCCTGTCTACCGCCCGGTACACCAGCGCCATACCGCCCTTGCCGATGAATTCCACCAGATCGTAGCGGTTGTCCAGCACTTTGCCGATCATGCCGTCACCTCCGCCAGCACCACAGAGATATTGTCCCTTCCGCCGCCTTCCAGCGCCATATTCAGCAGGATATCCGCCGCCTTCTCCAGGGAATTGCCGCGCATCACCATCAGCATCTGTTCCGGCAGCACGTATTCGGACAAGCCGTCAGAGCACAAAAGGTAAATATCTCCCTGCTTCTTATCCAGAATGTCCACGTCCACCGCCACGGAATCATCCGTGCCCAGGGCGCGGGTAATGATATTGCGGTATGGATGCACACGCGCTTCCCTTTCAGTCAGGTATCCGTTGCGCACCATTTCCGCCACCATGGAATGGTCCATGCTGATCTGCCGGATCTCGTTTTTACGAATGCGGTACGCCCGGCTGTCACCTACATGTCCCAGCAGAATGCGGCTGCCATCCTCCCATATGACGGTCATGGTGGTGCCCATGCCGCTGTAATCCGGGTTGCCAAGCTGTTCTTCATAAATCAGCAGATTGGCTTCCTGAATCGCCGAACGCAGCAGATCCGCTGACGGACGCGCTTTCTTCAGCGCGTTTTCCACCACGGCCACCGCCATTTTACTGGCCACGTCCCCCGCCTTATGGCCGCCCATACCGTCCGCTACCCCATACAGTCCATGTTTCCCGGGATGCACCAGCAGCGCGTCCTGGTTTGACGCGCGCACCTTGCCAATATGGGTTCTGGCTGCCGATATCATGCTTGCTCCTCCTGTAATACTTTCTTTCGCAGCTGGCCGCACGCGCCTTCGATGTCGTCGCCCATTTCACGGCGGCGCGTAGCGGAAATACGGCGCTTTTCCAGGACAGATAAGAAATCCTGCACCTGCTTTTCCGTCACGCCGAACAGGTTTCTTTCCTTTACTGTATTCAGCGGGATCAGGTTCACATGGCACTGCATCCCCCGAAGCCGGTCCGCCAATTCCTCCGCGCAGGCGATGGAAGCGTTCACGCCGTCGATCAAAGCGTATTCCATCACCACACGGCGGCCGGTTTTTTCAATATAATACCGGCAGGTGTCCAGGGTTTCGCCGATGGTGTAACGCTGGGCGATGGGCATGATCTGTTTGCGGATGGCATCGTTCGGCGCATGCAGGGACAGCGATAAAGTAACGGGCAATCCTTCGTCGGCAAAGCGCTTCATCTGCGGCACCAGCCCGCAGGTGCTGACGGAAATGTGGCGCAGGCCGATATTCAGCCCCTCCGGGTGAGAAACCAGCCGGAGGTAACGAACCACCTCGTCATAGTTATCCATAGGTTCGCCGCTGCCCATGAGCACGATATTGTGCACCCGTTCGCCCTTCATTTCGGCATGGGCGCATTGCACTTCTCCCAGCATTTCGGCCGCGGTCAGGTTCCGAAGGCAGCCCTCCAGGGTGCTTGCGCAGAAGCGGCAGCCCATTTTGCATCCTACCTGGGTGGAGATACACAGCGTCGCGCCGTAATGGTAGCGCATCAGCACGCCCTCCACGCAGTTGCCGTCCGGCAGGGCAAAGAGAAATTTCTTTGTCCCGTCCAGTTTGGATACCCGCGTTTCCCGTACCGCCACCGGCTGATCCATGCCGATTTCCGCCAGCTTTTCCCTGAGGGAAAGGGAGAGGTTCGTCATTTCCTCAAAGCGCGCGCCTTTATGCAGCCAGGAAAACACCTGCCCGGCGCGGAAAGGCTTTTCCCCCATCTGGGCAAGCCGCTGCTTCAGTTCCTCCGGATACAGCCCCATCCATTGTATTTGCTGATTCTCCATTTACTTGATCCGTTTCATCCGGGCAATGAAGAAGCCCTCCACCCCGTCCCGATGAGGCAGCAGCTGAAGCCCGGTCTCCGTGTATTCTTTTCGGAATCGCTGGTCGATGGTTTCCGGCAGCGGGGCCAGCGTGAACTCGGGATGCTTTTCCAGGAACCGCTTCACCTGCTCCCCGTTTTCCTCCGGCAGCACGCTGCAGGTGGAATATACCAGCGTTCCGTTCCGCTTCACATACTGGCAGCAGGTATCCAGCAGCTTTTCCTGAGTCTCTTTCAGTTCCCGCACCGATTCCGGGGTAGCGCGGTATTTGATGTCCGGTTTATCGTCCATCACGCCCAGCCCGGAGCAGGGCGCGTCCAGCAGCACCGCGTCCATGGCGCCAGCCAGATCTTCTTTCAGCACCGCCGCATCCCGCACCGCCGGCCGCACGTTTTCAAGGCGCAGCCGCCGCATCATGGCGCGGATGAGCGTTACCCGGTGCTCATGCAAGTCCCAGGCATAGACCCGGCCCGCGCCGCCCATGCTTTCCGCCAGATAGGCGGTCTTTCCGCCGGGGGCCGCGCAGCAGTCCAACACCTGCATGCCCGCTCTCACGTTCACCGCCTGGGCGGCCAGCATGCTGCTTTCCCCCTGGATGGAAAAATGTCCCGCCAGGTAGTCGGCGTCCTGGGCGATTTCCGCTGCCCTGCGCACCCGGTAAGCGTGGGCCACCGCGCCTTTTTCCACTTCCCAGACCTTCTTTTGCAGCAGCGCTTCAAAGGCTTCGTCCGTGTACTGGTTCATGTTGGGCCGGATGGTTGTGAAATGGGATTCGCTGCGATAGGAACAAATCGCTTCGGCGGTTTCCGGGCCGTAAGCGGCTGTCAGCCGTTCCGCCAGCCACATCGGAACGGAATACATAATGGAAAGGTATTTCGCCCCTTCCTCCGGCCTGGGCCATTTGATTTCATTCTTGCCGCGCACCATGGAGCGCAGCACCGCGTTGGTAAGGCCGGTCAATCCCTCCAGCCCCGCGCCCCGGGTCAGCTTCACCGCCTCGTCCACGATGGCGTTTTCGGGAATCCGGTCATGGAACAAAAGCTGGCACGCGCTGATGCGCAGGATGTCCCGCACGGTGGGCTCCAGGGATTCCGCGTCCTTTAAGAAAAAGCTCAGGGCGTAGTCGATGCGGATCAGGTTTTCCAGGGTGGTGTATACGATGCTGGCGCAAAACCGCTTGTCCAGCTGGGGCAGGTTGGTGTTCTTCAGCCGGTCATCCAGGGACAGGGCGGCGTAAGCGTCCTTGCGCACCACGTCCTGGAAGATTTGCAGCGCTACCTTCCGGCTCAGGCTGCTGGGAGCATTGGGGGCGTGGGCAGGCTTGGACTCTGGCTTTCGGCCATAGGGGCCAGCTTTACCAGCCGGCTTGCCAAAGGTGCGCCCTGCCGGTTTGCCATAAGGCTTTTTATCGCCTGGCTTTCCATAAGATTTCTTTTCGCCCGGTTTTCCCACTGGCTTTCCGTAGGGCTTTTTATCGTTTGGCTTGGCAACAAAGGGGCGCTTGCCCCTTTGGGTGCTGTCCTTCTCCATGAGCATTTCCTCCAAATTTACTCAGCTTCGTTGATTTCCGGGTGTTTCGCGGCATAATCCAGAAAACGGGCATTGATGTTGGTTTCTTTCCAAATATTCATATAAGCTTCGTCGAATTCATCGAAAGGATGATACGCATAGAAATCCTCTTCCATCATGGGAAAGCGTTCCCGATAGGTGTCGATTTCTTCTAACGTAATGTTTTTTTCCTGAACAAACTGTTCATAGAGCGCCGCCACATCGTCCATGCCAATTTCGTGGAGAGCATCCGGCACCAACTTGGCGTATACAGAGCCATCGTTCCAGAAAAACTGCGCTACACCGCCGTTTTGAATCTCCATATCAAACATCATCGCAACGAACAGTGATTGCACAGATTTAGGATGGGTCAGAAAATCCGGGGTGCCAGGCTCTCCGCACTGCTCAATCACGGCAAAATACAGTGCTTCATATTCCTCATAGCGGTATTGTTTCATCATTTCCTCCCAATCCGTTTCCGAAAGCTGAGTATCCTCGGAGAATCCCACATTCTTCGCCGGGACAGAAAAAACCAACGATACCGCCAGCAAACACAAAGCGAGGGAGCGAATCATAAAACACGTACCTCTGCATAGGCCACCGGATGCCCCCGCAAATAGTCCTTGGCGCTCATGCGCTTGCCGCCGGGGGCCTGCAATTCGATCACCCGTACGGCGTTTTCCCCGGCAGCGATAATAAGGCCTTTTTTCGCGTCGGCGCAGATGATTTCACCCGGCGCTTTCCCCGGATTCTCCGTTTCCTCCGCTTTCCAGACCTTGACGGTTTCATTCCCGCCCCAGGTAAAGCTGCTGCCCGGCCAGGGCGTCAGGCCACGGACACGGCACACGATCCGACCCGCGGGCATATGCCAGTCGATCTCCCCCATTTCTTTTTTCAGCATGGGGAAATAGCTGGCCTCGTTTTCGTCCTGCCTGATCCGCTGCACCGTGCCCGCCTCCAGGCCCTGGATGGTTTCGATCAGCAGCTCCGCGCCGATGGGCGCAAGGCGTGAGGTCAGTTCCTCGGCTGTTTCTCCGGGCAGGATCGCCACTTCGCGCTTGAGCAGGATATCGCCGGTGTCCAGGCCCTTGTCCGTCATCATGGTGGTGACGCCGGTGGCGGTTTCCCCCTCCATGATGGCCCAGTTGATGGGCGCGGAGCCGCGGTATTTTGGCAGCAGGGAGGAATGCACGTTCACCGTGCCGATCTTCGGAATGTCCAAAATCTCCTGTGACAAAATCTGGCCGAAGGCGGCGGTGACGCACAGGTCGGGCTGCAAGGAGCGCAAATCCTCCACACCGTCCACCCTGATTTTAACCGGCTGATAAACGGGAATGCCGTATTCCAGCGCGCAGCTTTTCACGGGGCTGGGCAGCATTTTGTTGCCCCGGCCCTTGGGCTTGTCCGGCTGGGTGAACACGCCGACGACCTCATAGCCCGTGCTCACCAGCGCTTTTAAAGAAGGAACGCCAAACTCCGGCGTGCCCAAAAATACGACACGCATTTACTGTTCCTCCTTCTTTTCATTTTCCTCATCTTCAAAGATTTCGTGATCCATGATATCCACGTAGATCACGCCGTCCAGGTGGTCGATTTCATGGCACAGCGCCCGGGCCAGCAGCCCTTCCCCGGTGATTTCAAACTTCTTGCCCTTCCTGTCCTGGGCGCGGACGGTCACTTTGTTTGGCCGCACCACATAGCCTCTGCGCCCCGGCACGCTCAGGCACCCCTCGCTGCCCGCCTGCTCGCCTTCCGTGGCGATGATTTCCGGGTTTACCAATTCGATCAGGCCGTGATCGTCCCCCACATCGATGACCACCACGCGGCGCAATATGCCCACCTGCGGCGCGGCAAGGCCCACCCCCTCTGCTTTGTACATGGTTTCCGCCATATCCCGCAGCAGCAGCCACAAGCGCAGATCGTAGGTTTTCATGGGTTTGCAGGTTTTGCGCAGGGATTCGTCCCCCAATTCGAGAATTTTCCGTACCATATCCTGTTATATCCTCCTAAGCCAGCGAGGCCGGGTTGATTTCCAATTGTACCTTGGCCGGGTATTCCTCCCCGGCCATTTCCTGAAAGCGCCGGAGCAGCCTGTCCGTATCCGGATGATTGAGCAGTTTCATTAAAACCTGCGCCCGTGCTTTATCCTGAATCCGGGTGATGGGCGCTTCGTCAGCGCGGATGAAGAGAATGCGGCGATAGAGCGGCGAAGGGGAAAACTCCTCTACGATCCGGTTTTTGACGATCTCCGCCGCCCCCAGCGCTGCGGACATGTCCTTTGCCTCGCAAAGGAAGCGGGCCATCATGGTAAAGGGCGGATACAAATCGTTTCTGCGCCGCTCAAATTCCTGGTTGAAATACGCCCGGTAATCCTGCCTGGCAGCGCTTCGAATGGCGTAATGGTCAGGCTGGTAGGTCTGAATCACCACTTCGCCGGGCTGCTCTCCCCTGCCCGCGCGGCCCGCCACCTGCACCAGCAGCTGATAGGTGCGCTCCGCGGAACGGTAATCGGGAAAGTTCAGCGTCAGATCGGCCATCACCGCGCCAACCAGCGTCACCTGGGGAAAGTCCAGCCCTTTGGCGATCATCTGCGTGCCAAGCAGGATTTTCGCCTGGCCGGCGCGGAAGCGGTCCACCAGTTTAAAATGGGCGTTTTTCTCCGACGTGGTGTCCACATCCATGCGGATGACGCCCGCGCCGGGAAAGCGCCTGTTCAGCTCCTCCTCCACCTTTTGCGTGCCGATGCCCATGGGCTTGATATAAGGGCTCTGGCACGCGGGACACTGCTTTGGCATGGGCCGTATCTCGCCGCAGTAATGGCAGCGAAGCGTCTGGTCAAAGCTGTGGTAGGTCATGGAAACGTCGCAGCGGGAGCATTTGATAGTTTCCCCGCACTTGCGGCAGTTCACCGAGCTGGCATAGCCCCGCCGGTTGATGAACAGCATGGCCTGGTGGCCGCCTGCGATACATTCTTCCAGCTTCTGCTGCAAAAGGCCGGAGAACATACCATGGTTTCCCATCCGAAGCTCCTGCCGCATATCCACCAGATGCACGATCGGCAAAGGCCGGTTCAGCACGCGGTGCGGCATTTCCAGCAGTGTATAGTCCCCGCGGCGGGTCATGGCGTAGGAATAAACGCTGGGCGTTGCGCTGGCCAGCAGCACCGCCGCGCCTTCCCTTTTGCCGCGGGAAACGGCGATCTCCCGGGCATCATACTGGGGAAAACGGTCGGATAGATAGGTCTGCTCGTGTTCCTCGTCCACGATGACCACGCCCAGCTTTTCCACCGGCGCGAATACCGCCGAACGCGCCCCGATCACGATCCGGGCATCGCCCATGCGGATACGCCGCCACTCGTCGAACCTTTCCCCCGCGCTGAGCCGGGAATGCAGCACCGCCATGGTATCCCCGAACCGGGAGCGGAACCAGGTAATCATCTGGGGTGTCAGCACGATTTCTGGCACCAGGATGACAGCGCCTTTCCCCTGCCGCATCGCTTCCCGCACCAGGCGGATATAGACCTCCGTCTTGCCGGAGCCCGTCACGCCCTGCAAAAGAAAAGGCTTTTGCGGGTGGTTCAGCGCAGGAATCAGCTCAGACAGCGCTTCCGCCTGCTCGGGCGTCAGCTCCGGGTCGGGCGGTGCGTCCACCCGGCCGTAGTAGGGCGCCCGCAGGGATTCCTTTTCAAACACCCGCACCATTTCCCGTTCTGCCAGATAAGCCAGCGGTGTGCGCAGATCCCGCATCAAGGGCCGCAATTCGTCCAGCGGATGGGGCTGTCCGTCGGAAAGCAGGCGGATCAGCAGCTGCCTGGTTTTCGAGCGCTTCTGCGCGCTGATGGCCTCTTCGATCCGTTCAGGCGGGATGAGCAGCTGCGCGTATTCCCTGGTTTTCACCTTCACCCTGCCGCCCCGCATTTCGGCGGGCAGCATCAGCCGCAGCGCTTCGCAAAGAGGGCAATGGCACTTGGCGCGGATTTCCCAGGCCAGCTCCATCAATTCCGGCAGCAGCGCGGGATAAGGCTCCAGCGAAGCCAGGATGGGCTTGATTTTGCTTTCGTCATAATCCGCCGTTTCTTTCAGGCGGATGACGAACCCCTCTTTCTCCCGCAGCCCGAACGGAACCCGCACCCGCATGCCGGGCAGGATTTCCAGCGTGTCCGGCACGCGATAGGTAAATACGCGGTCCACCTGTTCGGACGCAATATCCACGATGATTTCCGCGTACACCTGAGGAGCCTCCTTTGCGCTGCTTCGGGAAAAGCCCGTAAATCGCTTACAGGCTCATTCCGCTTCGCTTTTGTTCTGACGTTTTTGAAAAAGTGCCATCGCCCGGTTCAGCAGTTCTTCCGCCACCTGAGTTTTAGGCAGGCAGGGCAAGGTTTCCTGTTTGCCGGCCGTCACGAAGGTGACGATGTTGGTGTCCACGTCAAACCCCGCGCCGGGCTTTGTCACGTCGTTTGCCACGATCATATCCAGGTTTTTCTTTTTCAGCTTGCCCTGGGCGTTTTCCAGCACATCATTGGTTTCGGCGGCAAAGCCCACCAGCACCTGGCCGGGCCTTTTCAGCCTCCCCACCTGGGCGGCAACGTCCGGCGTCTGGCGCAGAACCAGCGTCAGATCCCCGTCGCCCTGTTTCTTGATCTTTTGGGCGGCAGCCTCTGCCGGCGTGAAATCCGCAGGCGCAGCGGCCTGCACCACAATGTCCATCTCCTGGCAGCGAACGGTCACAGCCTCATACAGATCCTGCGTGGACCGGATATGTACGGCCTCCACACCCTGGGGCACGGAAAGGCTCACCGGCCCTGTGATCAGCGTCACCTTCGCCCCCCGGTCCGCCGCGGCTTTGGCGATGGCGTAACCCATCTTGCCGCTGGAACGGTTGGAGATATACCGCACGGGGTCGATGATTTCCTGGGTGGGCCCCGCCGTCACCAGTACCCGCAGCCCTTCCAAGTCCCGCTTGGGGCACAGGATGTCCGTGACGGCGCCGAGAATATCCTTCGGCTCGCTCATCCGGCCCGCGCCCGTATCGCCGCAGGCCAAAAAGCCGCCCTCCGGCCCGATGAAGCGAACGCCGCGTTTCCGCAGCAGCTCTGTGTTTTCCCTTGTCGCCATGTTTTCCCACATGCCGGTATTCATGGCCGGAGCCACCAGCACCGGCGCTTTGGTGGCCAGCACGGTGGTGGACAGCATATCGTCCGCAATGCCGTGGGCCATCTTTGCCAGGATGTTGGCGGTGGCCGGGGCGATCACGAATACGTCCGCCCGCTTTGCCAGGGCAATGTGCTCCACCTCCCAGGTGTCAGGGCGGGCGAAGGTATCCGTTACCACAGGATGGCTGCTGAGCGTTTCAAAGGTGAGGGGCGCAACGAACTGGCAGGCGTTTTTCGTCATGACCACATACACCTGCGCACCGGCCTTGCGCAGGCGGGAGGTGAGCTCGCACGCTTTATACGCCGCGATGCCTCCCGTCACGCCCAGCACCACATTTTTTCCATTCAGCGGCATGATGCTTTTATTCCTCTTCGTCTTCCAGGTTCCGGTGATAGGCCAGCAGGCCCTTGTTGATTTCGTCCACTGCGATGGACACCGGCTTCATATCCTTGGGATCGACCAGGGGCTGGGAGCCGCCCACCAGCTCGCGGGCGCGCTTGGCGCTTTCCACCACCAGGGTGTAACGGCAGTCTACCTTCTGATCCAGTTCGTCAATGGCGGGTTTATTCACAGGCATATTCATATCCTCCTCAAAGATTTTATTCCACAACCGGGAAATACCGATTTGTGCGCTGTTTTTCGGCGGCGATGATGGCAGTGGCCTGAGCGCAGGCCAATTCCAGGTCATCGTTCACCACATTGTATTGATACAGGCCGGCTGAATCGATTTCACCCCTGGCGTTATTCAGGCGGCGCTCAATCACATCCGGCGGCTCGGTCTTTCGGCTGTAAAGCCGGTCATGCAGCGCCTGATAGGAAGGGGGCAGAAGGAAAATGGACACGCAGTCCGGCCATTTGGCCATGACCTGCCTGGCGCCCTGCGGGTCGATGTCCAGCACCACGTTCTTTCCAAGGGCCATCTTTTCCTCAATCTGGCTTTTGAGCGTGCCGTAGCTATGGTCATGCACGGTGGCGTGCTCCAGGAAAGCGTCCTTTTCCAGCAGATCCTGATACTCCGCATCGGTGATAAAGAAATAGTCCACGCCGTCCTCTTCCCCGATCCGCGGCTTCCGGGTCGTGACGCTGACGGAAAAGGTGAGGCTTTTGTCATTGTCCAGCAGGCGTTTAAAAATCGTGCCCTTGCCCACGCCGGACGGGCCGGAAATGACGATCAGCATGGTTTTTCTTTCTTCCTTCATGCATCGAACCCCCTTCATTCGTAATGAAATCCGATTTGATTATTCTTCGCTCTGCATCCTTCCGGCGATGGTTTCCGGATGCACGGCAGACAGCACTACATGGCCCGTATCCATCATCAGCACAGCCCTGGTGCGGCGTCCCGCGGTGGCGTCGATGACGCGGTTTCCGTCACGCGCCTCCTGGATCATGCGCTTGACGGGCGCGGAATCCGGCGCGATCACCGCCACGATCCGTCCCGCGGACACCATATTGCCAAAGCCTACATTCAGCAGCTTCATTCCTTCATTACTCCACGTTCTGCACCTGTTCGCGCAGCTTTTCGATTTCACTCTTAGCGGCCACCACCAGCTTCGTGATTTCCGCGTCGGACGCTTTCGAGCCGATGGTGTTCACCTCGCGGTTCAGCTCCTGGGTGAGGAAATCCAGGCGGCGTCCCGTTTCTCCGTTTGACTGAATGGCGCCGGTCATTTGCTCGATGTGCGACAGGAGGCGGGACAGTTCTTCATCGATAGCGCAGCGGTCCGCCATCAGGGCCACCTCCTGTGCCAGCCGCTGAGGATCGACTTCCTGGACGCCCAACTCCCGGATGCGGGCTTGCAGCTTTTCCTGATAGATCAGGGGAACTTTCGGCGCAAGAACCGCGACCTCATCCCGAAGCCGCTTGACCTCCCCCAGGTGAAGCAATAAATCCTCCCGGAGCGCCGCGCCTTCCTTTTCCCGCATGGCGGCCACATCGTCAAGCGCCAGGGCCAGGGTTTCGCTGAGCAGGGAAAGCACGGCTTCCTGGTCTTCCTCCGCCACGGTTACCTGCATCACATCCGTCTGGGAAGCGATGAACGTTACATCTTGATCGCTTAAATGACGGATTTCGTCGGGCGACGCCTGAACGCCTACCTCAAAAATCGTCCTGCGCACGTGCAGCATGGCGTCCCGATACTGCCGGGCGAGCCCTTCGTCCACCTGTACTACCCGGGCGTCCTGGCGCAGGTTCAGGTAGGTCACGTTCACGTCCACATGCCCGCGCTTTAAAGATGCGCTGATCTGCCTCCGCACCGCTTCTTCGGCAAAGGACAGTGCCCGTGGCATACGGAAAGCAATATCCAGAAACCGGTGGTTCACTGTTTTGACCTCCACCGTCATTTCCCGTCCATCCCGGCTGCCCTGCCGCCGTCCATAGCCCGTCATGCTGCGCATGGTGCTTCCCTCCAGTCGCTTGATTCCTATTATTATATCACAACCAGACGGAACCTGAAAAGTGTTTTTTCAAGTTTATTAGATTTTCCGGCTGAAAACGTTACCATTCCCGCATCAGGAAGCCGATCAAAGGAAAAACAAAGCGAAAAACTCATGGGAACAGCGATTACAGGTTCCACTGAAGCAAAGAATTTTTGTTAAAAAAATGTATTGACAAAACCCGATTCATCTGATAATATACCATATGTGCCGCGCGGGAAGCCGATGCGGAGGAGCGGGGGAGCATAGCTCAGCTGGGAGAGCATTTGCCTTACAAGCAAAGGGTCACAGGTTCGAGCCCTGTTGTTCCCACTCAAAATCTGGCCCGGTAGTTCAGTCGGTTTAGAATGCCAGCCTGTCACGCTGGAGGTCGAGGGTTCGAGCCCCTTCCGGGTCGCCATATCTGCCTTGGTAGCTCAGTCGGTAGAGCATGTGACTGAAAATCACAGTGTCGGTGGTTCAATTCCGCCCCAAGGCACCTTTCAATAAGCGGTAGTAGCTCAGTTGGTAGAGCGCCACCTTGCCAAGGTGGAGGTCGCGAGTCCGAGCCTCGTCTACCGCTCCATTTTTTAAGGCGCCATAGCCAAGTGGTAAGGCGAAGGTCTGCAAAACCTTTACTCTCCGGTCCGAATCCGGATGGCGCCTCTGATAACGAAGCCTGCAGCAGGGCTTCGTTTTTTGTTATAATTACGATGCTAAACTTGACCAGATGCAGAAAATGCAGAAATTTTTCATTTTTTTCATTTTTCCTATTGCTTTTTCTCCGCTGATGTGATAATATATCTTCCGTTGACCGGTTCTTGCTGATATAGCTCAGCCGGTAGAGCGCATCCTTGGTAAGGATGAGGTCCCCAGTTCGAATCTGGGTATCAGCTCCAAACCCCGAAAGCCTTGATAACGAAGGGCTGGAGGGGTTTTTCTTTGCAGATTATTGCGGGTGCAAAATGTCCCTTATGCCCTGTGATTTATGCTTTTTCAGACCGATTGCATGGTTACCCAACCTTATCCTGAACACAAGCAAAAGTCCACCGGTTCGTGTTCGAAAACGGGCTACACCCCGCTGTCGAATTTCCCGGTGGACTGGTTTATTCTGTGTGTTCATCACACTTCCCGCGCGGAAGAATGTCTGGCAATTTGCGCGTTAATTGAAGGTGATATATTTTTCCCGCGGCCGTGCGGCAGGCTCATAGCTCACTTCGGAGAAAGTGAGGATCGCTTGGCCGTCGCCGCCGGTCATTTTGTGGCACTTTGCGGTGAGACGGTAGAAATGGCGGGTGCTTGGCTTTAAATTCCCCTGCGTCACCCAGCCCATCTGCTGAATATCGTTGGCGCAGCAGGTCATGGCGAGGCGGCCGAAATAATAGTATCCTTCCGGAATCGCTTTGTCCGGGAAAGGCTGGCCGACAAAGCGCACGGTTTTTCCATCGTAGCGGTCAGGATGGTCGAGGGAATCAATGTAGAAAATACCCATTTGGTCATCGCTGATGTCGATGATTTCCGCTTTCATATCGTATGGCAGATCTTCATCGGCGATGCCGTCCTCAGAGGTGCCGTCTTTGTTTTCAAAGAGGATGTTGGTGTTAGGGTTCAGCGCCCGGATGGCCCGGCGCCACTGGCTCTTGGGCATGCTCTCTGTGCAACGGTTGAACAGCACCAGATCGGCTTCCTTCATGGGGTCCGTCAGGATAGTGCGCACATTGGCCATATAGTTGTCAAAGGTGGTGGCGTCCACGGTTGTGATCACCTGCACCACCCGCCACAGGGCAGGCATTTCCACCTTCCCCATGTAGTCGATGGTCCACATGTTGTTGTACTCGATGATGACCCGCTCGGGCTGTACCTGGGCGTCGATGCGCCGAAGGCTTTCCTCCGTCCACTGGTCTTTGTCATCCATGGTCACCAGGGTGCAATTGTTATCCTTGAGGAGCGCTTCGTCGTATTCCTCGATGCCTTCCTCGCAGCTGATGATCAGGGTCTTTTCGCCGCGGGAAAAGCCCTTATCCTCCAGCATGGAGTGGATGAGGGTGGTCTTTCCACTTTCGATAAAACCGGTCACGATGTACACACCGGCGATTTTTTGCGTCGTTTTCATAGTATATCCTTAAATTTGGAACAGCGCTTTCAGCGCGTTTTGGTCGATGTTGGTGCCGATGACCACCAGGCGGCCCGCGTAGTCCGGCGCGCTGGGACGGATCTGCAGTTCACCGGGCACATAGTCAAACTCAAACCACGCGCCTTCCGGCTTTTGCAGGATGCCCTTGGCCCGCAGGATCAAACCGTATTCCTCCTGGTCGCTGAGCGCGTCCGTCATGCTGCGGATCTCATCCTCGGTGAAACGGCGGGCCGTTTCCACGCCCACATTGTCGAACACTTCGTCCGCGTCGTGCTCACCGGGATGGTGGTGGTGATGGTGGTGCTCATGATCATGATGATGGTGCTCATGCTCCTCTTCATCATGATGATGGTGCTCATGCTCCTCTTCATCATGATCATGATGGTGGTGGTGCTCGTGTTCCTCCTCATCGTGGTCATGGTGATGATGCTCGTGTTCCTCTTCATCGTGATCGTGGTGGTGATGATGCCCGTGCTCGTCCTCTTCCCCATCATCGTCCAATTCAATATGGATTTCCATAGGCTTGCCGCTCTCGATCACTTCCAGCACGGTGTCCGCGTCCAAATCGTCCCAAGGCGTAGTGATGATACGGGCATCCGGATGCTGCTCCAGGATCAGGGCGCGGCTTTTTTCAACGCGGTCAGCCGTCAGAAGCTGGGTGCGGCTGAAAATAATGGTGGCTGCGGACTTCACCTGGTCGATGAAGAACTCGCCGAAGTTTTTCATATACATGCGGCACTTGCTTGCGTCCACCACGGTAGCGCAGCCGGCGATGACGAGATCATCATGCCGGGTCCTGGCTTTTTCCACGGCGGCGATAATCTCGCTCAGTTTGCCGACGCCTGTGGGCTCCACCAGGATACGGTCGGGATGATAGGTGTCGATCAGTTCGTCAATGGACTTTTGGAAGTCGCCCGCCAGGGTGCAGCAGATGCAGCCGGAATTCAGCTCCGTTACAGTGATGCCGGCTTCCTTCATGAAGCTGCCGTCAATGCCGATTTCACCGTATTCGTTTTCCAGCAGGATGACTTTTTTTTTGGCAATTTTGCCGCCCAGCAGCTTTTTGATCAGCGTGGTCTTACCAGCGCCGAGAAAACCGGAAATGATGTTGACCTTAACCATAAATCCTTCTCTCCTTCACATTGCAGAACAGTTTCCATTGCTTTCTGCGCAACATATATTATACCAGATTTGTCAAGCCCTTTTAAATCAATTCGCCGTGCTCATTCTGATCTTCAGCGCCAGGATACGCGCGACGCTTTCTTCGATCCGCTTCATGGACAGCCCGCCCTGGCTGATCGCCGTTTGAATCGAAAGGATCGCTTTGTTCAGGTCGGGCGGCAGGAGCAGCATATCCGCGCCCGCCTTCAATGCGGCTACGCTTTCCTGGCCCGCTTTATAGTTGGAAGCGATCACATTCATCCGCAGGGAATCCGTAATCACCACTCCTTGATATCCCAATTCCCCGCGCAGCAGGCCGTTGATGACGCGGTTGGAAGTGGAGGCGGGGATTTCTTCTTCCATCAGCCGCATCAGGCCATGGGAAACCATGATCATTTCAATGTTTTCATCTATGGCGCGCCGGAATGGGATCCACTCGGAATCGCGCATCTCCGCTACTGTCCGCTTGATGGACAGCTTTTTCAGCGTCACGCCCTCAAAAGAGCCGCGGCCGGGAAAATGCGTGTAGCATGGCACGACGCCGCCCTCCCGCAGGCCCCGGGCCATGGCGGAGGCAAAGCGGGAAACCGATTCCGGGTCATCCCCATAGTACTGCATCCCCGCCACATAATCATCCAGCGCGGTATCGGCAGTGGGCGCAAAGGTCAGGTTGATGCCCAGGGGCTTGAGATACCCGGCGATGTACTGCCCCGCGGCATAGGCCAGGCTGTCGTCGCCTGTTTTTCCGATTTCATCCGGAGACATGGCCGGATCATAGCCCAGCTTATTGGCGATCCGGGAAACAAGGCCGCCTTCTTCATCCACCCCGATAAACAGCGGATACAGCTTCGCCGCGTCTGCCTGGGCATTCATCTGGGCTGTAAGCTGTTTGAGCTGCGCTTCCGATTCGATGTTCTGGCCGAACAGGATGACGCCGCCTACAGGGTACAGGGAAAACACATTGCCCTCATCCGGCAGCGCGGAAACGCGCTTTTCGCCGGTCAGCATCTCCGGCGAAACAAAAAACAGCTGGCAGATTTTTTCATAATCGCTCATCCGCCGCATCATGACCCTTGCCTGAAAAACAGGATCCGGCGCATCGTCAGCGTCGTCGACAACCACATAGCTGTCTTCCACGGCGAATGCGCCCGGCAATCCTCCGAAAAGCAGGGCAAGGATAAAAAACCACGCCGCAATCCTTCTCAAATCGCATCCTCCTTTTTTGCCAGCAGTATTTTATCACATTCCCCACTTGATTCGCAATCACTTCCGTTTACAATTTCAAACCGGACTGAAAATAATTTTGGAAAACCCCTTGACTTTAATGCTTTTATGCATTATGCTTTAAAGCGATAAAGCAATGGATTCAGGCAATCCCCATGATGCGTCTGAATCGGATGAAAGGATGGTTCCTGGTATGTTGATCAAAGCAATGATGCTGGTGGTATTTTTCGGGGTGATGGTAGGCATCGGCTTATACTGCCGTAAGCACGCCACCAACGTGGACGGATTTGTGCTGGGCGGCCGGAGTGTCGGCCCCTGGCTGACGGCTTTTGCTTACGGCACTTCTTATTTCTCCGCTGTTATTTTCGTCGGTTACGCAGGCCAGTTCGGCTGGAAATACGGCATCGCCGCCACCTGGGTGGGCATCGGCAACGCGCTGATCGGTTCCCTGATGGCCTGGGGCGTGCTGGGACGCCGCACCCGCATCATGACCCAGCACTTAAAGAGCGCCACCATGCCGGAATTCTTCGGCAAGCGTTTTAACAGCAAGAGCCTGAAAATCTCTGCTTCCGCCATCATCTTTATTTTTCTGATTCCCTACACCGCCAGCCTGTATAACGGCCTGAGCCGCCTGTTCGGCATGGCGTTCAATATCGACTATTCCGTCTGCGTGATCGTGATGGCCATTCTCACCGGTATTTACGTCATCGCCGGAGGCTATATGGCCACCGCCATCAACGACTTCATCCAGGGCATCATCATGGTGTTCGGCATCATTGCGGTCATCGCCGCTGTGCTCAATAGCAAGGGCGGGTTCCTGGAAGCGCTGAACGGCCTAAGCCAGGTAAAGGACGAAGCGGTGTCCGCCTCCCCCGGCGTGTTCAATTCCTTCTTCGGCCCTGATCCGCTGAACCTGCTGGGCGTGGTCATCCTGACCTCCCTTGGCACCTGGGGCCTGCCGCAGATGGTGCAGAAGTTCTACGCCATCAAAAGCGAAGGCGCGATCAACAAGGGCATGATCATTTCCACCGTGTTCGCGTTTATCGTGGCCGGCGGCTGCTACTTCCTGGGCGGCTTCGGACGGCTGTTCTCCGATACCATCGGCGTCACGGAAACCGGCGCCCCGGTGGGCGGCTTTGACGCCATCGTGCCCGGCATGCTCTCCGGCCTGCCTGACCTGCTGATCGCTGTGGTGGTCATCCTGGTACTGTCCGCCTCCATGAGCACGCTGTCCTCCCTGGTGCTGGCCTCCTCCTCCACGCTGACGCTGGACTTCCTGAAGGACAACATTATCAAAGGCATGGACGAAAAGAAGCAGGTCAAATGGATGCGCGGCCTGATCATTGCCTTCATTGCCGTCTCCGTGGTCATCGCCATCATCCAGTATACCTCCAACGTGACCTTCATCGCCCAGCTCATGGGCGTCAGCTGGGGCGCGCTGGCCGGCGCGTTCCTGGCGCCGTTCCTCTACGGCCTCTACTGGAAGCGCACCACCAAGATCGCCTGCTGGGTCAGCTTCATTTTCTCCTCTGTCGTCATGATCGCCAACATGCTGGTTCGCTCCAGCTTCCCTGCCCTCCTCCAGTCCCCCATCAACGCTGGCGCGTTCTGTATGCTGGTGGGCCTGGTGATCGTGCCGGTGGTCAGCTTCATTACGCCAAAGCCCGACAGGCAGCTGGTGGAAGACGCCTTCTCCTGCTATAACGTGAAAGTCACCGTGCGCCAGACCGAAGCGCTGGGAGACGAGTAATGATTTCTATGCTAAGATCATCTTGATTTCAGATGCAGGATGAAAAACCATTCCAAATAAGGAACAAAGCCGCGGGTTGACTGCAAGTATTTGAATCTTAATTTCTGTTCAGTCCATTTGATTTATTGGGCATTTTAAGTTAGTAAGGGGATACGCTGGGCGCTGCGCGCGCCCAGATCCGCAGCCTCAAAGGTCGCAACTCGCCTCGTCGTTTCGTTTGTGACTTAAAGCGCTCTTTAAGTAAGTGCCTGAACAATTACAAAACTTAAAGTGTATAGAGCTTTGCTGTTTCCCGATACAGCTTTGTGATGGCCTGAAGGGTTTCCGTGTGCGGAAAATCCTTGTGATACAGGATATTGATTTGCCTTACCATACTCAGGTTTTCAATGGGAAGCGCGGTGATTTTTCCCTTTTTGAGCTCGTCCATGCAAGCGCTGTGGGCCAGGATGGAAATACCCATGTTTTTCCGGATCAGATCCTTGATGGTGGCAATATTGTCCACCTCCAGCGCCACGTTAAATTCATTGATGGACATGCCGATGCTTTCCAGGTGCGCTACGAACAGATTCTGCGTCCCCGATCCCGGGAGGCGCAGGATCATTTTTTCTTTCCGGATGTCGGAGAGCGTCACCATGCTCTTTTTCGCCAGCGGGCTGTCGTTGCAAACGACGCAGACCAGATAGTCCGTGTCCAGCAGGAGGCCGTTCATATCGCCTTCCGGCGGCTTTCCTTCCACAATGGCCAGGTCAAGCTCGTATTGATCCAGGAGATCATACAGGTTTTTGATCGTATCCGTGATGATCGTCAGCCGCACGCCGGAACCGGAGGTGGAGTATTTCGCCAGCACTTCGGCGATCAGGCTGCTTTCGGCGGTGTGGGTAATACCCACCCGGATGGAGGTCATCTGGCGTTGGGCGTCTTCCAGAGAGCGGAGCATTTTTTCGTGCATGCCTTTGATGCGCCGCGCGTACCCTGCCACGATCTCCCCTTCGGTGGTCAGCTTTAATTCTCCCCGGCTACGGTAAAACAGCCGAACGCCCAGCTCCGATTCCAGCCCCCGGATATGGTGGCTGATGGCAGGCTGTGTCAACGACAGGGCTTCCGCCGCTTTCGTGAAGCTGTTTTTATCGCAAATCATCAGCAGGCTTTCCATACGCGGATCCAACATACGCTTTCCTCTTTATCAAATCATTTTCCCGGCACACAAAGTATACCACATCAGAAATGCTTTCACAATGAAAAAAACCGGCTTTAGCGGGTTGGATTTAAGATTTTTGGAAAAAGCCAAGTTCAGCGGCAATCTTTGCGCGGGGAAAAAAGGCCATGCGAGCGTATTCCGCAGTTTTTCATGAAGCGCTGTTAGATAGGCCCATATAAGCGAAACTCTATGCAAAATGGCAGAAAGCCGGGTGCGGAGAGTACAGAGTTCAAGGATCATCTTTTGCTGCTGAAATCAGCCTGTCAGATGCTCCATTCCGCGCTGGATGCCTGGACAAGCGTCATCCTGCGGAACATGCCGTCGTTTTTCTCCATGAGCTCGGCGGGACTTCCCTGTTCGGCGGCTTTTCCGTCGGCGAGAACGATCACTTTGTCCGCGGCTTCCACCGTACGCATTCGGTGGGCGATCACGAGCACCGTTTTGCCCGTCAGCAGACGGGACAGGGCTCCCTGCACCTTCGTTTCATTTTCCACGTCCAGGGAAGCGGTGGCCTCGTCCAGCAGCACGATGGGCGCGCCTTTGAGCATCGCCCGGGCAATGGAAATGCGCTGGCGTTCGCCGCCGGACAGCTCACTGCCGTTTTCACCGATAAGGGTTGCATATCCCTTCGGCAGTTTCAGCGCGAATTCATCACAGTTGGCCAGCCTTGCCGCCGCCAGCACTTCGTCGTCCGAGGCGTCCTTTTTCCCGACGCGGATGTTCTCCAAAATGCTGTTATTGAACAGCGTCACATCCTGGAAGACGATGGAATACACGCTTAGCAGGGTTTCGGGATCAATGCGGGAAACATCTTGTCCGCCCACCGTGATCCGGCCTTTGGTAACGTCCCAGAACCGCGCGGCCAGGCGCGAGACAGTTGTTTTTCCGCCGCCCGACGGGCCAACCAGCGCCGTGACCTCACCCTGTTTCGCGGTAAAGGTCACATCCTGAAGAACGGTTTTGTCCTGATATGTGGCGCATCAGCACCTTTTTCATGTTGGCAGCCGTGCGGAACGCGCTGCCGTGGGAGCAGACCAGCGCGCTCACATACACGAGCCAGGCCAGCACTGCGAACACTACGGCCATCCACCCGTTGCGGACGATCCCGGTGGCTAGTGAAAAGTCCGGCTGCACTTCCAGCACTTCCCGGATGATGCGCCACAGGCAGATAAAGGGCACGAGCGCCAGCACGCTGCTCAGCGCGGACAGGATCAGCGACAGGTAGGTCAGCACCCGGAAGCGGCCCGCGTATTCCATCAGCCGGCCAAAGGCTGAGGGTGATCTGCCCGATTTCTTCTCTTTCATCTGAGCGCCTTCTCTCTCATTCATCAATCAAACGCGGTCCGATGGGTTGGAATGCCATCGGACCGCAAGGTATCCCGGCATCAGATGGGCTGCCAGTTTTCCACCGTGCAATCCACCAGCTCAAACTGGGTCGGCTGGTCGAAAGGAGCGCCGTTGGCGGCCAATTCTTCACTGTAGAAACCGCTGCCCACAATATTGCCAACACCGTCCGTGTTATCGCCGGCCTTCACGGTCACGTTTCGGACAACGCAGTTCGTAAAGACGGTCACAGGTATGCCGAGCTCCTCCACGGGGTAGCCGCCCGCATACCCGGTAATGCCGCCGATCCAAAAGCAATTGTCGCCCACGTTGAGAACAATATCCTGCGCGGTCAGATTGGTAAACTCTTCAGAGGTAAAGCCGCAGCCGGAGACGCCGCCAATGCCGTAGCAGTTGTTCCCGGCGGTTACGGAGCCGGTCGCTTTGCAATCCACGACACTGGTCATCTGTAATCCGCCCCCCACAACGCCCGCGTTGGCCGTGCCATCCGGGATCGTGATATCCGCCTGAACGTCGCAGCCGGTGATGAGACTGCCCAGGCACGCTCCGGCAATACCGCCGTACATGCCCTCCGCGCTCATTTCCGTATAGTGCGCATTTACCCTGCCGCCCGACAGCGTCACATCATGGATGGTGGAGCAATAGGCGTAACCCACCGCGTCAGCAGCCATGACGCTGCCGTCCACAGCGGCGTTTTCCAGAATGAAATTGCCGATCTGGGCATTGGCCGCGCATCCGAACAGCCCCAGGGCCCAGCCCTCGGGCTGGTTGACGGTCAGATTGCGCAGGGTATGCCCCCGGCCGTCAAATGTGCCGGTAAAGGCCGCTGCCATGTCCGGCACTTCGCCTTCCTCGCCGCCGCCCATGACAAACGCGCCGATGGGCGTCCATGCCATCCCCGCCAGATCAATGTCCGCTGTCAGCACATAGTTGCCGGAGAGATTGTTGTTGATAGCAGCCAGGTCTTCGGCTGTGGCGATCTCGATGGCGGAAGCGGCTTCCTGCTCCTCCTGCCCGCCCACGTTCTCGTCCACGAACAGCTTGATGCAGGCTTTGATTTGGCTGTCCTTGTAGCCGTCGTTGATGCCCGCGGCCAGCCAGTATGCGTATTCACCTTCGGAATAGTTGCCCAGGTCTTCCAGATGCACGCCGTAGCGGAATTCGATGTGATAGGTTTCCTTCAGGGTGTCGTCCGCAAAGGCGAAATAGGTGAACGCGCCCGCGTCCGCGTCGTCCGCTTGATAGATGTGCAGGCTGGTGCCGGTGGGCTGGCCGAAGAAGGTAACAGGCAGATCTTCCGTGAAATGGTATACATGAGAGAATATCTCTTTGCCTTCCTCGTCCAAGCCGGAAATCACATCGCCGCTGATGACGAATTTCGCAACGCCGTTTTCAAAGAAGCAGTCAAACAGCATGGAATCCGGGTTGTCGGCGTAAGCATCCACAGCTTCCTGGCCTTTCAGGGTGCCCATGTAGGTGGCAGTCAGCATGGTGTAGTACATCTCGGCGGTTGCGTCATCCTCTACATACGCTTTGATGCACTCCATCCAGTAATCCTTATAGTCTTCTTTCGCAAATTCTGGGAACAGCTCGATGTAGGTACCGGTGAACTTCAGCAGCGTTTCGTCGGCGGGGACCGCCAGATTGACCGAAAGGTTGTATACGCCGTCCAGAGTAATGTACGCAATGCCGGCAATCGTTTTCCCTTTCACAGCGGCGCAGACGTCGCTGTCCAGGGCGAAGCCGATTTCCGTTTTCCGCCAGAGATTGGCGATGTGGCGCAGGCCCACTTTCGTTCCGTCGTCCAGCACCAGCATGACGCCGCTGACGTTTTTGTCTGCCAGGGCTTCATCCGCTCCGGCCACCTTGATGACCACATCCGCGTGACGGTCATAGATGATCTCGGCAGACCCGTCCAGCGTGACGGTCTCACCGCTGACTGCGGAAAAGCTGCCGTCCGCGTTCAGCTTCTTATATACATTGGGCGTTTCGGTCAGCGCGTACCAGGAGAAGCTGGGCGCTTCAAACAGCGCGTCGCTGCCGGTGAAGGTGGTGGTGGATTCCTGGCCCTTGTTGGTCACGGTGATCTCCACGCTGCTTTCATCCGTGATTTCCTTCCCGCCCAGGGAGGGCAGCACACTCAGATCCTCCACATACACGGGGAAAATCACACCGGTGATGTCGCTGCCGTCGGGGTCCACATGATAGGATCCGCCAGCAAGCCCCATCGCGCGGGGCTTCATCAGAGTGGCGGAAGCCACCGCGTCGATACTGGAAGCATCCGTCACTTCCGCCGCATAGAATTGATCATAGGGGATATTCATCAGTACATATCCGCCCTGCTCGGCATGGCATACCGTCATGACGCCAAACAGGCAGAACGCGCACAGCAGGATCGCCAGCCGGGACACGATAAGTTTTTTCATTCTGTTTCCCTTCTTTCTTTGATTTGATGAGATTTGTGAAAGGTTACCAGGCCACCGCAGGTTTGTTCATGCAGATACCTTCCTTTCGTTGGGATTTGACTTGTATGAAAACTGCCGGGGCCGAATCGTCAGCCGGGACAGGTCCCATCCCTCCTGATTGCGCTTTAAATAACCTTCCATGCAGCGGCGGCAACGGGCAAACATGCGCATTGCTTCTTTCTCGTCGCTTTCAAACACCTTCCATAATCCCGTGCATTTGCATGGCTCATGCAGGATGAATCCCCGCACGTCCACGGCGGGATAACCCAGGAACAGGCCGATTTCATGGGGAAAGGCGCCGTTTTCCCGCAGCCGGCTGACCAGGAACAGGATTTGTTCCATCGCGCCGCCCATCGGATAACCGCAGGAACGAAGGTGGTCCAATGCCACCGGGTCTCGCAGGTCATGTTCCAGCATGGAAGGGCGGTATAAATAGATCAGCGCTTTTCCATCCTTCCATCGCAGCGGGAACGCACGAACACCCTTATGGATCAGGCAGCGGTTCACGGTGCGGAGGCTTAAAGTCATATCCTCCTTGCTCTCAAAAGCACAGCTGAATAAGCTCCCGGTCTTGATTGCCGCCAAGGTCGGCGCGCAGCAGCGGATCACGGTTTCTTCTGACATGCTCTCCTCCATAGTTAGTTATTTCTAACCAAGGCCCTGAAAAGATGCTGCCCGATGCGGGATTCCGTCAAGGAGCAGCGTTGTTAGATACTTCTAACACTGTTATCTTATCACCATTCCGCCCGATTGTCAAGCGTCAGGCCGAATATCTTGAATAGGAAACGTCTTTCCGTCCTTTTACCGAACTCCTGAAAGTCCGTCACCGCGCCTCCTTCTTCGTAAGCCGTACCCACCGGGCCTTTTCCTCCGTGTCGTCGTCCTCGATATAGCCGTCATAGCGGGCTCATATGCAAACAGCCCCAGCGCCTTCATCAACGTGCAGATGCCGCATTTGCTGAACCGGGCTTCATAACCGCTGCCGTCTGCATAGGGCAGAAACTCCATGTTCCAGGAATAAGGATTCCGGTCTGCGGCCCGGAAAGCGGCGGTTTTCTTCATGCTTTGAATATCCCGTTCGCTGAACTTTCGCTTCCCGCTCATGCGGCAGAACCTTTTCATTGCCCCCGTCATCATGGCCTCGCGGTAATAAACCGTAGCTTTCTCTGCTGTGGGCTTTTCGGGTAAACTCAGCAGGAAGGCCGCCAGCGTGGCGCAGCTGACAATGTTCATTTTGAAGCGGTCGCCCTTTTCAAAGTCCGGAAGGGAGGCGATGATTTCCCTGTACTTCGCTTTTGCCTTCCCGGTGATTTCTGCCGCTGCCTTTCGGTCGATCCCCAGCGTATTGGTTAGTTGTTTTTGAAACGAGCGCTTGAACAGCAGCCACATGCCTCCGGGCATTCCTGCGTACTTCATCGTGCATACCTCCAGCGTGATGGATGATTGCGGAAGGATCATTTTTTTGCCAACACTCTGATCCAGGGGTTGGATGCATGGTGGTCGAATCGCACTTCGGAGAAACCAGCTTTCCGCAATGCTGTCTCAAGCTGCTCTGCAGTAGGATGCTTTGTATTTCCTTCTTAATCATACGCTCTCGCTCCGCTCCCATCCATCCCCGGCGTCGGTCTGATGCCGGACGAAGTCAAAATCGCAGCAGTCACCGCCCTGGCAGAGAGTTTTGGTGCGCTTGAAATCCGTGTAGGGTAAGCTGCCGAAGTTGATGACGTCCGAATGGCAGAACATGGCCCCCAGCTTCATTAGATTCCGCTCGTGGAAAATGTGCCAATACAGGCACTCCCGGCACTCGAAATGGAAGCGGTCTTTGGGGTCCTCGTCCAGATGCCAGGTATAGCGCCAGCCCGCGCCGGAGCCATGCTTGAAACCAAAGGGAAGAATTTTCTTCATGGCCGGGAGGAAGAAGGAAAGCCGAGCCATTTTCTGGTAGCTCTTCGGCGTCAGAGCGCCCCACATGGCCTTGGAGATGATGTCGAAGGCTTCCGGCTCGCTTTTCCCGTGCTGCTGCAAAACTTCGTACAGCGCGATGGTGGTCAATATCTGGGCGATGTGCTTGTAATTGCCCTTGTCGCACCATTGCTTTTCCTCTTCCAGCAGCACCCGCATCCGGGCATACACGTCCCGCTGAACATCTGTGGGCAGCGTAGGAAACAGTGCTTTGTATCGGCTGATTGCCACCAGCTTTTCGGGCGTATATTGGTTCATTCCTCGTCATTCATTTCGCACTCTGTATACATCATAGCGATGCGCGCCATCATTTCCTTGCTGAAGGTCACGCGCCAGCCATAGTTCCCCAGGAAATTCAGGTATTGCTGTGCCGTCCATTGATGCTCAAAGCGGATGCCCGCGATGCGCAGGATGCCCGACCAGATGCGGCTTCCCAGCGTCCCCTTATGCTCCACAAAGTTGGGGGCGATGAGCAGTCCGCCGGGCCGCAGCACGCGCTTGATTTCATGCAGCGCTTTTCCCGGATCGGGAACGATGTGCAGGGCGTTGGAGATGATTACCGCGTCGAAAGATGCGTCGGCGTAGGGCAGGTTCATGGCGTCCGCTACCTCAAAGGTAAGGTTAGGAATTGGGGCGCCCTTCTTCGCCTGGGCGATCATGCCGTCGGAATAGTCAGTGGCAATCATCTTTTTCGCCGCCGGAGCCACATGCTTTGCCAGCAATCCGGGGCCTGTGGCAATTTCCAGTACTTCCTTGCCCCGTATTTTTTCCGGGATGCGTTGATACATGAAATCGTAGATATGCTGATCCGCTTTCATGGCCTGCTTGTAAATCGGCGCGTATAAGTCCCAAATCTTTTTCGTCATGCGCTTTCAGCCTTCCGTGGCGTTTTTATTTGTTAGGATAAGCTAACTTACGCTTAAAAAAATTTCTGACTGCCTGATGTCAGGATCTTTTCGGGCTGTTCGGCTGCTTATCCGGTTTCTTTGCATCAGCCGGAATTGCCCATGCTCGGCCAAACCGTTCACAGCCGGGATTACAACCTTCCAGAATATCCTGATTGGCCCAGCGGATCGGTACACCCCATATCCTGGATGTATCCTTTGTTGATAACAAGCCTTTCATAACAGATACTCCTTTGTCGATCGTTTTTGGGGCATGGTGCTTATAAAGCTCACTGAGTTAGTTTATACAAACACCATTATTATATTCTTTTATCGGCAGATATCAAGAGGTAAATGCAAAAAAAATCCAAAAACATTCCACGGAAGTTACGATTCAAGTATTCCTGGGGGAACCGCTCTTTGATGCCCAAAGAGCAGTTTCCCCCATCCCCCTTCCGAGAAAGGCTGAAGAAAAGGATATATCTTCGCAGCCCGGCAACAATGTATTTCATGGTTTTAACTTCCTCCGTGGGATTCTCAAACGCTTTCAGGTGGATTTCCCGGATAGCCTGTTCGTTGGCCCAGACGCGGATCCAGCCGCAGTTCTTGCGGCTGGTTTCCTGGCCGTTCTGCGCAAAATGCTTCAGGCAGGTCAGCAGACCTTTGTTGGCAGTCCGGTGATCTCCGCCGCCAGCATCTTGCCCTTCACGGTCTTCACGCTGCCTGGCGGGACTGAGATCACTGCACAGATGTAATAAAATACAATAAACCCATTGACAAGTGACCTTACGTTCACTATAATTAGTGATCGTAAGGTCACTCAACTGGTTGCTGGAGGTTCTCATGGCGAAGGATACGAAAGAAAGGATCTTGATGGCGGCGCTGGAGATGTTTTCGCAAAAGGGATACGAAGGGACCAACATCCGGGAACTGGCTGCCTCTCTGGGACTTGTCAAGTCCGGGGTGTACAAGCATTTTGAAAGCAAGGAAGCAATCTGGAACGCCCTGCTGGACAGGATGATCCGGTATTACGGGGAGCGCTTTGGCTCACCGGAACATCTTCCGCCTGTGCCTGATTCCCTGGATGGGCTGGTAGAAATGACGATGCGGCTGGTAGAATTTACAGTGCGTGATGAAAAGGTAGTTATGACGCGCAAATTGCTTTCCATCGAGCAGTACCGGGATGAACGCGCGCGGATGCTCGCGACGAAGCACTTCCTGACCGGCCTGACAGAGATGTTCACGCATATCTTTTTTGGCATGATGGACAAGGGTCTGCTTCGCCGGGACGATCCAAAGATGCTGGCCTTTGCCTATACCGCGCCCATCTCCGCGCTGATCCACCTGTGCGACCGGGAGCCGGATAAAACCCGGGAGGCGATGAAACAGGTCGAAGCGTTCAGCCGGCATTTTATCAGGAACTACGGAATTGGAGAAAAACGCGATGAAATGGTGCAAAAATAAGACTCCCGGCATGATATTGCCGGCGCGGTGGACGGAATGGGGCCGGTGCTGATGTACGGGGTACTGAAGCTGACGGATACAAGCCCAACAATAATGATTGCAAGAAAATTCGGAGGTGTATCATGGATATTTACAGCGCGTGTCCGACGTTGGAGAGCGAGCGGTTTATGCTCAGATTGTTCCGGGATGAGGATCTCGACGACTTGCTGAAGGTGTACAGCGATAAAAACGCGCTGCCGTTCTTCAACAGCGATAATTGCGACGGGGACAATTTCTACTATGCGACAAGGGAAAGATTGGCGGAGGCGATGGATTTCTGGAAAACGTCCTATGATAACGGATGGTTTGCGAGGCTTTCCATCGTCGACAAGGCGGTTTCCGGCGTCATCGGCACGGTGGAAGTATGCCTGAGGGTATCGGAAGATGATTTCAATCATATGGGCGTCCTGAGGGTGGATGTGAGGAGTGATTATGAAAGAGAAGAAGTCTTGTATGAGCTCTTCTCGCTTATCACGCCGGAGCTTAAGGGAATGCTGGGATGTAAGGGCGTGCTGACAAAGGCGCCGATCTACGCGGTGGAAAGGATCAACGCCATCCGGAAGGCGGGGTTTAGTAAATCGGAACAGCTGCTGATTGGCAAAAATGGATATGCGTATGATGGGTATTGGACGATCGTATGATATTTGGAGAAAGCGGGATCATTTAAAGATGCCGGATCGCCTTGTAAACAAAAGTGCATCGTAAAACGAGATAAAACAAGATGGATAACATGCTTGAGTTCTTAATCGCCGCGCAGCTGATTGCGGGCTTATACGGGCTCTACGAGCAAAGCGGTTTGATGACGGAAAGGCAGCATTGAAAGAAGGAACAAAGAGATGAAAAAGAAAACGATCCTGATCGTGGCAGTGATCCTGGTGATCCTGGCCGCTTGCGTCCTGTTCTTCCTTCCGCGGCATGAAGCGCTGTTTGACGGGGAGAGGATCAGCAATCCGGGCCGCTTTACCCTGCGCTTTGAGCGAATGAATAGGACCGATTCTGAAACAATGGCGCTTGCGGAGGGCGATGCGCTGCATGTCTCCTGGCAGATCGAAAGCGGCCATGTGGATATCGTCATCGGCATGGAGGGTGAAGAAGCGGTATATCGGGCAAATGACCGCCCTGCCGGGGACAAGGCGGATTTCTATGTGGAGATCCCCCAAGCGGGATCATACACGGTCACCGTCTCCGCGCGGGAAGCGAAGGGGCGGATCGATTTTCTGAAAACGAAAAGCGAATCATACAAAGGAGAGTGACACCATGAAAATCCTTGTTTTGAACGGAAGTCCCAAGCGGGACAAAAGCGACACCATGCACATCACCCGGGCGTTCCTGGAAGGGATGCGGGAGGCCGCGCCCCACGAAATCCATGTCATCGACGTCATTGACCGCCGCATCGAATACTGCGCCGGCTGCTTTGCCTGCAAACGCAACGGCGGAACCTGCATTTACGATGACGATATGAAGATGATCCTGGATGAGATTCTGGAAAGCGACCTGCTGCTGTTCAGTTTCCCGCTGTACTGCTACGGCATGCCCGCGCCGTTGAAAGCGCTGCTGGACCGCACCATGCCGCTGTCCTCCATGGCGATGCAAAAGGTCGGCGACCGGTATGAACACGTGGGCCAGGCGGACTTTTCCCGCCTTCGGTACATGATGATCTGCGGCTGCGGCTTTCCCAACAGCCGGCACAACTTTGAGCCCGCCGTTCAGCAGTTCAAGCAGTGTTTCCCCTGCAATCATACGATCATCACGATTCCGGAGAGCCCCATGTTCAACGCGCCGGAGGCAGAAGCCGTCACCGTGCCACGGCTGGCGCTGGTGCGGCAGGCCGGGAAACAGTATGCAGAAACCGGAATCATCGACGCTGCGCTGCTTGCCGAGATCGGCTCCCCCATGATCCCGGAGGAACAGTACGCAGCCATCGTGAACGGAGGAATGTGATCATGAACGGATATATCGCCTATTGCGGCCTGAACTGCGAGGCCTGCGAAGCCCGCCTTGCCACAATCCATAACGACGACGCGCTGCGCGGGAAGGTCGCAAAGCTCTGGTCGGAGCTGAACGGGGTGGAAATCACCCCGGAGATGATCAACTGCGAAGGGTGCCGCATCGACGGCGTCAAAACGCCGTACTGCGATACATTGTGCCCGGTCCGCCAGTGCGCGCTTGGAAAGAAGATGGGAACCTGCGGTGACTGCGCAAAGGTTCGGTCCTGCGAAAAGGCCGGTATGATCCTCGGCAACAATGAAGAGGCCCGGCGGAATCTGGGGATATGAGATGACGAAAGAAATAATGACTGAACGGCTTGTTCTGCGGCCATTCCGCGAATCGGATTACGTCGATCTCTATAAATTCCTGTCCCAGCTCAGGGACGACGAATTCGAGGGATATCCTGACATCACCAGGGAAAACGGCCTGGAACAGCTGACAGTCCGCCTTGGCTCGGATGAGTTTTATGCGGTGGAATTGAAAGATCGCTCCAAGGTGATCGGCAATATCTATTGCGGAAGCCGGGATTATAACGCCAAGGAGGTGGGCTATATCATCAACAAGCGCTGCCAGCGGAAGGGCTATGCCCGTGAAGCCCTGAAAGCCGTCGTGTACCATGCGTTCCGACTTGGTGCACACCGGGTCTATGCGGAATGCGACCCGCGGAACCAGGCGTCGTGGCGGCTACTGGAGAGCGTCGGTTTCCGGCGGGAGGCCCATTTCCGGCGGAATATCTACTTTCGGAAGGATACGGATGGAAAGCCCGTCTGGAAGGATACCTATGTATACGCGGTAACGGAAGAGGATATCCTGGCCTCGGAGGGCCGTGACTATTGAGAATCAGACAGGGGTTTTCTTGGTTGATGTGGAGGTGCTGCCCGGAATCGAACCGGGAATAAAGGTTTTGCAGCCTTGGCCTTTTTCGAGTTTTGTCATATCGCAGTCATGCCTTTCTCATTTGTCTTTAATTGCAAGCGCACACCGTATCAATTCGTGAAGAGCCTTTTTTTCTTTGAACCGCCATTTTCCCTCATGACTTCGCAATGCCCGTTGATATGGCAGGGCAAATCTGGTATAATACCGTTGGAAAAGTTTCTGAAACAGAAGGCGGTGTTCAGAAATAGCTTTTATGCAGGACCGCTGATAGCCACATTGGTCTTAATCCGAAAAAATATATGACGAAGCCATGCATGAGGGAGGCAGATTGGGAACAATGAAACTGCATATGCGAACAAAACTATCCACCCTGGCGCAGACGATAAAAACCAGTCTGGCGATGGTGATACCCATCCTGTTCATCGGCAGCATCACGGTCCTGCTGAACGGATTTCCGATTCAGGGCTACCAGGACTTTCTGGACGCTTTTCTGGGCGGCACCTTCCGAAAAATCATACAGACGGTACAATTTACGACGGTGGGCATCCTCGCTGTTTATTTGACGATCGCCCTCAATCTGTGCTATATGAACCGAACGGAAGAGGGAACGCGGCTCGTATACCGGTTTGGAAGTCTTCTCGGGTGTCTTACGGGCTTCTTTATTCTGGTTGGCTTTTTCTCCGGCGAACCGGATTTTTCTCTGCTCAGCGGGCAGGGCGTTTTCAGCGCGCTGCTGGCGGGCATCATCGGCTCCATCCTTTTCCAGCGGTTTGAGGGGCTGTTCAAAACGAAAAAAATGGTCTTTGTGGATGGCGCGGATTCCGTTTTCAATGCCGCCCTCCACGTCGTGCCGCCATTCCTCGCCGTCATCCTTTGCTTTACTGTAGCAAACTACCTCATTACCATTTGCTTTCAGGCGCAGAGCGTACAGCATCTGTTCATGAAGGCGGTGGATGGGATTTTCCTTCGCATGAACCGTTCCTTTTTCAGCGGGCTGCTGTTCATTGTTCTGATCAGCGCCATGTGGTGCTTCGGCATCCACGGCAATAATGTGCTGAACCAGGTGGCGGAGGATATGTTCGCGGCGATCATTCCCGGCGAGATCGTTTCAAAGAGCTTTATCGACACCTTCGTCAATATGGGCGGAACGGGCTGTACCATCGGGCTGCTGCTTGCCATGATCATCTTTGGAAAACGCAGTTCCACAAAAAAACTGTCCCGGCTTGCGTTTCTCCCCAATGTCTTTAATATCGGAGAGCTGCTGGTTTTCGGCTTTCCGGTCATATACAATCCTTTGATGCTCGTTCCGTTTATCCTTTCCCCTGTATTATGCTATTCCAACGCTTATTTGCTCACGAAGATCGGTTTCCTGCCGCAGGTCACGCAATCTGTCGCCTGGACCACACCGGCGCTGCTGAGCGGCTATGTTTCCACCGGTTCTGTGATGGGCATCGCCGTCCAGGTGCTGAACATTGTGATTTCTATGGCCTGCTACGCGCCGTTTGTGATCCTGTATGAAAAGAAATCCCTCAATGAATTCTCCGCCGCGATGAATGAGCTGGTAGGGATCCTCAAAAAAAGCGAAGAAACAACGGAGGAAGTCGTCCTGACGGAATGTGAAGGGAATGCCGGGCGGCTTGCCAAGCTGCTGGCAACGGATTTGGAGGCTTCTCTGGCCTCCGCTTCGCCGGATGCGTCCTCCGACAATACCGAAAGCCCCCTGCTGGTCAAGTATCAGCCGCAGTTTGACAATACGGGGCACTGCATCGGCGCGGAATCCCTTTTGCGCTGGAACCATAAGCGGTATGGGATCATCTATCCGCCGCTGGTCGTTCATCTCGCCAAGGAAAGCGGCAATCTGTACGACCTTGAAACGTACATCATCGAAAAATCAGTTCGTGATTCAGAGAGCTTCCGGCAATGCTTCGGCGAAAAATTTAAGCTGAGCGTCAATATCACCGTGTCAACGCTTTACGACAAGAGGATCGTTTCTTTCCTGAAAGCGCTGGCTGAAAAGTATCAGCTGAAGCCTGGCAACATCTGTATCGAAATCACAGAGGAAACGGCGCTGGTGACATCGGAAGAAACCGGAGAACTGATCAAACATATCAGGTCTTTCGGCTACACCTTCGCGCTGGACGATTTCAGCATGGGCCATACCTCTCTCCAGTACCTGCAGCACAATCAGTTTGATCTGGTAAAGCTGGACGGGAACCTGGTCAAGTCCATTCTGACCAACGACCGCACAAAGGAAATCATCAATTCCATCGTGTACCTGTCAAAGTCTCTGGATTTTAAGGTGCTCGCTGAATTTGTTGAAACCACAGAGCAAAAGGAAGCGCTTGAGCAGATCGGATGTCGCCTGTACCAGGGATATCTTTTCAGCCCCGCCGTGGACAGAGATTCCCTTCTCTCCATGGGAAGGATGAAATCAGCATAAAAGCTATCGGAAGGACAGAACATTGTTGACACATACAAACAACAGGAGAAAGGATCAAAAGGCATGAAACAGTTTACAACCTTGTTCCGGGATGGAAAGAAGCAAAGCGCTGTTCGGGAAGTCCTTGAAGATGCAGCGCGGAGCGGACAGGAAAACCATCTGGTCAACCTGTATCCTCAGATTACATATCAGACCGTTGAAGGCTTCGGCGGCGCGTTTACGGACGCGGCGGGCTGGGTGTTTTCCCAAATGCCTGAGGATACCCAGAAGCAGTTTCTGGACGGATATTTCTCCTCCGAGGGCCTGAACTATTCCTTTGGGCGCACGTCCATCGACAGCTGTGATTTTTCCTGTGAAATGTACGCGGCCGACGATACGCCCGGCGATGCGGACTTTGCCCATTTCGATATGGAGCGCCCCATGCGGTATGTGCTGCCCCTGCTCCTAAAAGCGCAGGAAACAGCCGGCAGGCCATTACAACTGATGTTTACGCCCTGGTCACCGCCCGCCTGGATGAAAACAAACGGTTCCCGGAAGCATGGCGGACAGCTGAAAAAAGAATGCTATTCCGTATGGGCGGAATACATCTGCCGCTACCTCCTGGAAGCAGAGAAGGCCGGTATGCACGCCCGTTTCCTTTCCTCCCAGAACGAGCCGAAGGCAAGCCAGACCTGGGATTCCTGCCTGTTCACCGCAGCGGAGGAGGGAGAATTCATCCGCGATCATCTGTATCCGGCGCTGCAAAAAAACGGCCTCAAGCACATCGGCCTTTTGATCTGGGACCATAACAAAGAACGGGCATTCGACCGGGCTTGCGAGACCATACGCGGCGCGGAAATGGAAAAGATGGTGGACGGCGTGGCGGTGCACTGGTACAGCGGGGATCATTTTGAGGCGCTGCAAATGATCCATGACCGCTTCCCGGACAAACGGCTCGTGTTTTCGGAAGGCTGTGTGGAATACAGCCTGTACAAAGGCGACAACCAGCTGCGCAACGCCCGGATGTATGCCCATGAGATGATCGGCAGCCTGAACCATGGGCTGAACGTGTTCCTGGATTGGAACCTGTTGTTGGATGAGCAGGGCGGTCCCAACCATGTTGGCAACTACTGCGATGCCCCGGTGATGTATGATGTGAAAACAGGGAAAATGGTCCGCAACCTGTCCTTTGATTATATCGGGCATTTCAGCCGCTTCATCCAGCCCGGTGCGCGGCGCATCGGCATGAGCCGTTACAGCGGATTCCTGGAAGTCACGGCGGCGCAGAATCCAGACGGTTCGATCTGCGCTGTTGTGATGAATCCCGACAGTAAAGACCTGTCCCTTTTCCTTCGCCTGCATGATCGGGTATGGCCCGTGATGCTGGCGAAAGACAGCATCGCTACTTTCGTTTTCTCTCCGGATGAAATAAGAGGCCGATGACCCTTTTTTAGCGTGTTAAGCAGTTAAAAGGGATGTTGAAAAGCGCCTGGGGCGACAAAAGGCCGCGCCGCCCCGTGTCGCGTTTTCCATGCTACGCCAGCCTGCTTCCTTGGATCAAGCTGTTAGGCGGGAATGATCATCGGTGGGATGGGCCGTCACAACCTCAACGGCGTCTTTCTTTTCATGAATTGTTCGCTTTTACATCCTGCTCAAGCATTCCAATGACATTGTACAGCGGATTGTACCGATGATCCAGCTTTGTTTCGTCCTCTTTGCGGCGCAGAAGCGTCCAAAGCCAGCGCCTGTACGCCTTTCGTTCCGCTCTATCACGGTTAAACCCCTGCTTCACGGTGCGCCGGAAAAAATGAGTGAGCCGCATGGAGCGGATTTGAGCGATCCTAAGCAGCTCCTGTAAAGCCATCTCGGTATAGACCGACTGCTTGGGTACTTCTACGATTATCGGTTCCGACGGGACACGGACTTCCACTGGAACTTCCTTGATAACAGGCTGTTTTTCCTTTCCAACCTCCAGCACGTCGAATGCCCGCGACATCGCCATGCGAAGGTTTTCGCGCGCGGGATCTTCCTGCGCGTCATCCACGGTGACGGCGCCGTTCAGGATGCCCTGCCATACTTCCTCCAGCGGCACCCGGTAGAAATCCTCCACGCTGTGCCTGGCTTCCTGCCCCAAGGCATCCCGGAGGGATGGGTTCTTTAGCAGAGCAATGATTTTCCTGGCCGCGGCCATTCTGTCCTTTTGAGGCACCACCAGAATGCCTCTCGGATGCCTGACCATATCCACATAAGGCAAATCATAGGCCACCATCGGAATCCCGTGCGCCTTGCTTTCCAAAAACGTCATGGGAAAACCTTCGCAGCTGGACGTGGACAGAAGGACTGAAGCCCGCTTATAGTACGGGAGGACATTCTGGGTGAACCCTTCATAGATGATATATGAATACATTTTCCGTTCATACAGACTGTTCACGATCCGGTCGGTTTCCTCCTGTGTTTCCGCCTTCCCCAGAATATGAAGGCGGAAATCCGGAAGCTCCCTGTGAACGATTTCCGCGATTTCAAACGCTTCTTCGTACTGCTTCATGGGATCCAGCCTGCCGACCCACAGCACATCCTGACTTTCCAGGCTGACAGGCTTTACCTTTTCAAGGTCAAAGGTGCAGGGGTTGGGAACGCTGGCACAGCGGTATCCCAGCGCTTTCCACCAGGCACGGTCGATTTCGGAGAGGGTAACGATGCAGTCCGCCAGTGCGTAAACCCGATCCTGCCTGGCCCAGCGATGATCCGGAATCGTGAGCGCGAAATCCGCCGATGAGTGCGTATGCACAAGCAGGGAAGCGCCTGTTGACTTGATCGCCAGAGAATCCAGCAGCAAATTGGGATCCAGCCAGGAATGGTAAATCATCGCGTCGATTTTTTCGTCTTCGATGACGGTTTGCCAGTGGGCTGCCCGTTCCAGCTCGCTGCTGAAACCCTTTCCCAGCCGGACATGCCATACATCCTCCGGCAAAGGATAATCCAAATCGGTCGGCCCTTCCTCCGTGACGATCACGACGCGATACCCGGCGCGCTTCAACACAACGGAAAGCAGGGACATCACCCGCTCGATGCCGCCGTTATAAAGCCGGTAATAATACATGCCCACCGTTTTGACTTCTTTTATCGTCGGTTTTGTTACCAGGCTTCCGCGTAATGCAACGACAGCATCTTCCACTGGAAACCGTTTATCAACATAGAGGTATTCCATCAGCGCTTCAAAAAAATCTTTCTGGGGAATGCCCGCCCCAATCCATTCAAGCATTTCTTTCCTTTTGGAAGGCGCGCACGAATAGAGCAGATTGCCCAGAAAAGTTTCGTTTACCTGGCGGCGGAACGCGCCAATGCCCGCTTCGGAGTTGCTCGGCGGGTTCGGCATTTGTTCCATCCATTCTTTTTGCAGGCGAAGCAAAAGTGACACCTCGCCGTACAGCTTCACTCTGGCGGAGGAACTGATGTCCGAATTGGCGGTCGACATTCCTCCTCCGCAGGAATAATTGTATAATTTGGTGTTTATCCGCTCATAGCGGGAGGTCACGCTCAGAAGCATCAGGGTCAGCAGCATGTCTTCCGCCATGTTGATATATTCGCCCCGGTAATAAGCATAAGCTTCTTTCATTCTTTCTGTCCGGACCAGTTTGTTCCACACGTTCCAGCTGATGTTTTTCAGCCCAAAACAAGCGTATATCAACTCTCCCCTGGTCAAGCCTTTTACAGAGGGGCGGTCGTCAGAGAAATACCGCGCAAAAAAATCCAGCATTTCCTTGGACGGCGGATTCGCTTTATCCTCAACGATATGAACACCAAATTCCAATATGTCCAGGCGCTTTGTCTCCGCTTCCTGGTACAGCAATTCCGCTGCTTCCGGCTCCAGCGTATCGTCCGAGTCCAGGAACATCACATATTCAGCCGTTACCGCCTGAACGCCGAGATACCTGGCGGAAAGGGTGCCGCCGTTTGACTGCGTTTCAACCTTGATTCGATTGTCCTCCGCCGCAATTCTCCGCATGACCTGTAACGTGTTATCCTTTGACCCGTCATCCACACAGATGATTTCAATATTTTCCAGGAACTGGGAACGCGCGCTTTGAATGGCCTTTTCAACGTGGGCTTCGTCATTAAAAGCGATAATAATGATAGAAACATTCGGTTTCATGTTTTTCTCCTTTCAGTATCCACCATGCGCTTTTCTTGTCGTTTTTTCTGAAACAGCAATTGCATTATCTCATAGTTGTTCAATGAGCAAGGTATCATGTCTTCTAAAACTCGCTAAGAGTACAACAAAACCGCTCCGTTTCCAATGAAGAATAACTTCAAAGGTACGAAGCGGTATTTTAATGGGTATTCAAAAAGAACAGGCTTATGCTTCCTGCTTCCTGCTTCCTGCTTCCTGAAAATTTTATTCTGTCGATCATGCTTGTCAAGCCCTTTTTTATCTTTTGAATGTTTTTTGAAGTACACCAGCACGGCATATAATCCGCCCTTGTTCGTACTTCAGATCCAATTATATCGTATGCAAATGAAGAATGTAAAGGGGTGTGTTTCAGAATGTCACACTTTTTTTGCATATTGAAGGTTTTGATCGTTTTTTCTTCGTTATAATATGGATTACATACTGCAATTACTATTCAAGAGGGTTCCCTGAATGTCAAATCCTGTTTAAAGCCCTAAAGCTCCACGTCGTATAGGCGAAGGAGCCCTATTGTTTTTATTTAACCTGTGTTTTTATTTTCCCCCCTTGACAACTAATTCGCCATGATACAGTTCATGGCGTGGGTCAGGGAGGGCAGCGCCACCTATGCCCTGCGAAAGCAATTGTTTGAAGACAGAAAAGCCGCCGTAGAGGAAGAAATGCGGCAGTTTGAAAAAACGCTGGCCATGATCCGGTTCAAATGCTGGTATTACGAAACAGCAACGCGGGACGGAAACGAAGACGGAATCAGCGCCATGCTGCCGGATCAACTGCCGCCAAAGATTCAGAAGCTGTATGACCTTGCTCACGAATCATGAACAGGAAGTTTATCTCCAGCAGTGCGGCGAAGCAAAGGTGAAATGCTTAAATATTTCACACCCTATCCGCAGGAATCCTAATAGTTCTTGAGGTTTCCATGCTACAATTCAATTATCCATTGCATCAAAATCAGCAACTACATAGCTGTGTAGTATTGCATTTTGATACAATTTAACGAAAGAAATAGATGTAGGGGCGCAAAAAAGGGGGGCTTCATTTGTAGTCACCCCCTTTTTTATACAGGCGGTTATTCTCCAATCCAACTGCCCAAATACCGAAGGCTTGCTTTTGGCGTTCTTTCCATCGACCGCCGATCCACCGCAATCAGCCCGAAAGTCATGGAAAAGCCCTTCTGCCATTCAAAATTATCCAGCAGGCTCCAATGGCAATAGCCTTTGATGGGAATATCATCGTCCAGACAGTTTTGGACTCCCTGCAATGCCCGCTGAATAAACTCCACCCTGCGCCTGTCGTCAGCGGTGGCAATGCCGTTTTCCGTGACAATCAGATCGCCCTTGAAAGCTTCATGTGCCCGGCGAAGGACATGCTCCAACGCTTCAGGATAGAATTCATAGTCCATTTGGGTGAGTTCAGCGCCTTCAGGACAGGGAAGCTGTCCCTGGGGGCCGTACTGGGTGCGCGTATAATTCTGCACGCCCAGGAAGTCGTCTCCCTGGATGTACGGCAGATAGTGGCGGAATTCTTCATTCCAGGCGTCCTCGGCATATTTTTCCCCGCCGGGAAGGGCCTGCAAATCATGCAGAGACAGGGTAATGCCCACTTTGATCTCCGGATAGATGGACTTGATGGCTTCTTTTGCCGCCTGATGGGCGCGAAATACCAGGTCATCCCCTGCGGGGGTGCGGGCGGAAACGAAAACCTTCGGATCGGGCGTGCCGAACACCTGGGCGTTTTCCATGGCGGCGTATTTCATGTTTTCCATCATCTTCTGGAAGTTCATGCCCACCTGTACGGTGCCTTCCGCCGCTTTGCCCGCTTCCGCCTGACGCTTCTGGGCCTGCTCCGCCATCAGTCGGAAACGGCGGGAGATGGCGGCAAGCTGCAAGCCCATGTTGGCCTCGTTGATCGTGCAGATATATCGCAGTTCGACGCCCAGCCTTTCGGTCACATACGCGGCGTAGCGCCTGAAATACGCAACTGTGCTTTCCGCTTCCCAGCCGCCCTTCTGAATCAGCCACACCGGGCTGGTGAAGTGCATCAGGGTCACGATAGGTTCCACGCCATGCTGTTTGCAGCAGGCGATCACCTTCCGATAGTGCTTAATTTCCGCTTCGTCGAATTTTCCTTCTTCCGGCTCGATCCGGGCCCATTCGACGGAAAAGCGGTAGGCGTTCAGCCCGGCGTCCGCCAGCAGCCGGATGTCCTCCTCATAGCGGTTGTAATGGTCGCAGGCCAACCCACTGGGCTCGGTAAAGCTGGAATGGGGCATCTGCTCCTGCGCCCAATAATCGCTGTGGATATTGTTGCCCTCTACCTGGTGCGCCGCCGTGGCGGCGCCGATCAGGAATCCTTTCGGAAAAGCCATGCTCTTGTCCTCCTTACAGTTTCACGCAGTTTCCTTCGGAGATGCCGCATTCATTGAAAGCGTCCACCCGCACAAAATATTCCCGTCCACGGATCAGTGCGCCGACGCGCTTTTCTCCCGGCTCAAAAACCATATAGCTGTGATACAGCTTGTCCGGGCGTTCGCCGAACAGGATATTATAGCCCACCGTGTCAGCCTGGGCCGTGATACTCACCGTCATATCCAAATCGCCTGTACGCTTCGCGGTGAAAACGGGGATCGAGGGTTTCTCTCCCTGCCCCAGGCCGAAAACCCGCAGGCCGGATATGCAGGGCTTTTGTCCGTAAGGAACGGATAGATCGGAGAGCTTCAGATACCGGGCGGAAAAACCGTCTTCCCGAACGATCAGATCATGGGATAAGTCGGTTTGCGCACTGGATTTATCTTCCACCACAAACCAGGCTTCACCGTCCAGGGAGGCTTCCAGCTTCCATTGGGTCAGCAGATCCCGTTCTTCGATATAACGTGCCTGACTGCCGCCCATGATTTTTCCAGGACAGGGAATGTCAATTTTGTCATCGGCGAAATTGATCTGCACCGCGTGGACAAACATGGGCTTGCCCAGGTCGATTTGCAGCCATTCCTTCCGATCGTTGGAAGCCGCCTGCCACCAGGTCTGTGCGTTTTCTTCCGTGGCTTTGCCGTGCTCATGCCCCTTTATCCAGGAGGAAGCGTCGGCCTGTTTGCCCGCGCTCAGCAGCATCCAGGCCGGATTCCGCCAGGGGTCACCCTCTGCCGCCATGGGCCAGTCACCGTAACGCTGGTTGCAGAACAGTTCCCCCTCCGCGTCAAAGCCCGCGGGCCAGATGCCCACTCTGCGTTCAAAATCGTGGTTGACGGAGATGCGCATGGTAGCCGTATGCCACCAATTGCCCCGTATATCCCGCATGGTGCTGCCGTGGCCCGCGCCGGGCAGGAATCCGCCGGGCTTATAGGAATACGGATTATTCTTTGCAAGCCGAAATTGCCCCATGGGATGATCCGATACATATACCCCGTCAGAATAGGTATTGTACTGTGTGCCGGGCGCGGCGTACTGCAAATAGTATGTGCCGTTATGCTTGTCCATCCAGGCTCCCTCAATGTAGGGCTTTCGGGAGAACATACCGCGGATCAGCGGCCTGACCTCGGGTGGAAGCTGTGCCTCCGGCACGCCCTGGCGCAGAATAAATGCCCGATAACCCGCTTCGATTTCATCGTCCGAAGCGGGAAGCTGGCTGTTATCCTCGCCGATCCGCTCATAACCGATTTCAAAGGGATGCCCTTCGATGAGCACACGCTTATCGCCCAAGGGCAGCATGGTTTCTTTATCGAGCTCTACACCCCAAATCGGTGTGATATTGGAGCACCCCCAATAGAAATACGCCCGCCCGTCGTCATCAATGAACAGGTTCGGGTCCCAGAAGGGGAAGGAGCCTTCGAGCTTCTCATAGGGGCCGTTCAGAATGTCTTTTGTGCGCCAGCGGTCGCAGTTTTCTTCCCTGCGGGAAGCGCAGAAATACACCCAGTCGCCCATGACCCGCACGTCCGGCGCGTAATCGTAGAGGGGTAATTCGTGAGGCAGGCGGTGGTTTTCCCAATGTGTCAGATCATCGGAAACCCACACGCCCAGCGTCATGGAGGCGAAGATGTAATACCGTCCCTGGAAGCAGATCATAGAAGGATCGGCGGCTTCCCGGCAGATTTGCATCTGTCCGTGCAAGCGCGGGTCAGCGTTGAACTGATAGCGGTAATTGATGTTGACCGGATTGCAGATGTATTCCATGGTTCAGCCCCCTATTTCCCGGTGATAATGTCCGGCAGCGGAGCGTTCCGCTCTTCCGTCCGGCCACAGGATGTCCGCCTGCACGTTTTCGGGAATCGTTACGTCAAGCATCAGGCTTTCGCCTTCATACCGCCAGGCGCTTTCAATGCGGCCATAGGGGGAATCCCATTGCGCGGAAGCATGGCCCAGAGCGGGATGCGGGCAGGGACGGATCAGCAGTTTTCCCGCCGCCATACGGATGCCGCACACACCGCTGAACAGCCAGCCGGTGATGGCCCCGTAGGAATAATGGTTCAGCGAATCGTGCACCGTGCCGTCGGATCGGATGCCGTCCCAGGTTTCCCAAATCGTGGTCGCGCCGCGTTTTACGGCGTAAAGCCAGCCGGGACAGTCCTCCTGCAGGAGCAGGCGATAGGCCGTATCCACATGGCCATGATCGGATAATACCCGACAGAGATCAGGTGTGGAAAGGAAGCCGGTGTTCAGATGATACCCATTTTGAATCACCAGTTCATTGAGATCATCCGCCGCCCGCTGTTCTTCTTCCGCTTCCAGCAGCCCAAAAGCGATGGGCCTCACGTAGTCGCATTGGCGATCAGATTCAATTTTCCCTTCCTTTGTGCAGGTGAAACGATAGGCTTTTTTTATATCGTCCGCCAGAGCAGCGTATTTTTCCGCGTCTTCTGTTTTGTCTAAGATTCTTGCGATTTCAGACAGCAGGAAAGCGGAATGGAAATAGTAAGCCGTAGCGACCTCCGGCGCGCCTGACATCATGGCCTTTTTCATGGCCTCGGTGTTGTCGATGTCCGGCTGGCACCATTCGCCGAAATGAAAGCCCTGATCCGCCAGATATTCCTTCCAGGGATTGCTTTCGTTCTGCGGGCGGGTGGCGCTGGCAGCGCGCTTCCCGCAGAAATCCAGCCAACGGCGCATCATATCATAGTTTTCTTTCAGGATCTCCGTTCTGCCGTATGCCTGATACAGCGCCCAGGGGACCAGGATACAGGCGTCGCCCCAACCCGCAGAGCCTTGCAGCATATTGGAAATCATACTGCCCGTGTTATTGACCGGGGCGATATTCTGCACGAGGCCGTCTTCTCCCTGCGCCAGACGGCATTCACCCAACCATTTGCGCAGGATGGGGTAACAATCCGCCAGGTACACGGCGGTGGGGGCGAATACGCCCGCGTCCCCCGTCCAGCCTGCCCTCTCCCGGGTGGGGCAGTCGGTGGGAATATCGCAGAAGTTGGATTTCATGCTCCACAGGCTGCTCCGAAACAGGCGGTTCACATCCTCATTCCCGCATTCAAAGAAGCCGGTCTGCGGCATCCGCGAATAGACGGCAATAGCGGTGAAGGAAGCGTCCGTCAGATCCATGTCTGTTTCAATTTTCGCGTAACGGAAACCAAAGATCGTAAAACTGGGTTTCCAAACGTTCAGTCCATCCTTGCAGATATAATCCAGCCGCTGGGGAATGCCGCTCTTGTTGCGCTCGCCGGGATCAAAATTACTTTGGGTGAAATTGCCGTTTTCATCCAGCGTTTCACCGTGCCAGAGGGTGATTCTCTGACCTGCTTTTGCCATAACACGCAGTTCCGTATAGCCCGCCAGGTTCTGACCGAAATCAAGGACGGTTTCTCCGTTTGGTGTTTTGAACAGCCTGCCCGGAAAGCGCTCCTGTTCCAGAATGGGTACGCTTTCCGTTGGAGCCAGATTGGAAAACCCAAAGTCCCGGACAATCAAGCCATGCCAGCCTGTGATCTTCTCCATCCGGGCGTCATAGCTTTCGCCGATTTGCAGGTCGTTCAGGCATGTAGGTCCATTCTGACTGGCTTCCCAGCTTTCATCACTGATCAGACAGGGCTTGCCGTTCACTTCCAGCTGGCACAGCAAAGCGATATCCGATCCATAGTAATTGCTCAGCCCGTCCACGCCCACATTGCCCCGATACCAGCCGTCGCCTAAGGTGACGGTCAATTCGTTTTCTCCTTCCCGCAGGAGGGAGGACACATCGTAGCACTGTACTGTCAACCGCTTGCGGTAATCCCCCGTGCCGGGAGCGAGAACAAAATCACCCACGCGCCGCCCATTGAGAAAAGCGGTATAGAGCCCGTGGCAGGTGATATACAGGCAGGCGTTTTCCGCCTTTTCCATGGTGAAACGGCGGCGCAGATAAGAGGCGGGCTGTCTTTCCGCTTCGTCATGGGGCAGCTCGGGATCGATCCATTTCGCCAGCCATTTTTCGGGCATCCGCTTGTCCATGCTCAAAACCTCCCGTTCAGCCATTGGGCACTGAGTTCCAGGCTCTTGACTGGGTCTTTATCCACCCAGTTTTTGTGGCTTTCCAGCACCACGGCCTGAATGCCGTTGGCAAGGGCAATCTCTTTCATGCCGTCCAAATCCATGTTTCCTGTGCCCAGTTCCATACTGTCGGCTTTCAGGATGGGCGTCAGGACGGGGCCTGACAGCCGAAAGCCCCGGTCCGTGATATGCCACAGCTTCATGCGGTTCCCCAGCCGGTGCATCCAGGCTTTCGCATCCGCGCCGCCGTCGGTGAACCAATAGGAATCAAACTCGAAATTCACAAATTCAGGGTCGGTATCGGAAAGCAGAATGTCATACGCCTGCAGACCGGGCTTTACCTGTAAAAGCTCCACATTATGATTGTGGTACAACAGGGAAAGCCCTGTTTGTTTGAGCGCCGCTCCCGCCCTGTTCAACCGGGCAGCCAATTCCCGCACGTTGCTTTCATCGCTGTAATCAAAGCGGTACATGCCGGTGATGACCACGGTATCCGTGCCAAAGGTTTTGGCGTCCTCCATCACTTTCTCCGGTTCCCGTTCGAGACTGCCCAGATCCGTATGCAGACTGATGACGGAAAGGCCGCTTTCCTTAATGAGCTTTGCCCAATTTAGCTTCCCGCCTTTTCCCGTGGGCATTCCGGCGGCCTTCGTCAGCATCCTCACCAGCAAAGAAGTGGGGTGGATCATGAAGCGGTTGAGTTCAAGGCCGTCGAAACCTGCGGCCTTGATTCTCTGGAGTGTTTTCCGGGCTTGACTTTCATTTCCCGTCACCGTGCCCAGCATGATCTGCTGCACTGCTGTTTTCATTTTCTTATCCCCTGCAATACCCGGTTGAGCTGCTTCACGCTTTCTTCGTCCACACCGCCCTGCTTCAGCAGGCTGATAAGCGTCATGCGGCCCATCATGCGCTGTAAGGCGGGGTTATCCTTCACCGCGTCGGCTACGTCGCCGCGGGACGCGCTGGCCTTTTCCATCATGGCGTTGACCACCGCCCCGGCCTGGGGGTTGGCACGCAGCTCCGCCAGGGTGTCCTGCACGGAGAAGCAATCGGGGTTCAGCTCGTCCTGGTCAAACCAGTTGACCACCGTGGAGGTTTTGTTGTAGATGTAGCTCTCGTCCGGCTCAGATACCCTTCGGACGCACATGGTATCGCTGGCTTCCCCCGACTCGGCGCGGATCAGGTGCTCGCCAAGCAGCGGAATACGGAAGCGGAACACGGTTTTTCCTGTTTGCCCGGCAAACTTTACGCCGTCCACATACAAGGTCACGGCAGGCTGGTTGGAATAGACCTTGATTTCCGTTTCTTCCACGGCCCGGTTGATATACCGTTTGCCGCACAGGTGGACGAAGGGCTCCCGCTTGTTCCAAGCGGCTTTGTAGAGATAGAAGGCGTCCTTGCGGAGAGAACGGTCAAAGGTCACAAGACCCTTCTGGTTCTCCCCGTGCTTGCCGCCCTCGTCCCGCCCGTCGGCGGCGAAATCAAACAGGTTCCACACGTGGGTGGCCCACAGGTAGGGCCTTTCCTCGATCATTTTGAGCATGTGCTCATGATACAGCGCCTGGTAATCCTCGGTATAATCGCTGCGTTCGGGATGCTCCGCGTGATAGGCGGGGTTCGCGTCCGCGCCGTACTCGGAGAAACCGATCACACGATCCGGGTATTGGGCGTGATATTCGTCGAAGAATTCGTCCGTCTGGCTCATTTCGCCCAGATACCAGCCGAAATAGAGGTTGTAACTGTTGATGTCGGGAATCTCCAGGATGGGGCTGTCCGTTTCCAGCATGAAAACGTTGGCCATGGTGGTAAGGCGCGTTCTGTCCATCCGGTGGCACAAATCGTTGAGCAGCCGGTGGTTTTCCAGCAAATCTTCATTGACCACACTGGCGGCGGTGATTTCATTGGACAGGCCCCACACGGCGATGCAGGGATGGTTATAGCACTGGGTAATCAGTTCCCGCATCTGGTTCAGGGTATTCTCCCGTCCGTTCTTCATGTGCATGGTGATGTAAGGGATTTCCGCCCACACCACGATGCCGTTTTCGTCGCACAGGTCATAGAATTCCTGGGCGTGCTGGTAATGGGCCAGGCGCAGGGTGTTGGCTCCGAGTTCTTTGATGATCGCCATGTCCGCCTTATGATCTTCATAGGACAGCGCGTTGCCCTTGCCCTTTACGTCCTGATGGCGGCTGACGCCCCGGAGGGGATAGCTGCGCCCGTTCAGAAAGAAGCCCTTTTCCGGGTCGCAGCGGAACGTCCGGCACCCGAAGCGTGCGCTGACCGTATCGCCGCTGTCCAGTTTCGCTTCCGCCGTATACAGGAAAGGATCGTCCAGCCCGTCCCACAGACGCACGTTTTCAATCACAAATTCCGCCTGGGCGCAGCCGTTTTCGGAAGGGACGCGCCGGGTTTCCCCGTTGACCGTGATTTCCACATTTTCCGCGTTCTGCCAGGTTTCCACCGTCACGGCGGCGCTGTGCTTTTCCAAATCGACAATGGGCGTTACCTTGATCCCCGGCGTTCCGTCCTTTACCAGTTCAAAGTGTTCCTTGGGCACGGAGATCAGCTTGACTTCCCGGTACAGCCCGCCGTAGAAGGTGAAGTCCGCTTTCTGTGGATAGACGGTGCCGTTGTCCTCGTTGCTGACAGAAATGGCAAGCACGTTGGTGTCAGCCAGATGGCCGGTCAGCTCCACACGGAAGGTGGAATAGCCTCCCTCGTGCCGGGCCAGTTTGTTTCCGTTCAGGTAAACTTCGGCTGTCATCGCCGCGCCATTGATTTCCAGGAAGACGTGCTCCCCGTTCAGTTCCTCCGCGGTCAGTTCCCGGACATACCAGCACGTGCCCCGGTGATAATCGTTCCCGCCGTCCTGACCGTCCACGGCGTTCCAGGTGTGGGGCAGGGAGATTTGCTCCCCCTGCACCCGATATGGCATAACAGTTTCCGCAGGCAGGGCAGCTTTCAAAAAGCGCCAGCCGCTGGACAGAACTTTGGTATTACGCATTTTCGGAGTCTCCTTTATGCAGTTCTTCTTCCATATACGCTGCCTGGGAAGCCGCTTTTTTATCCTCGATGCGCTTCTGCACGTTCACCATCTCGGCCTTGTTCAGCTTGCAGCGGCGCATAGCGATCAAGGTGCAGATCCAGCCCACGATGGCCAGACCGTAGCGCAGGAACATGGTCATAAAGAACACGCCGGAGGTATCCGGGTCGGTGGGCTGGGGCATGGTCGCGGTATAGCCGATGAGCGCCACGCAGCCGGTTGCGATAGCGGCGGAGAAGGAAGAAACGATTTTGTCCACCAGGCTGTAGGTGCCGGTGACCACGGCGGGGATATACTTGCCGCTGCGGTCCAGTTCATAGTCGATGATGTCCGCCATGAAGCCGCTGTTGGCGGTGGTCACGCACATGGCAAAGCCATTGGTGATAAAGGTCAGCGCCACGTAAGCGATCATGGTCACGCCCATGGTGGAAATGGTCAGGGTGCCAACCGTATGGCGGGTGATGATAAAGAACGCGATGATGGCAATATTGGCAATGATGCAGTTCCGTGTCCAGGTAACGATGGATTCCTTGTGGCCATGCTTGCCCGCGTACCGCGCACCGTAAGCTGCGAACAGGATGGAAGGCAGCATACCGATCATGCTCAGGGTCGTAGCCAGGCCCATATCGCCAATGAGAATGCCGTTGAGCATGGTGCTGACGATGGAAGCCGAGGAAGCCTGCTGCGCGATCTTATCGGAGGAAGCGGAAATAATGTAGCTCTGCAGGGGCTTATTGTTCCGCAAAACATTCGCCATGTCCTTCCACTTGAGCCGCTCGCTTTTGCCGATGCCCTTGAAGTTTTCTGGCTTGTCATACTGGGAGACGCCGAGGCAGGTAAGCACCACACCCACAAAAGAGAGAGTAATGCACATCCAGCAGACCACGTTCAGGAAATCCTGATTGAAATTGCCGCCCATGGCGGGCATCAGCTTGGTATAGACCACAATGTTCAGGGCCATGGGGGTCAGGTAATTCAGCACCGTTTGCCACACGCCCACGGTAGGCCGCTGCTTGGGATCGTTGGTGATGAGGGCGGGCAGGGTCTGGGCGGTCATATTTACGATGGTGTAGCCGATCACGTACAGCATATAGCACGCCAGGAACACCGGGATGCCGTGGCCCTTGCTGGAAAAGAGATTGAACATGAAGTACAGGCCCACGCTCTGCACCAGCCAGCCCAACAGCATCAGGGGGCGCACCTTGCCGAAGCGGGTATTCACCCGGTCATAGAGGAAGGCCAGCAGCGGGTCGGTAATGGCGTCAAAGATGCGGGTGAAAGTCAGCAATCCGCCCACCGCCACGGTGGCGATGCCGTAACCGATGGAAGCGGAATAGCTGGCCAGGCCGATGAGGAAGTACACCGCCATGCCATTGAGGGCGTTGAAGGCGATGAGAATGATTTGCCACAGCTTTGCCTTGCGGTACTGAACGCCGTCCTGTCCGGCGGGGGTTACGATTTCCTTTGCCATACCGATCTCTCCTTTATCTTCCGTGCGGGATCTGCTTTTTCCTGCACTTTCTGGACACATTATAGCGGGAATCCCACAGGAGCGTAAAGCCAAAATCTCCGGCAAAGTTACAAAAATTCAGGAAGTTTCTTGATGAATTGTTTTTTTGCTGCTATAATGGGAAAAAGCCGCAAAGAAGGGAAAAATCATGGCAAAACGGAAGATGACGCAGGGGGAACAGAACCTGCTTTTGCTGGAAAAGCTGCTCCCCGGAAATGAAAAATTTTACGTTTGGTGCTATGCGCCGGAGGGCAGGTGCGTGGCCGCCTCCTGCCCCAAGGGGGAAAAGGATATGCTGGATCAGGCGTTCCGGGTATTTGGCGGAGAGGAAAAAGCGGAAGCCTATGTACGATCCGAGGAAAGCAAAACGAAACCGGTCATTATCGGCTCGCCCATCGGGATGCAGTGGGCGCTGACCATGGAAGCGGACAGGAGCCTGAACCTGTTGTTTGTGATCGGCCCGGTGTTTTACACAGCACCGGAAGAAAAGCAGCTCCGCACGGCCATGCTGCCCTATCTGAGCGATTTTTCAACCTGCGATTGGGCCCAGACGCTGCTGCTCGGCCTGCCGGAGCTGCCGGTCATGTCCTTTGAGGTCTTTTCCCGTTATGTGGTCATGGTGCATAATACGCTGACCGGGCAGAGGCTGGGCATCCTTGATCTGAGCTCTGTCTCCCTGCAGGGAAGGGACGTTCGTCCCGATCCTGCCCAGCAGCGGGACCGCGTTCGGGTATACCAGGCGGAAAAGGCCATGCTGCAGATGGTGCGCACCGGCAATATCAATTACCAGTACGCCATTGAGCGCAGCATATCCCTGAGCCCCGGCGTTCCCGTGCAGGGCCAGGAACCCCTGCGGCAGATGAAAACGAGCATTATCGTATTCACGTCCCTGGTGTGCCGGGCTGCCATGGAGGGCGGCCTGTCGCCGGAAATCGCCTATTCGCTGGGGGATTCCTACATCCAAACGGCGGAAAACTGCCGGGATTCCGGCGAGCTTTCCGCCCTGGCACACGCTATGTATCACGATTTTATCTATCGGGTGCATTACCTGCACACCAATCCCAACTATTCCCACGCCATTCAGAAATGCTGCGATTATATTGAACTGAGCCTGGACAGGAAAATACAAACCGCTGATTTAGCCGCGCTGGTGGGCTACACCGAATATTACCTGACGGAAAAGTTCAAAAAGGAAACCGGGCAGTTCGTTTCCCAGTACATAAAGCACATGCGCATCGAACAGGCAAAGATTTTGCTGCAATCCACCGCGTTATCCGTTCAGCAGATTTCCGATCAGCTGGCCTTCAATACGCCCAATTATTTTATTCAATGCTTTCGGGACATTACCGGCTGTACGCCTGCTCAATACCGGAAAAAGCAGAAATAAGATAGACTTGCCGTATCAGCTGTAAACCTGCAGCGTTCTTTCCGCGCTTCCGATACCGTCCGCGGAGACTTTCAGGCAGACTTCGCCCGCTTCGTATCCGGCCTGCAGCACGGCCAGGGCCCGGCCCTGGAAACTCATAAAGCGGCCTTTTGCGAAGTTTTCCTCCGTGATGGGATTGCCGCTGCCAAAGCCCAGCAGCTCTGCCGCGCCTGTTGCCTGAGCAGTCATCAGCGTATCAGCATCGGGAACCACATTGCCTTCCGCGTCGATCAGCTCGGCATGGACATAGCACAGGGATGCTCCTTCGGCCTTCAGGCTGGCGGTTTCCGCAGTCAGGCGGATGGAAGCGGGCTTACCGGCGGTTTTCAGGGCAGTGCGGGAAACCTCTTTGCCGCCCGCATAGCTCACCGCTTCCACGGTGCCGGGCTGATAGACGGCCTCAAACAGGAAGGTCAGCGGCATCTCATGGATCAGCGCTTCGCCGGCCTTTTTGCGGCCAAGGCTTAAGTCGTTCACGAACAACTCTACTTCCTCCGCCGCGCTGAACACGGCGATTTTGACCTGCTTCCCTTCCTGATCCCGCCAGTTCCAGCGGGGCCATACCCCGGGGAAGCCCCAGTTGGAGAGAGTTTCCACCTTGTCAAAGTTTGCGGGATCGTAGGAAAACACCGCTGTTTCCTTACTTCCCCATACGATGCGGCGGTAGACGCCCTGGGGACGGATGACGCCGGTGATGTCGAAATCCGCGTCGTTGGCCGTGCGCCAGGGAAAGGGCGAACCTGCGCCCCAGGGATTGCCGATCAGGGGATCGCCGGGCTCGTAGAAGGTGGACTTGCCGATGCCCGCCTCGCCGATATAATCCCAGGCCGTCCAGGTGAAATCTCCGATGATCCAGGGCGTTTTTTCGATCATGGGCCAGTGCATGCCGATTTCTTTGGGGAAGTTTTCGCTGCCTAAGATCACCCGTTCCGGGAACATCTCGTGGTCTTGTTCGTATTTGTCCTCCAGGTAATTGTAGCCCACGATATCCAGTCCGTTAGCGAAGGCCTCAGTATACTCTTCCCACAGCAGATCCTTTTTGCCGCCTAAATCGGCGTTCTGCAAACCGTTCTCCGCGCTTGCCTGCCATGTACGCATCTGCTTCGCCTGCAAATGATCGTCCAGACCGTTCCAGAAGGAGCAGATGGCGTTGGAGACGGGACGGCTGGGGTCGAGGGCACGGATAGCTTCCGAAAGCTTCCTGGCCCACACATAGCCGCTGCCCAGGCCCGCGCGCTCGGTGATCTCGTTGCCCGTGGACCAGATAACCACGCAGGGATGGCAGCGGTCCCGCTTCACGAAAGCAGCCAAATCCTTTTGCCAGTCGGTTTCAAAATACTGGTTGTAATCGCCGGGCTGCTTGCCCATGCCCCAGGCGTCAAAGGCTTCGTCAAACACGTACATGCCCAGCCTGTCGCAGGCTTCGATGAGGGCAGCGGAGGGCGGGTTGTGGGTGGTGCGGATAGCGTTGAAGCCCACCTCCTTCAATTTTCGCACCTTCCGGGCTTCCGCATCGTACAGGCTGACCGTGCCGATGACGCCGTTGTCGTGATGCAGGCAACCGCCGCGGAGCTTGACGGATTTTCCGTTGATCCTCAGGCCGTGCTTCACGTCCGCTTCCACCGTGCGGATGCCAAACAACACGCTTTCTGCATCTTCCGTGGGGCTTTCCGAAGGAATGATGTGGGTCTTGTACATTCCAATCTCCTTGACCCGCGCTTGCAGACGATACAGATTTGGTTCTTCCGCGTTCCACAGAAGGGGCTTATCCACGGTCAAGGTCATGTAGGCCGTGCCGGTGGAGAGGGGTTCGACCTGCATTGCCGTTTTCCGGGACAGCACAGTTTCCCCGCTGTCCTCCCGGATCAGATCAAACCACACTTCCGCCACCCGGTTTTCAGTATATTCGTTTTTGATTTCGGCGGATACCTGTACATATGCCGTTTCGGGATTCCCCGCCTCGCCGTATTCGATCTTCTTCGTAAATCCGGACAGCCCGCCAAAAGTGATATGCAGCTTCGGCATATGCACAAGCTCTACGCCCCGGTACAGGCCCGCGCCGGAATACCAGCGGGAATTGGGCTGCATGCTGGGGTTCACGGTGACAATGACGCGGTTTTTCTGACCGGGATAGACAAAGCGCGTAATACCCGCTTCAAAAGGCGCATAGCCGTAATGCTGGAGGGCCGCCTTGTCGCCGTTCACCTCCACGGTGGCGTTCATCATGGCCCCGTCAAAACGGAGACAAATTCGGTCGTTTTCCCAATCGGCGGGAATATCGATGTCCTTCACATAATAAGCCACACCCGCGTTGTAATAGCCGCTGGCCGCCCCGGAAGGCGCGTCGGCGTACACGTCGCCCGCAATCATGTAATCGTGCGGCAGGTTCACGGTGCAATCGCCGAACTTGCCGCTCATCCGTTTGGCTACATCCAACTGCCCCAGGCCAAAGGCCCAATCCCGGTTGATCTTCATGCTTCGCATCGCTTTTTTCTCCTTACGCTTCCGCTGTCCAAAAGGTGTATGTACCCTTTTCTACCCAGCGTTCTTCCCCATTCAGGCAAACCAGTGTCCTGACCGGCGTTTTCAGTTCATAGCGCACACCGTTCTCCTGACATACCCACAGAGCGCTGATCGGGCCTTGACGGGTTTCCAGCCTGGCTTGCAGCCAGCCCAGGCGTTTGTCGGGATGCGGCGCGTAGATCAATTCCGCGAAACCGGGCTTGTCCTCCGCGTGCCGGATGCCCGCCGCCTGCTCAAAGATCCAGTCCGCCACCGCGCCATAGGCGTAATGGTTGAAGGAATTCATATCCTTGGACCAGAAGGAGCCGTCCTCTTTGATACCGTCCCAATGCTCCCAAACGGTGGTGGCGCCTTTTGTGACGGGGTACAGCCAGCCGGGGTATTCCCGTCTCAATACCAGGCTCCAGGCCAGGTCAGCGTGGCCGTAATGGCTCAGCACGTGCAGGATGTAGGGCGTGCCCACAAAACCGGTACGAAGCAGGACGCTATCCTTCCTGACCAGCTCGGCCAGGGCGTCCGCCGTTTTCTGTGGATCGTCCGAAAGACCGAAGTGCGCGGCCAATGCGTGCTCGGTTTGGGTCATGTATTCCGGGAAGGCCGCGCGGAACGCGGAAACGATGTTTTCATGCAGCCTTTCATAGGCGCTCACGTCTTTTCCCAGCAGCTTCCCGGCCTTCACCACCAAATCCGTGGAATGGGCGTAGAAGGCGCTGGCGATGAAATCCTCCCGGGTACTGCCCTTATAGCTGCCGGAAGGCGCGTCCAGGCCCAGCCAGTCGCCGAAATGGAAATGATCGATCCACAGGTTGGGTGTTTTCGTCACGGAGGTGATGTAATCCACCCAGGCTTTCATGCTGTCGAACTGGTCCTCCAGGACGGAAAGATCGCCGTAGGTCTGATACACCTGCCAGGGGCAAATCGTTGCCGCGTCGCCCCAGGCTGCGCTGCTTCCCTCCGGCAGGAAGTCCGGGATTACCATGCCCACTTCGCCGCTGGGCCGCTGGTCTGCTTTGAGGTCGTGCAGCCATTTTTTGAAGAACCGCTCCACATCGAAGAAATAGCTGGCGGTTTTGATGAACGCCTGGGCGTCCCCCGTCCAGCCAAGCCGCTCGTCCCGCTGGGGACAGTCCGTGGGCACGTCCAGGAAATTACCGCGCTGTCCCCACACGATATTGGAAAAGAGCCGGTTCAGTTCGGCATTGCCGGATTTCAGCCAGCCGGTGCGCTTCATATCGGAATGCACCGCGATGGCAGTGAAATCCTCCGCCTTTGGCGTGGGATCATTCGCCCAGGAGAGCAGCTTGATATACCGAAAGCCGAAGAAGGTAAGCTGCGGATGCCAGGTCTGTGTCCCTTCCCGGCAGACATATTCCACCAGAGCCTTGGCGCTGCGGTAATTTTCGTTGTAGAAATTGCCGTCTTTATCCAGGACCTCCGCGTGATGGAAGCGAACTTCATCCCCGGCTTTGGCGCTCACCGTAAACTCCACATAGCCCGTGACCTCCTGCCCAAAATCCACCACTATTTCACTCTTGGGCGTGCGGAACAATCGCCGGGCGGCGACGCGCTCCGTTTCCCGGACGATTTCGCCCTCCTGCGGGATCAGAATATCCTTCGGCCAATCAAGGAGTGAAACGGCCTGCCATTTCTCGGGAATAACCCGGGCGTCGTAGGTTTCGCCGTCGTAAATTTCGCTGAACTTGACGGCGCTTTCACCCCACTGCCAGCTTTCGTCCGTCCTGATCGTTTCTACCGTCCCGTCCGCATAATGAATATGCAGCAGAGCGATCATGCCGCAGGGTTGGGCGTAACGCCGCCGCTTGTCTTCGCTGTCCATCCAGCCGGGCATGGGCGAGCGGAACCAGCCCCGGCCCACGGTGACGCGCAGGTCGTTTTCTGCGCCCAGCAGGGCAGTCACATCATAGGTCTGCACCTGCAAACGGTGAGCGTAGCTTGTCCAGCCGGGAGCCAGTACGAAATCGCCAGCCCGGCATCCGTTGATTTCCGCCTGATACACGCCTAACGCCGTGATCTCCAGCTCGGCTTTCTCAATAAGTTTCTCTGTGCTGAATACTCGCCTAAATACCGGGCATACGCCGCCGATATCCTGAGAAACGGTGATCCACTGGCTGCTTTTGATTTCCATGGAGTTCTTCCTCCTTATTGTATTTATCCGAGAGTATAAAACGCGCGAGTCTTTCCTGCAATACAAGCATTCTCCGTCACGATAAAAGCAGCAATGCCGCGCGGGCAAAGCCCTGCAATTCCTTGACGGGCCGGGTCGTAGAGTTCGAATGCAGCTTCCGCAATACTTCATGGAAGCGTTCAGTTTTGTCGTTCTCCACGTTGGTGCCGGGCACCAGACGGATGTACGCCTGTTCTTCGTTCCCTGCCACCCCCGCCATGGAATTGCGGGCGGCGCGTTTGGCCTCCAGCACGCGAAGCACTGTACCGTCCAGCAGGGCGATGTCCGCTTCGCCGTCCAAAAACTTTTGCTTAATTTCGTCGGCATACGCCTTGGGCCGGGCAACTCCATATCCAGCTCCGCATTCAGACAGCGCAGGCCCGGGAAGCCTGCAAGTCAATTCCACGCTGCCCGATGCAGGAGGGAAGTGATTCGCCATGACCGAACGGGAACAGATTGTTCGGGAAGTCAGGCAAGAGATGATAGAATCCCTCTCATTATGATGCGCTACGTTGCCCGTTTGAAAGCCGATCCGATAAACCGCGTGGTGATGCACTGCCATCCCGCCAATCTGCTGGCGATGACCTTTGTGCACACGCTGGATGAAAGGGAGCCGTCTTTCCTGTCCCCGAAAGGCCTTCCAGCAAAATCTCTCTGTTTATCTGTCGCCTCTTATTCTTGCGCCATATACGCGTAAAGCGTTACCCACTTGTTCTCTTCTCCGACATTTCCCACCTTGAATGCCGGTACGCTTTTGGACGCTGTCAGCAGGTATCTCCCGTTCTCCAGCCTGTGCTGACCCAGTACGCTGTATCCGGCCTGCATCGCTTCAGACTCCGGCGCGCATCCCAGCGCACGCAGGGCGTAAACGATCATAGGCGCTCCGATCTTGATGGGGTCAGGCGGATAGAACGTGCCCAGCATCACATCCACCATGGGCGTCTTCATATCGTCAGTGCGGTAGAAAATGTTCCGTTTGGTGAAATAATGCACCAGCTTGTCTTCACATGCCGTCCGGTTTCCCTGCAGATGCAGCTCTGCAGCCAGCAAAAGATACTCCACCGTCAGCCGCGCACAGCTCTTGTGAGGTTTCCGGGGATCATTGATCTTTTTGTTGGTGCTGATGCATCCAAAGCCGCCGTCTTCTTTGATCAACCCGAGAACGGCGTCGATTTCATTTTTCACGGTCATTTCCTGCCCGTACCCCAGCTTGACCAGGTTTCTGAGCAAAAGCGGCTCGCCGCACAGCATCTTAAACCCTGTGCTTTCGATCAGCGCGAACACCTCTTCGTCGATATCCTTTCCGATATCGGTACGGGTCAGGCCCCATTCGGCAAAACCCAGGATGGCGTCATACTTCGCCCAGGGCTTGTCCGTCCTGAGCTTTTTCAGTCCGCGTTCGTATGTTTTGCTTTGCAGCAGCGCGTTTTTGCATGCAAGGACGCGCTCGTCGTTTTCCGGCAGTTTCTCATATTCCTTCATTGTTCTGAGCCTTACCTCCGGGGTCTCTTCCGCCAGCAGCCATTCCAGAATTGAACGATCCATCTTTCATCCTCCCTGCTGTAAGTTGTTTCTTTCGTCGATCAGCACGTGCCGCCACCCTTCATTTGCGTACTTTTCAGCAGTCCTGATCTGTTCAGGCAAAAGCCCGCAGACCGCTGACGCAGCCTGTTCTTCCACGGCCTGCGCTATTTCCGGGCACTTATGGAAAAAATACCACCTCACCTTGGGATTGGCTTTGAGCGCAACGGCCATTGCTTTCCTGCCTACTTCATCCGGGCTTTCCATGGTCCAGGGAACTTGAAAACGCTCCATGCGCATCATACAATCAAAAAGGCAATCATCCGTTTCGATCCATCCAAGAAATCCACCAGCGCCGTCCCTACGCAAATCACATCAAACGATCCGGTATTCCCTCCAACGCTTGACGTTCCTTTCGGAAAACTGAAAAACAGGGTTATGAATGTTTCCTCCCTGGATTTTATCATATACAGGATAAAAAATCTATACCATACTGCTTGCGTTTCCGTATTGTAGAGATGTGATATTTTATGTATAATAGGATAGCAAAGCAAAACGGCATCCTTGAAAAATGAATCGAACAGGAGACAGCGATGAATAAGCACTTCCGCATTCTCTTTATTGGCAACAGCCATACTTACTTCAATGATATGCCGCTGATGGTACAGCGCCGCGCAATCGATGAAGGCTATGACTGCCAGATCACGATGATTGCGCATGGCGGCTGGTATCTTGCCCAGCACGCGGAGGAACCGGATGTCAGGTTCAATATCCTCTATGGCCATTATGATTATGTCGTTCTCCAGGAGCACGCCCACCCTTTTGGCCCGGAGGAAAAGTTCTTGGATGCCGCGATCAAGCTGAACGAGTTGATTCGCACGGCAGGCAGCATCCCCGTGATTTATGAATGCTGGGCAAGAAAAAATGAACCGGAAGCCCAGCAATTCATGAATGAAGCCCATCGGCGCGTTGCCGGTCAGATCGGGGCGTTGCTTGCTCCCGTCGGTGAAAACTGGTGGGGATACATGAAAAGCAGGCCCAATCTCGAAATGTATGCGGAGGACGGAGCGCACGCCTCCCCGGCGGGATCTGATTTCGCGGCGAAGTACATTTGGGAAACGATCCGGCACGATCTATCAAGCCAGAAAAGAGATGGAAAATGAGAATTGCTGTCATGACCTTCCGGCTGTATGCCCCGTGGGTACACAGCTTAAAGGAAAAGAGAATGATCGTTAACAGTTTGGTCGCCAAGCTGCAAAACAGGTTTCACGTTTCCGTGTCAGAAATTGACGAACAGGATACGCACCGGATCGTGGTCATCGGCGTGGCCGCCATCGTTCCATATCATGGTCTGGCTGACAGTGTGATGAACGAAATATCACAGTTTATGGAGAATAATACCGAAGCGGAAATCCTGGAAGAAACAAGAGAAATCAGGTAGGCAGGCGCGTGATTACGAAAACCCGGAGCGCAGAAACGGGGCAGTTTCCCGGTCAATATGCTGCGGGGGCTTAGAGAGCGGCAGAAAACGCGCTGAAAACCAGCGGCAAATTCATCCCACGGCAGGTCGTCACGGTCTCAAGGGATGGAAAGGTTCCGGCGTGAAGTAAAAAAGCATGATGAGCCACATGGCTTGGAATAATAAAACGGCAGGTCGGTGAAGGAATGAACGTCGGCTGAAACAGAGGAGGGAATTCCATGATCAAGGTTGCTTTTTATGATACCAAAGAGTATGATAAACCGTCCTTTGAACGCTATGGTAGTCCGCATGATATACAGTTCCGCTTCCTGGAAACCAAGCTGAATGAGGATACGGTGGATCTGGCGAAGGGCAGCGACGCGGTGTGCGTGTTCGTAAACGACACAGTAAGCGCCGCGGTCATCGAAAAGCTGCATGCATACGGCGTGAAGCTGATTGCCCTCCGCTCTGCCGGTTATAACAATGTGGACGTGCAGGCCGCTTTTGGAAAAGTGCATGTGGTACACGTTCCGGCCTATTCGCCCTACGCGGTGGCCGAGCACGCCATGGCGCTGCTGCTGACCTCCGTGCGCCGCATCCATAAGGCGTACAACCGCACGCGGGAATTCAACTTCTCCCTGAACGGGCTGACAGGCTTTGATTTCCACGGCAAAACCGTAGGGGTGATCGGCACCGGCAAGATCGGCAGGATTTTCATTGACATCTGCCGGGGATTCGGTATGAACGTGATCGCCTATGACCGCTTTCCTGCGAAGGACAGCGGCATCGAATATGTATCACTGGACGAGCTTTTTGAACGCAGCGACATCATTTCCCTGCACTGCCCGCTGACCGATGAGACGCGGCACATGATCGGCGCGGACGCCATCCGCAAGATGAAGAAGGGCGTTGTCATCGTCAACACGTCCCGCGGGGGCCTGATCGACGCCGAAGCGCTGCTGGAGGGAATCAAAGCCAGGAAGATCGGCGCGGCATGCCTGGATGTGTATGAGGAAGAAGCGGACATCTTCTTTGAGGACCGATCCGGCCACATCCTGAACGACGACCTGCTGTCCCGGCTGATCTCCATGCCGAATGTGATCGTGACCTCCCATCAGGCGTTTCTGACGGAGGAAGCGTTAAACAACATCGCGGAGACCACGGTGAACAATATCCTTTCCTGTTTTGAAAAAGACGGCATTTGCGACAATGAATTGTGCTATCGCTGCGGAAATATCGAGCATTGCAAAAAAGAACGAAAAGAAAGATGCTTTTAAGGAGACAAAGATCATGAGAGGGGCGTTTAGGATTTTCGTCAGGTAAGCCGGGCTTCCGCTTCTTTCCTGATCGTATTCAGCGTTACACTGTGTTTTTCTGCCAGGTCCCTGAGATCGTCATATTCGGCTTTCTTTTTCTCCACCCCCATGCCGGAGGCGATTTTGACCCGCACCGGGCCGTAGGAAGTATCGATCGTTTCCATGCGGCGGGCCAGCACATAGCGGCTCATATCCTGGCGGCGAATACCTAAGGTGGAGGTATGCTTCATGGTCACGGCTGCCAGCCGGTCCGCGTCCTGCGGCAGGCAGATCACGCTGAGGAGCACGCCGGGGCGGGATTTTTTCATGCCGATGGCCTGGGTGTACACATCCAGCGCTCCCGCTTTGAACAGCTGTTCCATAGCAAAGCCGATTTCCTCGCCGGTCATGTCGTCCAGGTTGCATTCCAGCTTCGTCACCGCCTCCCGTTCGCCCTCGCTTTCGCCTAAGAAGGCCCGAACGCAGTTGGCCCGCTCGAAATCCTTTTTGCCCATGCCGTAGCCGATGGCCCCGACGGTCATGACCGGGCGGTCACCAAAGCGGGAAACGAAGTGTTTGAGCAGCGCCGCGCCGGTGGGCGTGCAAAGCTCGCCCTGCACCTGGCCGCCATAGGTGGGCACGCCGGTCAGGATCAGCGCTGTCGCCGGAGCGGGCACCGGCAGGATGCCGTGCATACAGCGCACGTGGCCGCTGCCCACATGAACGGGCGAAGCGAAAACCTGCTCCGGGGCAATTTGCTCCATCAGCAGGCATACGCCCACCACGTCGGCCACGGCGTCCATGGCGCCTACCTCGTGGAAATGGATTTCGCTCACGGGACGCCCGTGCACCTTGCTTTCCGCCTCCGCAATCAGGGCATAGACCGCCTTTGCGTCCTTTTTGACCTGATCGGATACGGCCAGGCTGTCGATCACCGCTTCGATGTCCGCAGCAGAAGCGTGGTGATGGTGGTGTTCATGGTCATGCTCATGATGATGTTGTTCGTGGTGATGTTCGTGGTCATGCTCATGGCTGTGTTCGTGATGATGATGCTCATGAACGTCCTCCGATGCTTCTTCCTCGCCGTCCACTGTCACTTGCATATGCGTACCCGTGATGCCGCACTTGACGCTGGATTCGGCGGAGACCCGCACGCCGGGCAGTCCCAGCCCGTTCATTTGATCAATGAAGGCCTGTTTGTCCGGGATCAGCTCCAGCAGCGCCGCCATCAGCATGTCGCCCGCCGCGCCCATACTGCATTCCAAATACAAGGTTTTCATGTTCATTCCCGCTTTCTGTTTTTTAATCCGTCTTATGTTTTGGGGATCAGTCACTTTTATACCACGCCCCCGGCAGCGGCGTTTTGGATGCGGTTCATACGCGCGCAGCTGCCGCCCAGGGCCACAAGCTCCTCATGGGTGCCTTCCTCCACCACCCGGCCCTCCAGTGCATATGCCCGCGTCGCTCACCCCGCGCTTCACAATGCCCGTCATGGCGGAAAGCGACTTCGGCGCGGCCAGGAGCGCAACGAGGTAACTTCGCAGCCCAGCCGCCACAGCATTTTCATGGCTCCTCCTTTGCCGAGTGCCCGTTAGGCGCGTCATCCTTTCCTTTTTCACGGGCTTCATAAACGCGCAGCCTGTCCGAAAAGTAATTCAGTTTCCAGGTGACTTTATCCAGGTATTTCTGCATTTCCGCCATCCTGCGCATCACGTTTTCCCGGTGCTCCCGCAGGAACTCCACACGCTGGCGCAGCGTCTCATCCCCCTGGCGGGTCAGGGAGAGGAAGTGGGCAATCTCCCTTAGGGACATGCCGGTGTTTTTCAGGCAGCAGATGAGCCAAAGCGCCTCCATATCCCCGTCGGAATACTGGCGGATGCCGCCTGGGCTGCGCTCCACCGAGCTTATGAGCCCCTCTTTTTCATAGTACCGGAGCGTGTGGGCCGACAGCCCCGTTTTTTTGCTTACTTCCTGAATCGTATACATGGGTTTTCCTCTTATTCCGCAATCGTTAATGTGTATGTCCCGTCTTCTTTCAGGGCGAAGGACGCGCTGCCGCGGCTTGTTTTGAGCCGATAGTTTCCCTTGAAGCCTTCCAGGGTGATCCATCCGTCCGCATCGGTTTTCAGCGTAACATGCGTCTCCCACGCGCCGTGGATCAAATCCCGGAGCGCGGCGTAGGAAGGCTTCTCGCTGTTGTCCTCCCGGACAAATCCGGAGGGGGCCTTGAGCCAGCAACCATCGTTGAAATCCCAGGTGGTGACGGCCTCCACCAGCGGATGGTCGAACAGCACGGAATACATCTCGCTGATCTCCCGGGCCTGGCGTTCCTCGCCCTCCGGCGTGCTGGGCCAGGCGTTTACCTGCCAGTCGTTGAGGTCCACGATGTGGGCGGGCATGATCTCCCCGGAAATGAGAGTGTTTTCAGTAAAATGGATGGGCAGGCCGAAGCGGGAGAAGCGCGAAAGCACGTTTTGCAGCTTTTCCAGTCCCCAATACCCCTGATGCTGGTGGCTTTGGATGCCGATGGCGCCGATGGGCACGCCCGCCTCCAGCAATTCTTCGATCAAATGTTCATAGGCCGGGCTGGTATTGAAATCGTTGATGAGCAGCACGGCCTCCGGGTCGCTATCCTTAGCCGCAGCAAAGACCTCCTTCACCAGCGGCACGCGGCCCAGCTCTTTACAAATGCGGGTAATGGCGTTGTCATACCGGTCAAACACCGGCATGATCACCACCTCGTTGATCACATCCCACAATCCGATCACACCCTTGTAGGCCGTTACATCCCGGCGGATGCGGGTCAGCTGGCGGCGGAGGATCTCATCGTTGCCGTACTGCATGAGCCAGTTTGCGCAGGCGGTGTGCCAGCACAGGGGATGGCCCTTGACCTGCACGCCCCTGTCCCGCAGCCATTTTGCCGCCGCCATGGTTTCAGGATAGGCCGTTTTTCCTTCCTCGGGCTCATACCGCCCCCAATAAAAGGGCAGCGTGCCGTAATTGAACAGTCCCAGCCATTTTTCCATGCGTTCCCGGAGAAAGGCTTTCTTCCGTTCATCCTCCGTTTTCATCAGCGCCACGGTGTCGAAGGCCCCGCAGCCGAACAGGAATTGATGGGAAACCTGATCCGCCTGCACGGGACAATTGGCCGCGGGGGTCCCGTCAGGGTTCAGAAGCCTCAGACGGGCTTCCGCTTTTCGATGCTTCCATGAATTCATTGTTTCTCCCCCTTGTTTTACAGGCCGAGCATGGCCAGGATGGCAAAGCCCAGAATGGAAACGAGCGTGGATAAGGATAATGAAGCGGAAACGTACGTCCGCTGGCTTTCCCCGGCTGCAAAGACCGGGAGCACAAACGGCGGCGGAAGCAGGAACATCAGGATGACAGCCGCCTCGCTGCGCAGTTCAGGAAAGAGTAGCCTGAGCGCAAAGAACACCGCCGTTCCCAGAACCGCCATGATCGCCAGCCTCAGCCCAACCACCGAGAGCGCGTCCTTCCACGGGATATCATCAAACACCAGATCGTAGCCAATGGCCAGCAGGATCAGCGCCGCCGCGGGCGCGGAGACGAAATCCGTGCAGGCATCCACAAGAGCGCTGACGCCGGAGGGGATCAGGGCCTGATACAGCCCTGTGGCGCCCAGGATCACGCCTACCGCAATGGCCAGGATGATCGGCGAGGAAACCATTTCCCTGACCAGCGTTTTTGCGGCGATTTGCTTTCCCTCACTCCGGCTGAGCAGGATCTTATACAGCGTAAAGACAAACAGCACTTGTCCCAGATCGATCCTGGCGAAGGAAGGGATCCGCTCGCTGCCGTACAGGAGCGTGAACAGCGCGTACCCCAGCATCCCGGCCTCAAACCCGGTGGTCAGATAGGGCACAAAAGGGCTTTTCATGCCCAGACGCGGCCCCAGCGCCTTTCCCAGCAGCCATGCGGCGACGCACACGGCGAACATGATCAGCGGGATCATCACATCCCGAAAGGTGTATTGCGTCACGGCGAAGGTGTGCAGCAGCACGGCGGGCAGCGCGATCTGCACCGCCACCGTCTTCAGCGCCTGGATTCCTTCACGGGAAATGATTGCCTTTCTTCGGCAGAACGCGCCAAGAAAAAGCATCAGCAGCACCGGCAGCACCGTGCGCAGCGTATCCATTACCGGGTTCACGGCGTTTCCCTCCTCTTTTTCCCTGGGCTTTCTTTATACACGGGCCATCATCCGGTAGATTTTCGCGCAGCCCTCTTCATCCAGCGTCACAAAGCCGGAATAGAATGTGGAATCCTGCATGGTAAAACCCTCCTATGACAATCAAATACGGTAAATATATCTGGCTTTGCGGGGAGCGGGGGACTTGGGTTCCTGGGCCGCATAGCCGAGAACGCAGTGGCCGATGCCCGCATAATCCCCCGCGATCCCCAGGGAGCGCAGCAGGGCCTTTCCCCCTTCGCTTTCAAATTCCTGCCCGCATGTCCGGAGGAGAGATTGAAGGAGTTGGATTTTTCAAACCCATAGTTTTCATATTGGCTGTAATTCATGCTGGTTTTCTCCGATCATGCTTGCCCACAGTTATATTAAAACTTAGAGGAAACTCTAAGTCAAGTCTTTTGTGCTTCTCTTCAAAAATATGGGAAGCGGGCGGATAAAAACAGGAAGCGGTTCTGTCTGTTCCGACATAAAATAAGCTGGCATCCTGAGGCGGATGCGAAACAGCTGCGAGCAGGACCTGAAAGGGAGATAAAACGATGGGAAAGCAGATCAAATGGCTGTGGGAAAACATGGATAAGTCCTATCGGCGGCAGCATATCTTTGCCCTGTGAATCTGCGTGTACACCTGCCTGCTGCCGGTGAACCCGGCCCTGTCCCAACGGCTGATTGGCGATGGAATCATGGCTCAGAACCCTGCGGCCACGCAATCATTTCGTGAAAGCCTTTCGTTCCGATGATCGCCCAGACTTGACAAAACGGAAGGAAATCGTTATGATAAGGTTGAACGTTAAATTCTCCAAAGGAGCAATTTGCCTTGATTACGATCAAAGATATTGCGGCAGAAGCCGGCGTCAGCGTGATGACGGTTTCCAACGTCATCAATCATAACCACGCCCGGGTATCCCCCGCTACGGAGCAGCGGATCCGGGCCATTATGGAAAAGCACAATTATGTGCCCAATATGGCTGCACGAAGCCTGATTTCAAAGTCCTCGCATATCATTGCCGTCCTGCTGCCCATCTGGCACGCCTCCACAGCCAGCATGCTGCTTGACCCTTACACGGGCCAGTTGGTGGGCTGTCTGGAAGAACTGCTGCGGGAGAAGCAATACTATGTGATGATCTGCTCTTTTGAGCGCGTTGAGCAGGTGCTGGCTATTCAGAAAACCTGGCAGATGGACGGCATGATCCTGGTCATGCCCCATGAGGACGTGCTGACCCGGGATCTGATTCAAAAAAGCCAGGCGCCGCTGGTGGTGTTTGACCGGCATTACGACGACCTGCAAATGCTGTCCGTATGCCTGGATGACCGGAAAGGCGAATATACAGCAACAAAATACCTGCTTGAACAGGGGCACCGCAAGATTGGCTTTGCCGCGCCTTCCATCTATGAATCCTCGGTCATTCAGGATCGTTTTCAGGGATACCTGGACGCGCTGGGAGAATACGGAATCACCGCACGGAAGGATTGGCTGTTTGACAATGTGGTACACCAGGAGGGCGGGGAAACGGTGGCGGCGGCCCTGGCGGAGATGCGGGAGAAACCGTCCGCGATCGTGGCGACGGCTGACCTGCTGGCCTGCGGCATTGTGAAGGGCTGCCAGGAGCGCGGCATCCGCGTGCCTGACCAGATGTCCGTTATCGGCTTTGACGATTCCATGCCCGCCCGGCTCATCACGCCGGAGCTGACCACGGTGGGCCAGGACATTCGGGAAAAAGCCGCCACGGGTGTCCGCCTGCTGCTCCAGTCCATTGAGGACGATTCCTTCCGGGATGAGCATATCGTGCTGGACGTGAAGCTGGTGGAGAGGCAGTCCGTACAGAAAAGTTAGTATTTTGCATTCGTTATCTGCGGTTTTTTAGGTAACAATCGATTTTTAAAAAAATAATAAGAAAATTTGCAAAAAGGGGTTGACAAACGAGGAGTTTAACGATATACTTTATCTCAATAGTTGAGTTTATCGTTAAACTTTCCCTTTGAAACCGCAAGCTGCTTATCTTTCTGGAAGGTATAACGATAAACTTTTCCACAGATCACGCGAGGTGACTTAACGATGACCCGGACCCAATTTTTGCGGCGGCGTGGTAAACTGCTCAGAATCAGGCAGAACTGGGGCCTGTATCTGCTCATGCTGCCCGCCATTGCCATTTTCATCTGCTTTACCTATCTGCCCATGTACGGCGTCATCATCGCTTTCAAAGATTTCCGGCCCGCCATGGGCATCTGGGGCAGCAAGTGGGCGGGACTGAAATACTTTGAAAGGTATTTCAACTCCTACATGTTCGCCAATACCATCACCAACACCCTGGTCATCAGCCTGTACACCATCGCGGTCACCTTCCCGCTGCCCATTCTGCTGGCGCTGATGTGCAACCAGATGTACGCCCGGAGATTCAAGAAATTCTTCCAGGTGTCCACCTATCTCCCCCACTTCATTTCAACTGTCGTCATGTGCGGCATGATCATCATGTTCCTCTCCCCCTCCTCCGGCGTCATCCCCAGGCTGTGCGCTATGGCTGGCATCCAGACCGGCGACCTGATGGGAAGCGCTAAAGCCTTTTCCAGTATTTATGTATGGACGGAGGTCTGGCAGCACGTAGGCTGGGATTCCATCATGTACATCGCCGCGCTGTCCGCCATCGACCCGCAGCTGTACGAGGCGGCGGAAGTGGACGGGGCCAACAAGTGGCAGAAAATTCGGGCCATCGACATTCCCATGCTGGTGCCCACCATGATCACCCTGTTCATCCTCCGCTGCGGCAGCATTTTAGGCGTAGGCTTTGAAAAGGTGTACCTGCTGCAGAACGACCTGAACATCTCCAACAGTGAAATCATCTCCACCTATCTGTACAAGATGGGCTTGAAGAGCAACCAGTACAGCTATTCCGCGGCCATCGGGCTGTTCAACAACGTGGTCAACTTTGTGATCCTGGTGCTGGTCAACGGGATTTCAAAGAAAATCAGCGATACGTCGCTGTTCTAAGGGGGGAGAAAGGATGCGTACACAAACGGCTCGGCACAACCACATCCGGAAAAGCCAGGCAGACAGAACGTTCGACTTCGTGATTTACACCGTCGCCCTGCTCATGACCCTGCTGGCCCTCTACCCCATGTATTTTATCGTCATCGCTTCCGTCAGCGACCCCAATCTGGTGGCGAAGGGGGAAGTGCTGCTCCTGCCAAGGAGCGTGAGCCTGGAAGGGTACAGGTACCTGTTTTCCATGGGAAACCTGTGGACGGGCTACGGCAACACCGTGCTCTATACCCTGGCGGGCACGCTCATCATGCTGGTGGTCAATATCCCGGTAGCCTACGCCCTGTCCCGGAAGGACATGGTGGGCCGGGGGTTCTTCACCTTCTTCTTCATCTTTCCCATGTTCTTCGGCGGCGGCCTGATCCCCACCTTCATCATCCTGAACAACACCTTCAACATGCTGGACACCTTCCTGGTGATGGTGCTGCCCTTCTCGGTGATTTCCTATTACATCGTGGTGGCCCGCACCTTCTTCCAGACCAGCCTGCCTGCCGAACTGTGGGACGCGGCCCAGATCGACGGCTGCGGCAACCTGCGCTTCTTCTTCCAGATCGTGCTGCCCCTGTCCAAGGCCATCCTGGCGGTCATCGCGCTGTGGGCGGCAGTGGGCCACTGGAACAGCTACTTCAACGCCATGATTTACCTGCGCTCCCCCGAGCGCTTCCCCCTGCAGCTGGTCATGCGGAATATCCTCATCAACAATGAAATGGCGGCAACAGCCATGACCGGCTCCGCTGCTGCCGACCTGAACCGCAAAGCCAACCTCATCAAATACGGCGCCATCGTCGTGTCCTCCCTGCCCATCATGACCATGTATCCCTTCGTGCAGAAGTATTTCAACCAGGGCGTCATGATCGGAGCGCTCAAAGGGTAATTCCCCACCCAAGTTTTCCGGGGGAACCGCTCTTTGGGCAGCAAAGAGCGGTTCCCCCAGAAAAAACGCAGACCCGGTTCCAAGGCAGAAAATGCCTGAACATAAAGAAATGGAGGAAAAAAACATGAAGAAACTGCTGTCTGTCCTGCTTGCCCTCTGCCTGACGCTCTCCCTGGGCGCGGCCTTCGCCGAGGACGAAAACACCTTCACCGTGGCCTGCGTCCGCTGGACGGAAGTGTGGGGCACCGACTTTACCGAAACCGCCTTCCTCAAGGAAATCGGCGAAAAGACCGGCGTGACCATCGAATGGCAGCCCTACTGGAACGGCACCTGGGGCGACCAGAAATCCCTGATGCTGGCCAGCGGCCTGAGCGCTCTGCCGGACGCCTTCTTTGGCTCCATCTCCCTGACCGACGGCGACATCATCCCCAACACCGATTACTTTGTGGAGCTGACCGACCTCATTCCCCAGTATATGCCCAACCTGACCGCCATCTTTGAAAAAGACCCGGATATGAAGGCCCTTTGCATGGACGCGGACGGCAAGATCTGGAGTCTGCCCAAGAAGCTGCCCATGCGCCCCGTCACCGCCAATGAAATGTACATCAATAAGGTATGGCTGGAAGAGCTGGGCCTGCCCATGCCCACCACCTATACCGAGCTGGCCGACACGCTGGTGGCGTTCTCCCAGTCCGGCGAGGGCCGCTACGGCTTCATCGCCGCTTCCTCCCTGCAGTTTGACCTGAACAACCTGCTGCTGCCCTTCGGCGTGCAGGTGAGCCGCGCCGGGAACCTGATGGGCCTGAACGCGGACGGACAGCCCTATTTCGTGCCCATGGCCGACAACTACAAGGAAGCCGTCAAGTGGGCCCGCGACCTGTATGCCCGCGGCGCGCTGGATCCTGAATACTTCACCCAGACCTCCGACATGGTGCGCGCCAAGGTGCAGGACACCGAAGCGGGCTCCCGCACCGGTATCGTGTTCGCCTGGACGGCGGACGCCGAGCTGCTGGGCAACGCCAAGGATTATGTCGTTGTGGAAGCCGTGGCCGGCCCCGACGGCAACCGCTACGTGGAATCCGACCCCACCTTCCTGAACTACGGCAAGAATGAATTCGTAGTCACCAAGAACTGCAAGAACGTCGGGAAGCTCCTGGAGTGGGCCGACCAGTTCTACACCGACGAAGCCTCCCTGCAGACCTATTACGGTTCCATCGGCGACGGCAAGATCGCCAAGAACGACGACGGCACCTATGAAGTGCTGCTGCCCGATGCGGATTCCGGCATCAACCTGGATACCTCCTGCTGGACCTTCTCCTTCCGCGACCATGGCCCCAAGTACATGAACGCGGAATTTGAAAGCAAGGTCATCCTGCCCACCACCGAGGGCGACGGCATCAAGCTGGCCGACGACGCGGTGAACGCCCAATACGTCCGCGACACCTTCCCCGTGGTGGCCTACACCTCCGACGAGCTTGACCAGATCGGCTTCTTAAGCCCCGACATCCTGAACTACGTCAGCCAGCAGTACGCCCACTGGGTCACCGAAGGCGGTGTGGAAGAAGAATGGGAAAACTACATCAGCCAGCTTCAGCGCATGGGCGTGCAGGACCTAATCAATATCCATCTGAACGCCTACGCCCGATATATCGGCGAATGACGCAGGAAAAACAAATTTGGTGTCGAATGATTCTTGCATGACTGAATAACAACGGGGCTGCTGCTTTTCCGGCGGCAGCCCCGTTTCAAAAGAGGTGTCACCCATGAAAGCGACTGATCTTTGGCATATCCGTCCCCTTCCGGATCCACGGGCCGTGGTGCGGGGAAAAAATTTTCGTTTTACCATGCTGACCAGCCGTCTGCTGCGCCTGGAATACGAGGAAAACGGCGGGTTCCGGGATACCGCCACGCAGCTGGCGATTTGCCGGGAATTCCCTGTGCCGGAGTTTACCGTAAGGGATACGGGCAGCCTGCTGACAGTGGAAACCGAGCATGTGCGCCTGCAATACGACAAGCGGCCCTTCTCCGGCACGGGCCTCTCCGTCACCCTGAAAGGTTCCTTCGCCGTGTACGGCAGCGTGTGGCACTACGGCGATTCCTCCCGTAATCTGGGCGGCACCGCCCGCACGCTGGACGAGGCGGACGGAGAAATCCCGCTGGGTGACGGCATTCAGTCCTTCCACGGCTACGCCGCGCTGGACGACAGCGCCTCCATGGGCATGGACGAATCGGGACGCCTGCTGCCCGCCCGGCCCCGGGGCGAGGATCTGTACCTGTTCGCCTACGGGCATGATTTCAAGGCCGCTGTCCGGGACTTCCTGCGTTTGTCCGGGAATACGCCGGCGGTGCCAAGATTCGCCCTGGGCAACTGGTGGAGCCGGTATTATCCCTACACCCAGCAGGAATACAGGGAACTGATGCAGCGCTTTCAAAAGGAAGGCATCCCCCTGTCCGTGTCCGTGCTGGACATAAACTGGCACGTGACGGATATCGACCCGAAATACGGCACCGGCTGGACGGGCTACACCTGGGACAGGGAGAAGTTCCCGGAACCGGAAAAGCTGCTGTCCTGGCTGCATGAGCAGGGATTGAAGGTAACGCTGAACGACCACCCGGCGGACGGCGTCCGGCCCTGCGAGGAATTCTATCCCGATATGGCAAAAGCCATGGGAGAAAAACCGGAGGATCAGAAGTCCTTCCCCTTCGACGCGGCGGATGAAACATACCTGAAAGCGCTGGAGGATACGGTGCTTGAACCCTTGGAAGCCATGGGCGTGGATTTCTGGTGGCTGGACTGGCAGCAGAAAGGCGGCACCACCGATCCCGGCATCGACCCGCTGTTCACGCTGAACCACACCCGGTATCTGCGCGCCTTGAAAACGGGCCGTTCCCCCCTGATCCTCAGCCGCTACGGCGGGCCGGGCAGCCATCGCTATCCCGTCGGCTTTTCCGGAGACACCTGCATCACCTGGGCTTCTCTGGCGTTCCAGCCCTATTTCACCGCTGCCGCCGCCAACATCGGCTATGGCTGGTGGAGCCACGACATCGGCGGGCACATGCACGGAGCCGCCGACCCGGAGCTCACCACCCGGTGGGTGCAGTTCGGCGTGTTCTCGCCCATCATGCGGCTGCATTCCTCCAATAACCCCTTCATGAGCAAAGAGCCCTGGATGTTCTCCGCTGAAAAAGCCGCGGTCATGAAGGACTTCCTGCGCCTGCGCCATCGGCTGCTGCCCTGGCTGTACAGCCAGAATGTGAAATCCAGCGAGGAAGGAAGCATGATGCTTCGGCCCCTGTATTACGACTGCCCGGAGGACTGGGGGCTGTACTTCCAGCGGAAAAACCAATATCTCCTGGGCGACTGCCTGACCGTGTGCCCGGTCACAAAGCCCATTGACAAAGCTTCCCAGCTCAGCGAAACGGAGGCATATCTCCCCGCCGGCGTATGGACCGATTTCTTTACCGGCCTGCGCTATCAGGGCGGCAGGCAATTGCACATGTACCGGCCTTTGGATACCATTCCTGTCCTGGCCAGGGCGGGCGGCATCCTGCCCATGGATGAAACGGAGATTCCCGCAAACGGAGCGGCGCTGCCGGAGCGCGTGCTGCTTCGGCTGTTCCCCGGCGCGGACGGGGAAGGGGAACTGATCGAGGATAACGGCCTGCTCCCCGCCGACCCCGCTTACCGCCGAGCAACGACGACAATCCATATGAAACAGGCGGAAGGCTTGACCGTTGAAATCCTTCCCCCCGCGGGCGACGCGTCCGTACTGCCCGAAAACCGGCGGTATACGGTGGAATTGAACGGGTTCGCCAATGTTCCGCCCGATGCGTGTGACGCTGCATATACAGCATCCTATGACGAACGCCGCCGCGCTTTGACGCTGAACCTAAAAAAGGCTTCCTGTACACTGCGATGGAATTCTGTTCCGGCCATCCCGGAATTGAATCATCCGGCCCGGCTTCAGGAGATGCTGCACGCGGCGCAAATCGACTATGACCTGAAAAACCGCATCCTGCAGGCCGCCCGGCAGAATCCTGATCCCGTCTGCTTCCTGGCCCAGCTGCATATGCTGCCCGTTCCTTCCGCGCTGTACGGCGCGATCCTGGAGCTGTATTGCGCCTGCTGACGGGAAGGAACACCATGAACTGAACCGCGCGGGGAAACCGGCTTTTCCCCCGCTTTTTTATTCTCCTGTAAAACTCCGCTTCGCCGAGATGTCGGCGGAGCGGTTTCTTTCTTGTTGCCTAAACAATAACGTTTCTGGCAAAATTTTTCTCATTTATTTGCAGATTGCGGTTTATTTTTCTGGTTTTTTATGGTAAAATAATATGAGAAAAAAAGGAATCGGAAATCCCCTGACGAGCGCATATCCAGGCCGCGGAGGAACGGCAGAAGGCCGATACGGAAGCACGGAGGTTGGGCGCCTGACAGACGATGAAGCGGCGATAGCGGCCGGCAGGAAAAAGAATAAGTGTCAGGACACCTCAATCCTGATCCTTGGTTGAGAGTGTTGGGATAAAATATAGGAGGAAAACATCATGGCAATCGAAAAGGTAAAGGAACTGCTGAAAGCGGTCAAGACCGATCCCGAGGCGCAGGCAAAACTCAGCGGCCTTGCCAAGCCCAAAGACGAGGACGGGGCCATCCGCTACTATGCGGAGGCGGCAAAGCTGCTGGGCTTTAACGTAACGGAAAAGGACATCCGGGAAGCGGTTGCCGCCGCCTCCAAGGAACAAGAGAAAAAAACAGCGGCGGACATGGAAAAGCTGGCGGACAACGATGTGGTAAAAGCCACGGGCGGCGAGGAAGACGTCTTCTGGACGGGTGAAAAAGCGCCCGACGGGCATGAAATGGGCTGCTTTGCGATCTACTATTCCTATGCGTGGCAAAGGGATCATGATATCTGGTGCAGGCACGAATAT
>JAFZOG010000136.1 GCA_017550745.1 Clostridia bacterium | reverse complement strand
GCGCTTGACCTCCCAGCCTGCCGATTGCAAAAGAGCGAGCAGCGCGTCCATGTCTTTCGGGCGCTGCGCCAGCGCCGCTTCTATGGCGGCGCGCAATCCGTCCCGCTGGGTCGGCGTCCGTATATCTCCCAGCCATTCCTTGTAATGCTTTCCTTTTCGCTGGGGATGCTCCACGATGGAATACCCGTTTTCGACACAGATAAAATCGTTCAGGCGGCGCAGGACTTTGGACGATCCCCAAAAATTCCGAAACTTCCGCTGATGATCCAGCGTGACGGCGCTGATGATGATATGGTTGTGAATGTGGCGCTTGTCGGTATGCGTGGCGACGATGTAGGCGTTTTTCCCTTTTGTAAATCGCCGCGCTAATTCCTGCCCCAGCCGGTTGGCTTCCTCCGGCGTGATCTCACCCGGCCTGAAGGATTGCCGAAGATGATATGCGATCACATCGTCCTTTCCCCGCTGCCTGCCGGTGATCTTTCTGTATTCCTGCTTCATGTAAAGGAACTCCGCCTCCGCAAGCCCAGGATTGCAGCCATACGCGGTAATGAGATTGCCGCCCTCCGTTTTTTCGGGATTCTTCACATAGCTGATCGTGCGGTAAATGGTCGTTTTCGCCGTGCCTTTTTTCGGGGCGTGAAGGGGGATCAGATTGCTTGTTGCCATATGTCCTCCGAAACGAAAATGGCGGCGGGAGAGCAATCGCCGGTCACGACGCGCTCCCGCCAGGGATCAGGAATTGATTTGAGCAAGCCGCTCGATCAGCGTCCGCACCGCTTTTTCCAGCGCGGTCAATTCCTGCTTAGTTTCAGATAATTCCCCCTCATAAGCCCGGCCCGTGCTGTTGATCCGTTTGGCGATCTGATTCAGATTGCCGGAGCAATGCCCCAGGAGCGCGGAGATCGTCCGCAGCTCCGGGACATTCAGCACCAGCACCCGGCCTTCCATGACCATTTTTCGCAGAAACGCTTCCCGGTTGATGATGTTCGCTTCTGCCTGCTTCCGCTCAATGACCGCCATTTCTTCCGGGGTCACGCGGAAACGGACGCGGATGTTTCGGTAGCGTTCCTCCATTACAGCGCCTGCTCCTGTTTCTTCTTCGGCGCGGACGCGGCAGGCTGTGCGGCGTTCCTCTGCGCTTTTTTCAGCTGCTCCGCCAGGGGCAGCCGGGATTTTTGCTCCTGCTCCCGCCGCGTCCATTTGACGAACACATCAAACAGGCCGGGATGCTCCCGCACCATAAAATGCCTGCGGTTGGATTCGTCGTCCGGGGTGCCGTGCGGGATCGGGATGGTATCGGCCCATTGGATGTTGTCCCTGGAAACCCGGCCGTCGTCCCGCATGAGCTGGATGGTGTTGGCCAGGACGAAGAACGTGCGCTCCTGGCCGTACTTTTGAATGACGGCATCGGCAGCGCCTTTTTCAAGCCGGTATCCGTCATAATGATCGGCAATGGCTTCCTTCACATCCTTGGCACAGGCCGCGTTGCAGCGGAACGAATCCCAATACGGCTCCATTTCCTCATTTTCCATGGCGTAAGCTATCGGCTCATAGTAAACCGGCGTTTCCCGAATAGAGATCGCTTCGATTTCCTCCCGCGCCTGCTGCACGAATAAATCCAGCTTGTAGGGATGGCTGCCGATCTCCCAGGAGTACCGCCTTTCAGCGGGCTGCTCCCTGGGCGTCTGCTCGATCTGAACCATCTGCGCCCAGGCTATGTTGTCCCGGCTGAAACGCCCGTCGTATTGCTTGAGCTGTAAGGTGTTCGCCAGGACGTACATGGTCCTGTCGATCCCGAATTTCTCTATGATGGGTACAGCGCAGCCTGCTTTCAGCTTCACTCCGTCCCAATTTTCATCAATGACTTTTTCTATCGCTTTCGCGCAGGCAGTATTGGCCTGATTGGATCTGCGCAGCAGATCAATGGCGTCCTGATCCCGCGCTTCCTGCCATGAGCCTTTGAAAATGGGAACGGCTGCCCATTCTGTTTTTTCAGACATTTATCTCGCCTCCTGTTTGTGTTTTTTCTGTTGGGACGCAGCGGACGAAGAAAGAGCGGGCGAAGGGCTCCGCTTGGCGACGGAAGCATTTTCCTGATTCTCCCTGTCGCCGCCGTGATGGGCGTCGATATTCAGCTCGCTGTCCAGTTGGGCCAGCCGCGCGCTTTTCACCTTCAGGGCTTCCTCTTGGGGAAAGGGTTTCGCCACTTCTTCCTGTGCCGCCGCCACCTGGTTCTCCAGGTTTTGGATTTCCAGCCTGGTGGCATTGATCCGATCCGGGATTCCTTTCAGCACGTTTTCGATCCTTTGCAGATTGCCCAGGACGCCGGTGCTGATCTCTACCCGATGGGACAGCGCGCCGCGCAGGGTCAGTTCAAACTTTTTGCTGACGGCGTCGTATTCCAGATGCAGCGGGAAGCCGCGATAGGAACCGATTTCCTTGGTATGATCGGTAAACAGGTCTTTGCAGGCTTGGATCAGGGCAGCGCCGGCATTTTCTCTGTCGGTCAGAAAATCGCCCTTGATCTCTATGCCCACAAACCCTTTTTCGGGCAGCGGATGCGCCCTGACCGTTTCCAGGTCCTGCTGCAAGCCTGCCAGGATCTCATTGCCGCGCTTGATGTTTTCCGGGAAGTATTTGCGCAGGCGATCCTGCAATTTGTACCGTTTGCTGTCATGGTCGGCCTTCATCAGTTTGAGCTTCGCCACTTCCACATCCAGGTCCATCTTCTCCTTGATGCGCGGATCACCGGCGCACAGCGCCTTGATCTCCGCATAAGAAAGCGCCGTTTCGTCCACGTCTTCACAGGAACGAACCGGCGATTTGGAGGTCATGATCTGCG
>JAFZOG010000135.1 GCA_017550745.1 Clostridia bacterium | reverse complement strand
TTCAATACCCACGAGGGCAGCGGGCAGAGCGGTACCCAACGGGTGATAGAGAATGCACTCCCGAACAGCACGGTGCTGCCGGGGCTGGCCATCCAGGGCAAGGTAGCACAGGAAGACGCGGAACGCACCCGTGAACTGGTGGATACATGGCTGGAGGGATTGGGAATGAAAAGAGCAACCACAGAGGAAGCACAGATACTTGCTGCTTACGAAGCCATCCAGCAGGCAATGATTGACAAGGATATCGATACCCTGGATCGGCTGTATCTGGACGGCACGACCTTTACGCACATGTCCGGCAAGGTACAGACCAAGGAGGAATTCTTCGGGGAGATCGCCGACGGCACACTGAACTACTTTGCCTATGACATACAAAACCCGAAGATCACAGTAGATGGCGATGAAGCCACCCTGTCAGCGTCCGTGGCGCTGACCGCCAAAGTCTATGGCGCGTCCGGCACCTGGACGCTGCCTGTAAACGCACACTTCACCAGAATCGACGGGCAATGGTATGCCCACAACTGAAAAGGAGGATATGATCATGGAAACCATCAAACTGAACAACGGACTGACCTGCCCTGTGATTGGGATCGGCACCTTCATGCTGGCTCCTGCGGACGCGCAGAACAGTGTCCGCGAAGCTCTGAAGATGGGTTATCGCTTGATCGATACTGCCAATGCCTACGTCAACGAACGCGCTGTGGGGCGCGGCATGAAAGAAAGCGGAGTTACCAGGGAGGAAATCTTCCTGTCCACAAAACTCTGGCCCAGCGAGTACGAGAACCCCAACGCCGTGGATGAAACACTGGAGCGGCTCGGTGTTGATTATGTGGATCTGCTTTACATCCACCAGCCCGCAGGCAACTGGCTGGCCGGGTACCGTCAGCTGGAAAAGGCGTACCGGGATGGCAAAGCCAAGGCCATCGGCATTTCCAACTTCGAGGGCGATTATATAGCCGAGCTGGAGACCAAATGGGAGATCGTGCCGCAGTTCATTCAGGTGGAGGCACATCCGTACTTCGCGCAGGACGAGTTGCGCGAGACGCTGGACAAGTACGGCATCCGGCTCATGGCTTGGTATCCCCTGGGACACGGGGACAAGAGCCTGATCGAGGAACCGGTCTTCCGTCAGCTGGGTGAGAAATATGGCAAGAGCCCTGCACAGGTCATCCTCCGCTGGCACACCCAGATGGGCTTTGTGGTAATCCCCGGCAGCAAGAATGTGGCCCATATCAAAGACAATCTGGATATCCTGGATTTCACCCTGACTGACGCGGAAATGGCTGAGATCGCCAAACTGAACAAGGGTAAGCGGTATTACATCCGTACAGATGAAGCACTGGCCGGGTTCGCCGGATGGCAGCCGACCTACGAAGCGGAGTAATTCCATGAAAACGAGAATGCTGCGAGACATTGAGGTCTCTGAGATCGGAATGGGTTGCATGGCCTTTTCCCATGGCTACGGCCAGATTCCCGATGAACAGTACAGCATCGAGGCCATCCAAAACGCTTTTGAGCACGGCTGCACCTTTTTCGATACGGCGGAGGTTTACAGCCCCGGACTGGAAGGAATTGGTCACAACGAACGCATCGTTGGCAAGGCGCTGAAGGATGTGCGGGACCAGGTGGTCATCGCAACTAAGCTGTTCCTGCGTGTCGGTCCGGGCGGCAGTGTTTACAAGACCATCCGCAGTCATCTGGAAGCATCCATGGCTCGGCTGCAGACGGATCGGGTGGATCTGTATTACCTGCACCGCATGGGTGGCGTGCCGGTGGAGAAGGTAGCCGAGGCTATCGTGCTATAGTGTCCATAGTACAGGGCTATCGTGTCCAGAATACAAGGCTATCGTATACATAGTACCGGGGAAAGAGAGATTTGAACTCAGGGAGAACAATGAAAATTGGTAGTACTTCATTAAAATATGTGCTAATCAATCTAAGAATTTTGTGCTAATTTCCCAAACTGTGATAATACGTGATAATCCAGTTGCGGCATAGTTGTGGCATAAGCTTGATTCTGCTGAGATCTATTCCGCAAAGTATATCTATACAAGCCTTGATCATATGGAGGAAACAGCATGAACATGTATTTTGCTCAATTCAATATGGACACGAACTGTGTTGAAGCCTGGCTTACGAATGGAACGATTCTTTCAATCGACTGTATGGCAGTTGAACGTATAGAAGTAGAAAATCTATACCAACAAGCAGAACTGGATTATTTGATCTTCAACGATCCTGCCGCCTATGTTGAATTGATCCTGGAAGGCGACCCGAAAAAATATCTGAAAGCAGTTACACAATACAAGCATCTTGAAGACTGATTCTAAGAATTGCACCTTCAGCCCGATCTTTTGATTGGACTGAAGGCGTTTTTTATGTTTTCTTATGAAAAATCTTAGTGCTTCATGTACAGAATCTCCCGATAGAGCTTCATTTGCTTATTTCTTTTTTGCAAATTCCCAAGCACTTTTGCACATATCCTCAATACTGTGCATGGCTTCCCATCCCAGCAAATTCTTTGCCTTTTCCGCGTCTGCCCAGAAAGCGGGCAGGTCGCCGTCCCTACGAGGGCCGATGACATAAGGCAGTTGGATGCCGTTGGCCTGTTTAAAGGCATGGACGAGCTCCAGCACGGAAACTCCTTGACCAGTGCCAAGGTTGACAGCTTCCACACCCAGATGCTTCACCGCGTATTCAAGCGCCTTCAAATGTCCTACCGCCAGATCGACCACATGTAGATAATCCCGCAGACAGGTGCCGTCCGGTGTGGGATAATCGTCCCCGAAGATGGTCAGCTTTTCCAATTGCCCTGCGGCAACCCGGGTGATATAGGGCATCAGATTGTTGGGGATACCGTTTGGATCGTCGCCCAGCAGGCCGGATTCATGAGAACCAATGGGATTAAAATATCGCAGCAGCACGGCGCAGAAATCGGGATGTGCTGTGGTGTAGTCCGTCAAAATGCGTTCGATCATCACCTTCGTCCAGCCGTAGGGACTGGAGGACTGGATGGCGGGCATTTCTTCTTTGTAGGGATAGGGATTGTTCGGCCCGTACACCGTGGCGGAGGAGGAGAAGATAAACTTTTTACAGCCAAACTCCTCCATGACCTCCAGGAGCGTCAGGGTGCTGTCTAAATTATTGCGGTAATAGGCCAGCGGTTTCTTCACGCTTTCGCCCACAGCCTTGAAGCCCGCGAAATGAATCACAGCATCCACAGGGTGCTGTTCAAAGACAGTGCGCAGGGCGTTTTTGTCGGCGCAGTCGATTTGAAAGAAAGCGGGACGAATGCCCGTGATCTGCTGGATGCTGTCGATGACGTTGGCTTTCGCGTTGGAAAGATCGTCCACGATCGCCACCATGTGTCCCGCTTTTTGCAGTTCCACCACCGTATGACTGCCGATGTACCCGGCACCACCTGTTACTAAAATATTCATACTGTTCCCTCCTGATTGACAGCTTCGATGAACCGTTCAAACGCCGCTTCGCCATTCGGATTGCGTTTGAACACCCCGGCGTGTTCCAGCACCTTGGCGAAAACCTTGCCCACCTCTGTGCGCAAAATCGGCACGGCATTTTCCTGGGTGAAGGTATATTGCTTCTTCAGTTCCTCTGCCCACGCCGCGTGCTTTTCCAGCTCGCCGGTAAGCGGCGTGCCGGAGATGAGCGCCTCCGCCAATTCGGTCAGTTCGGTTTTCAGGCGGGCGGGCAGCACGGCCAGGCCCATGACTTCAATGAGCCCGATGTTTTCTTTCTTAATGTGATGCAGTTCGGCGTGGGGATGATAAACGCCCAGAGGATGCTCTTCCGTGGTGATGTTATTGCGCAGTACCAGATCCAATTCGTAATCCGTCCCCCTGCGCCGGGCGATAGGCGTGATGGTGTTATGGGGAACCCCTTCAGTTTCCGCGAAAACGAACGCGGCTTCGTCCGTGTACCCTCGCCAGCAGCCCAAAATCTTATCCGCCAGATCAATCAGGCGATCCCGATCAGGCCCGGCCAGGCGGATCACACTCATGGGCCATTTCACGATGCCCGCCCGAATATCTTCATAACCGGCAAAGCTGACCTTCTTTTCCACAGGGGCCTTTTCCATTGGGAAGACGAAATGACCACCCTGGAAATGATCGTGGCTGAGGATGCTGCCGCCCACAATGGGCAGATCGGCGTTGCTGCCTACGAAGTAGTGGGGAAAATCTGTCACAAAGCTAAGCAGCTTTTGGAACGTCTCTCTGTCGATCACCATGGGCGTGTGTTTGGCGTTGAATACGATGCAGTGTTCATTGTAGTACACATAAGGACTGTACTGCAAATACCAATCACTACCCGCCACGGTGACGGGAATGATCCGATGATTCTGCCGGGGCGGGTGGTTCATCCGGCCCCCGTAGCCTTCGTTTTCGGCGCAGAGCTGGCATTTGGGATATTCGGACTGAGGCGCGCTGCGGGCGGCGGCAATGGCCCTGGGGTCTTTTTCCGGCTTGCTCAGATTGATAGTAATGACTAAGTGCCCGTACTCCGTTTCCGCCTCCCACCGCACGTCCCGCGCCATGCGATAGCGGCGGATATAATCGGTATCCTGGGAAAAGCGGTAATACCAATCCGTAGCCATTTGGGGTGATTGGGCGTACAGCGCGGCAAATTTGCGCCGCACTTCATGGGGCCAGGGGGTCAGGATGCCCATGAGCCTGGTGTCCAACAAATCGCGGCTGGTGACGTCGTCCTCACAAATCCCACGATTCACAGCGTCGTCCAATATTCCCTGTAAAATCTCCTCCAGGGAAAGAACAGCGGGCTCGGAAGGTGTATAGCTGTGCAGCTTCATGGCGTCCAGCAGCTGATTGAGGATGAACATCCGATCACTTTCGGCGATCAGTTCGCGTTCAATTCCGTATTGAACCAAAGAGGAAAGCAGGCTGTCAACAGTCATGAATCATTCCTCCGTTTCACTTTCCAGCATTCCGCCATTGGGAACGATGGACAGGACGTGGCATTTTCCAGCGCCAAGCGCTTCCCCTATCCCTGTTTTGAAAGCATCCAGGCGATTCATGGGAACGAACGCCTGGATGGTTCCGGCAAAACCCCCGCCGTGAACTCGGCAAGCGCCCTCGCCATTCAGCAGTTTTTCCGCCAATGTCAGGGCCAGGGCGACCTCCTGATTCTTCGTTTGCCCCTTGGGGATCACATTTTGCAAGAGACACCAGGAGGATTTGCCGGATTCCCGGACGAGCCGAAGGAAAGCGTCAAAATCGCCATCAGCCAGCGCCTGCTTTTGCATCAATACCCGCCGATTTTCATTGTATACATGGATGGCCCGCAGGATGGGGCGGTCACCCACAGCAGTGCGCAATGCAGGAAGTTGCTTCCCAAAAACATCTTCAGGCACATCACGCAGATATTCTTTGTAAAAGAAGGAGCATACGGCTTTCAGTTCCTGGGGAATGGCGGCGTATTCGTCGGTCAGGTCGGCGTGATCCGCCCCGGTATCAATGATGCAGAGAGCATATCCGGTAGCGGAAAAATCAAAATGGATTTTTTCCACAAGGGGATTCCCTGGATTCGCAAAATCAATGAACACCATGCCGCCCACGCTGGACGCCATCTGATCCATTAAGCCGCAGGGCTTGCCGAAGTACACGTTTTCGGCATACTGGCCGATCTTGGCGATTTCCACCGCATCCAGTTTGTTTTCAAAAAACAGCGTGTTCAGGATGTTGCCGATGAGCACCTCAAAAGCGGCGGAAGAACTGAGCCCGCTGCCGGGCAGCACCGTGGAGGAAACCTTCGCGTCAAAGCCGCCTATCTTCGCGCCGCGCAGGGAAAACGCGGTGGCCACGCCCCGGATCAGGGCGGCTGTGGTGTTCGTTTCTTCCGGGTGAACGGAAAGGTCTTCGGCGTTTACTTCCACCGGCGCATAGCCCTCTGAAATCACGCGGATGATTCCAGTCTCATTCAGCGTGACTGTCGCTGTGGTTTTCAGATTGACGGACGCGGCCAGCACACACCCATGCTGATGATCGGTATGGTTTCCGCTGATTTCCGTGCGGCCCGGAGCGGAAAAAATGAATCGTTTCATCGCGCTTTACCTCCCAGAAAAGTGTTATGGCCTGAGGTTGAAACCACTGGAAGCATACCAGTGAAAATTGATCTCCTGCCCATCCAGAAGCCAATCCTGGGGCAAAGTCGTATCCAGCCAGTCGATAGGTTCCGCAGGCGCACGATGCACGGCGTTTTCATGCAGCATCCGAGAAAGCTCCCGTTCCTGTTCCGGCGGCAGGCTGTTTGGCTTGACGGAATAAAACAGGGATGTACTGCTTTTGCTCAGCAATTCGCCCCATTGCCGGTTGAGTTCCCAGGGAATTTGATCGGAAATGCCGATGCAGTCAGCGTCTATATCATAGAACACGCCATGCTGCGGGAGTCGGAACGCCAGCGTATTGACGCCGTTGCGCAGCGTGTTTTCCCATACCAGGCCGCTGGTATCCTCGCCCGTGCGGTGCATGTGCATGAGACCCGCACCCAAATGGCCAATGGTGTTGCAGCCCAGAATCAGCATATTGTGCTTTTTCGCCGCATCCAGTATGGCCTGATACAGGCTGACGACGATTTCGGCGGTGGTGCGGCTTCGATCTGCAAAGTGCCAACCATCCTCCGTCATTTGATAGCGCATGCAGCTGCCCCAGCGGTTCGTCAGATCAAAGGTGGAAAAATCGTGTTTGAGAAGCCGATAGCCCCACTGACCGATGCGCTCAATGGTTTCCTGAATGTGATTGAATACCTCCGGGATCGACGGATCTAGCCCGTTGGTGTGAGGCAAGCGCCAGGTATCGGGGATTTCAGGGCTTTCATCCTGCAAAAGCCGCACCCAGATGCCGGGAATGACATCCTGTTCTTTGATTTTCTCCGCCAAAGAGGCCATGTCCCCAAAGCGGTCATTGGGCATCCAGGGGCCGCCGTTATAAATTTCTTCATACGTTCCGTCCGTATGATACCGTTTTTGCTGCCAGCCGTCGTCAATCACAAAGTACGGGCGGTTTTTGATTCCTTGCGTCAGCTTTCCCAAATAGGCGGCGTCCGCGATGATTTCTTCCCTGGAGCTGTGGCCATAGGCGTAATACCAGTTATTGGAGCCGTACACCGGTTCAGCGGGGAGAAGCGGGTCTTGACACATGAAACGGCAAAAATCTTTTGCGGCTTCAAAGGGACGGATGTTGGCATATTCCCTGCAAACGACTTGGGCCGCCAGCAGCTTTCGCCCATTCAGCAAAACGCCTTCCCCGCCGCAACGCACGTCCAGCCACAGGGTGATCCCTTCGGGATCGATCTGCCAGCTGCAAATAGCGCCTGGACGAACCTTCACGCCATAACCTGCCGTTGCCGTGTCCCGATGCACCACGACGTACCATGGGAGCATTTGATCGGGCGTAATATTCCGCCAGCCCAAATCTGCATAGGAGCGTTCCCAGGTGTCGCCCAGCACCTGGCCTTTCAGCCGCTGTGCAAAAAGCCAACGCAGTCGCACCTTTTTGACAGCGGTACTGCCCGCGCTGAGATACACCGACAAGTAGCCCAAATGATTGACTGTTTCTATGCAAGCATCCTTCTGGCAGAAGCATCCGGCTTTCGCGCCATCCAGATGAGCCTGTTGATCATCCACCATCACAATATCCGGTACTCTTTGGATATTATCAAACATGCGAATCACCCTTTTTCATCTTTTCGCAGCCGGGGCAAGCATTATCTATCCAGAACAAAGTGCGCCTGAACCGCGGCATAATCGCCATGTACATGCTTGAAAACAAACCCGCCGTACATAAGCGCCGCGCCGCTGAAGACGGCCTCCGTTCCTTCCAGGCAGTAGCGGCCAGAGGCAAGCAGGCCCTGAAGCCGCACAAAGGGAACGGGGCTATTGGCCCGCACGTGGGTCATGACAAGATTGACCAGCGCCTCTTTCTGATCGGGCGAAACGAACATCCAGGCGGAAAAGTCCTTTTCGACATTCAGTTCCGTCAGGCGGTAATAGGTTCCATGGGCAATCAGATCAGCATATCGATGATAATCCGATACCTGTACCCTGATTTGTTCTTTTTCTTCATCGGATAACTTTTCCGGGTTCAGTTCATAGCCGAACGTGCCTGATTGGGCGACCACACCGCGCGTGCCGAATGGCGTAACGCGGCCCGTCTGGTGATTGGGCACAGCGGATACATGTGCGCCCATGGCGCTGACAGGATAGCCGTAGGAGGTGCCGCACTGGATCTCCAGGCGCTCAATGGCGTCCGTATCATCGGAGCACCAGATTTGCGGGCAATAGAACAGCATCCCCGCATCGAATCTCCCGCCGCCCCCGGAGCACCCCTCGATCATCAAATCAGGATAGTGCTTCAATAGCTTTTCCAGCAGCTGATAGGTACCCAGCATGAAACGATGGGCCACCTCCCCCTGCCGGGAAGCGGGAAGGGCTTTGGAATAGCAATTTGCCACGGAACGGTTGAAATCCCATTTGATATATTCGATCTTCGCGCTGTCCAGCACGGCGCACATGGATTCAAACAAATAATCCACCACATCCTGCCGGGACATATTCAGCACCATTTGATTCCGCGCCAGCATAGGTTTTCGATCCGGGTCAGTCAAAGCCCAATCGGGATGGGTGCGGAACAGGTCGGAATCTTCGCTGATCATCTCCGGCTCAAACCACAGGCCGAACTGCAGGCCCATTTCGTGTATTTGATCAGAAAGCGCCTTCATGGTACAGCCCAGCTTTTTTTCGTTGACGGCCCAATCGCCCAAGCCCCGGTTGTCGTCATTGCGGTTTCCGAACCAGCCGTCGTCCAGCACCAGCATTTCGATGCCCAGGTCTTTGGCGGAATGGGCAAAGCGCAGAATTTTTTCCGCGTCAAAATCAAAATAGGCCGCTTCCCAGCTGTTGATTAAAACGGGCCGTTGAACGTTTTGCCAGCGAGGAGCGATGACCTGCCGCCGGATGAGATCGTGATACTGGTGGCTTAAGCCGTTCAGGCCGCTGCCGCTGAAGGAAAGCAGGGCTTCCGGGGTTTCAAAGGCTTCGCCGGGGTTCAGCGTCCAGGAGAATCCGTCCGGGTGAATGCCCACCACCAGCCGTGTGCTGCCCGTCTGATCCACTTCCATTTCTTCCAGATGGTTCCCGGAATACATCAGCATACAGCCGTAGCAATCGCCTGCGTTCTCGGTGGCGTTCCGGTCGCACAGAACCACAAAAGGATTGCTGTGGTGGCTGCTCATGCCCCGGCGTGAGCCGAAAGCCGCGACTCCGCGAGGCAAACGCAGCCTTTCCGGGATGCGTTCCATACAATGGCGCCCATGGAAATGCAGTACGTCATAATCCCCGTACAGAAAATCAAGACAGGCGGAGGCGGCTTTTTCGATGGTCAATGCCTGTTTACCGGTATTGATCAGGCGGGCGGAACGGACGATCACATCCAGTGCGGGAAAAACGTGATACAGCAATTCCACGTCCAGACCGATCACGCTGTCCCGCAGAGTTATTTTCAAGGTTTCGGTGTCTGCGCTTTCCCGCACAAAGGGCAGGCCGTTCAACGGCTGACGGCCTTTTTCGACTTGATAATCCACAAACCGTAAATCCACGCTGCGGCTGCCGTTTTCGCTGACGGTTTGCACGGCGGGCAGACGGTAATCGCCCACGCCGCTTCCCGCGTATTCCTGGGGCAGCGTATCCAAAGAATAGCCCCGATTCAATCGCTGCTCATAAGGATTGCCGGAGAAGCCCCGATCCGTAAGGAAGAGACGATAGCTCATATCCTGCTCCGTTTTCTTCCCGTAATACAGATGAAGCAGCACACCGGTGGCGTCAGCTTTTATTTGATACAGGGAATGCGCCGTTTCCAGGGAAAAGACACGGGATTGTTCATGATATTGAATACTCATCACGATTCTTCTTTCTGTATTGTTCCGGGCTCAGCCCGAATTTTTTACGGAAGATTTTTGAAAACGCCAGTTGATCGGTGTAGCCTACTTCCCTGGCGACTACGGAGATGGGCACGTCCGTATTGAGAATCAGTTCCCGGCTTTTCTCCATGCGCACCTGCATCAGGTATTCCTGGGGCGACATGTGCATCTTCGCCTTGAAAACCTCCGTCAGGTAGGTGCGGTTGATGCCGATATAATCCGCCACGTCGCTCACCTTGATGCCGGAATAATTGCTTTTCATGAATTTTTCCGCGTAATACACATAATCGTCCACGGTCATATCGTTTGTGGGCCGGGGACTGTCGCCGCCTTTTTCCCAGGATTCCACCGCCAGCGATAAAAAACGGATGGCAAGGCTGGCGCGATAAAACTCGCTGGAAATTTTCAGGTGGGGCCGTTCCAGAATTTCCGTTACCACGGAGGAAAACTCAGAAGGATCAATATTGCAGTCCTGTACATACACCCCGTCAGGGAATCCCGCGTAAGCCATATACCGGCCTGCGTTTTCCCCGCAGTACGTGATCCATACGTAATACCAGGGGTCTTCCAGATCCGCCTGATAAAAAATATCGTCCCTTTCTCGGAGCAAAAACATCTGCCCCTTATGGATGTGATATTCCTTTCCCTCCGCTCTCAGCATCCCTTTTCCGGCCAGCACCACATGCAGGTGGTAGCCTTCCCTGGCGTTGTGGGGATAGGCATAGCCCGGCAGACAGCGCTGAATGCCGCAGGTCTTCATATACAACGTTCTGTCCTTGACACGCAGGTATTCGATGCCATGGTAATTCGTGGCTTTGAAGACGGAAGGCGTCTCCAAGCCATGGCTGTTTTTTTCGGTCATATGCCCGCCTCCTGTCATGATGCTATCAAGATAAACGGCGCAGCACAGCAAACAAGAGCGTCTGTATGTACTGCGCCATAAATTGATTATACCATAAAGATTAACCTTTGACAGCCCCAAGCATGATTCCCTTCACGAAGTATTTTTGGATGAAGGGGTATACCATGATGATGGGCAGCGTAGCGACCATCGTCGCGGCCATGCGGATAGAATCGGGAGTAACCGTAGCTGCGCTCGTCTTTCCCGCAGCCATCTGCTGGGAGGTGGATGCGCCGGTCTGATACTGATTCAAGATTTCCACCAGGATGGACTGCATGGGCTTCAAATTCTGAGAGGAAGTATACAGATAGGCGTCGAACCAACTGTTCCACTGCGTGATGGCCACGAACAGAGCCACCGTCATCAGAATGGGCTTGGCCAGCGGCAGGATGATTTTGAAGAAGATCACCAGGTCGTTGCCGCCATCGATACGCACCGCCTCAAACAGGGAGGAGGGCATGGATTCGATGTAGGAACGAATGAGGATCATGTTGTACACGCTCATGATATTGGGCAGGATAAACACCCAGAAATTATCCAGCAGACCCAGGTTTTTCAAAACCATGTAATAGGGCACCTGGCCGCCGCCGAAATACATCGTGAACACGAACAGCAGGCTCCAGAATTTGTGCCCCACCAAATCCTTCCGGGCCAGCGGATAAGCCAGCATAGCCGAACACATTACCGCAAGGGGCGTTCCGATCAGGGTACGGGCCAGAGTGACCAGAATGGAATGCTGGAAGGTGGAGCGGCCTAAGATTTCAGCATAGCTGGCGGTAGAAAACACACGAGGCCAGAAATAGATGCCGCCGCGCACGGCGTCAGTCGCGTCATTGATGGAAACCACGAAGATGTTCCAGAAAGGATACACCGTGACGATGGCAACCAGCGCCAGGAAAACGACCTTGAAAACATCCAGAATCCAGTCGCCCACTGTGCGCTTTTCTTTGATACGGCTGGGAATGGACTTCTTTGCGATCACAGTCATGGTTTTCTCCTCCTTTCTCAGAACAGCGCGCTGTCGTTCAGTTTGGCGGTGATCTTGTTGGCGCTCATCACCAGGATGAAGGACACGATGGATTTGAACAGGCCAACGGCGGTGCCGTAGGAATACATGCCTTTGGCGAGGCCGTAGCGGTAAGCGTAGGTATCCAATACGTCGGAATAGTTCAGGATGGCGTTATTGCCCATCAGCAATTGCTGTTCAAAGCCGGTAGACAGGATACCGCCGATGGCAAGGATCAGCAGGATGGAAATGGTAGGCCGGATGGTGGGCAGGGTGATGTGCCAGATACGCTTGATCCGGCTGGCGCCGTCAATGGATGCCGCTTCGTACAGCTGCTCGTCGATGCCGGAAATGGCGGAAAGATAGATGATGGCGTTGTAGCCCATGGCCTTCCAGGTATTGGCGATGGCGATGATCCACCAGAAATAGGGGCCGTGCTGGAAGAACAGGATTCGCTCTTTAATGAGGCCCAGGCTCAGCAGTAAATCGTTGATCAAACCGCCGCCCGACAGGAAGGTGAGGAAGATATTGGCGGCAATAACCCAGGAAATGAAGTAAGGCAGGTACGAAGCCGTCTGGATGAATTTCTTCATCCGAATGTTCTTGAGTTCGTTGAGCATGATCGCCAGAATGATCGGCGCGGGGAAAGAAAACAGCAGGGTCAGTACGCTGGTAGCCAGGGTGTTGCGCATGATCATGCCGAAATCCTTGTTAAAGAAATACTGGAACCATTGCATGCCCACGAATTTGGCGTTGAACAGATCATAAAAATATCCGTTCTGGGAGGGACGGTAATTGGTAAAAGCCATATACAGGCCGGTCATAGGGGCGTAGCAAATCACCAGCACCCAAATCACGCCGGGAATCATCAGCAGGAACAGGTATTTCTGATCCAGCAGCCTGCTTTTCAGCGACTTTTTTCTTTTCCCGTCCATTGCGACGCTTGTCATTGGAAATCCTCCTTCACAGAAACAGAAGCAGGATCAGATAAGTTACCCGGAAGCAACGTCATCCGATCCTGCTTCGTTCGCTTATCTCATAGCTGAGATGAAACGGTCAGGCTTTATTTGCTGGAAACGGGTTCCAGCCCCCACAGCGCAAGACGGGCGAAGTAAATGTCGGTCATGTAGGCTTCGATATCGGCCATGCCGGCGCTTTCCATGGCGGCCATCATTTCATTATACAGGGCGTCGCACTGTTCCACGGTGGAGGCGTTTACCATACGGGGATAGTACTGGTCGAACACGTCGATCACGCCCTGGTACATCAGCGCTTCGATGGTGCTGCCAGCGGGCTCCAGATTCGCGAATTCAGCGCTGTCATAGTAGCCGTTGGTCAGGTTCTGATAGGCGTAGGTAGCGCTGCGGTCCTTTTCGTTGAACCAGATGCGGCAGGTGGTGCCGTCATCGGGATGCACGTCGTTCTTGACGAACCAGGTCCACTTGGTGATACCGGTGTCGTTCACGACGTTGGAGGGGTCAGCCTGGTAACGGGCCACAATATCGCCGATGGGAGTGCGCACACCGTCCACGAATTCCCAATCCTGGCCTTCGATGCCCCACAGCAGCAGGTCCTGGCCTTCCTGGGACGCGCAGTAATCAATGAACTTTACAGCGGCTTCCACGTTCTTGCAGTTCTTGGTGATGGCGATGGCGTCCCAGCCCAGGGAGGAGCGGCCAGCCAGGGGCAGATCAGCTGAAGTGGCTTCGTCGGGAATAACTTTGTATGCCAGGTATTCAGCATTTTCGTTTTCAGAGGCCAGCAGGGCGGCGGAAGGAGTCCAGGTATCCCAGTAGGAACCTGCATAAGCCAGCACGCCATTGTTGCTCAGCTTCTGGTTGCGCAGTTCCTGATTGTTGCTGGTCCATTCGGGATCCAGCAGGCCCTCGCGGTACAGTTCATTCATCTCATGGATGGCGGTCATGAAAGCAGGATCACGCACGGCGAAGTACAGCTTGCCTTCGGTCACATAGTAAGGATACATGCTGTTCATGCCGGCGAAGGTGCCGTTAATGCCGCCACTGCCGGGATCGCCGATCACAAGGGGAGTTTTCGCATCGGGAATGGTATCCTTGAACTGCTGCAGCAGGGCTTTGAATTCACTCCAGGTGAAGGGCTCGGCAGAATCAGCGCGTTCCTGGCCTAACAGCTGGATCATGTAGTCATAACGGCAAATGAAGCCGCTTACGGGATCGGGATCGTAGCCATACCAATTGGACAGGTAGTAATTGTTGCCGTCGGTGTAGCGGGTCTTGTTCAGGGTCTCGCCATACATCGCCACCACATTGGGCATCTGGTCCAGGTAATCGCTCAGGTTCACCAGGGCGTTGGCCTCGATGTACTGGTTCACGATGTCGCTGCCGCGGTCCATCAGGATGATGTCCGGGTAGTTCAGGCCAGCCAGCATCAGGCTCAGCTTTTCACCGGGGTTGCCGGAGGGGCTGATCAGGTCGATCTTCACGCCGGTGCGTTCTTCCAGGGCTTTCGCCACGGGGTCATCGAAGGTGCGCACGCCGGAGTTTTTGTCGAAGAAAGAAATGGTAACGGGTTCATCCGCCAAAGCGGCGACGGGCAGCATGATGGTCAGCGCCATCATCACAGCCAGCATCAGGCCAACCAGCTTCTTCATGTCTGTTCCTCCTTGTCAGCTTATCGCTGCGTTTGATGGCTTTATTATATGGTTTTGTGTTATGCCCGTCTATGGAATTATGATGGGAGTATATGGCTTTTTGTCAGGTCAATATTTTCGGAAAAGTATAGGATGTATCTATCAATACCACAAAATACAAATTTGAAAGAAAATAAAGTGGAATTTGAAAAAGGCAGCTTACATTTAGACTTGCATTGACCGTTATTGTTCTTTTAGCAGGATGGCGTCCGTTTCCTCAAACGTCCAGGAAAGAAAGCGTTCAGTGGATGTGATCCGCTTCCCGCTCCACAAGTCTTCATATGTTCCGCAAGGAAGTTTTGCTCTTCTCAAATCAACGTTTACAGTTTCTCCGCCTGGTTTCCAGCAAAACAGCGCCACATACGTTTCACCGTCGATTTCTGCCGTATACACAGCACATGCCGATCCTCCCGCTGCGTCTACCGGGCGGAACACAACGCCCCTGCGGGCAAGGGCATTCACAGCGGTGTTTCCAGCGATTTTTATGGTGCGTTCCTTGGCTTCCGGCCTGCCGTAATCCTCTGACAGCAGCATCACGGAACCTGCGATCACAGCGGAGGTATATCTTGCCCGGGCTTCCCCTTCCGTGGAATCCCTGAGCATGCAGAAGCTGCGCTGTAATACGATGTGGTCGGGGTCATTGAACTGGTACAGCCTGCCGCCCGTCCACCAGGAATAGGTTTGAGCGTTGAGCACATATTCGATATCCTCGGATAAACCGAAAGCATCGCAGGAAAAGCGCCTGGCGTTGCCAAAACCATAGGGGAACAACGGTGCGATGGACAGACTGATGAAGAAGGGCTTGCCGATGATCCTTTCATCATACAGTCGTTCCAACACACGATAGCCATAATCCAGTGCCTGCCGCCCGGTACGGGTGGCAGGATCGTAATGTACGCCCTCCATGCCGCCGTGACTGAGAAAATCGATTTTCAGATAATCATAGCCCCAGTCGATGAACTGCCTGGCTTTCTTTTCCGTCCATTCCAGCCACAAAGGATGGGTCACGTCATAGGGCACAGCCCTGTCAATGCGGGGCAACGATTCGCCCTTTTCATTTCGCAGCACGATTTCCCCGAAGGTGTGCCCCGGCAGCAGAGGAATTTCCCGATCCAGGGGATAAAAACAGGCAAAAGGCGCGTCGTAGATACCCGCTTTCTGCCCGTTGGCGTGCAGATCGTCCTTGATGCGCAGCCGGTCTTCTTCCGGTATTCGCTGCCAGCCGCCATCCAGGTTGATGTAGGTTTCTCCGTGGTTATGGAAACCTCGGGGTGCCAGTTCATTACACACGAAATCCCCGCTGGTTCGGAAGTTTTCCGCGTTTAAGGTAAACGCCAGCCCGGCGTAGCTGTTAAACCCAAAGGGTACACCCCGATCCCACATGCGGGGCATTCTTTCTTCTGCCAGTGCGTCGGCATACTGCTCCAGCAAATCCCGCCAGTCAGGGCCATAGGCGATCATGAATCGGGAGGAAAACACCTCTACCCCCTCGATCACGCCGTGTGGCGCGTAATCATGGCTGCCCTCATCGCTGGCTCCTTGCCCGCACCGGGCTTCCAAAATCCTGGCGTCCATGCCGGGGCAGGCAATGGCATTTTTCCATATATTAAAATCAATAGCTCCTATGAGCAGCCCTTCTCGGGTGTCCTCCTTCATGAGCACCGTCACGTCGTAGCTCTTCCGCCCTGCTCGCAGCGCCGCGGTTTCATACCGCATCCACATGTCGTTATCATAGGGCACCAGCAGCATTTTGGCACCCAAGTCCCGCCACAAATAGGGTTCGTCCCCTTTCCCGTGGGCGATCAAAGGTGTCAGGCGGTTGGTTGTGACCTTCGTGCCATCCTTCTTTGATAAGCTGCATTGGGCAATTGCCCCGGTTTCAGCCGCCGCCAAATACTCCGTCAGGCGCAGCCCCGCATCGTTTTCATAGGTCAATGTCAGCGAATGATTCTCTCTGTTTGCTTCAATCAGCGCTGCTTGTCGAGTGTCGATCCTCTTGCCTGTTTCATTTTCCTCCGCTTGTGCGGATGCGGACAATACAGGCCGTTCGTTCAGATATAAGGTAATAACGCCATTTTCTTCTTCCTGCCATCGATATCCCATTGCCATAGACTTCTTCCCGCCTTTCAAAAAATGGTTGACATATGCGCTTAATGCCGATAACCTATATCCATCATATAGAAAAAGTTTTCCGATGTACAGATGGAAAAATGTCGGGGAAACCATTCTTTTTCTTGAAGGAGGTATTCTTTGTGATTCCGGAAATCGCTCATTTGCCCATGAACCCTTCGCTGAAAGGCCAGGCGGAATTGATTCAGCACGTAGTTTATTCTCAAAACGGACAGGAAATGACACTTATCCTGCCCTGGGCTCCCCAGGACGACCGATCCAAAGTACCACTCGTGCCCCTGATCCTGTTCGTACAGGGCAGCGCCTGGACCACACCTAACCTCGGCTATGAAATCCCCATGCTATGGTAAGATCAGTTCCCATGACCGAGTAAGCGTATCGGGCGTGGTTCAGGAAGTATCGACCGATGAGAATAGCATTGTTCATCGTGTTCACGCCTATTTCTTTTCCTTCGTTCTCTGATACCGCAGCATGGAGCAGACCCGCGATTCGCAGGATGGAACCAATATACTTGTTGGCCCAATCCGATATTTCCTGACCTTCGCCTGTCAGGTACTTCTCATGTTGGGAAAAGCATTCAGCAATTGCTTCGGTCGCTTGCTCTGACAAGTGCAGGATTACGGGGTCAATCCCACAGGGAATCGCCATGAGCTGAAACACCATATTGCGGTATGCTTCCGTGATTTCAGGCTGAATCGGCTCGGTCACAAATCTTCTTTTCCCTATTTGAGAAGGTGGCGAGGCATAAAGAAATCTCGCAATCAATCCTCTGCCGGTCATGGTGGCATTTGCCATAATCTCATCCAGAACGCTTGGCTGAATGGAGAGAATTGCCGACAGCGCAGGATGGGGAATGTATTCCGCGTCTCGCCCCATCCGATCAACCCGGATGGCATCTCCGCAATGGCCTTTCAGCCACACGTCGATGTTTGCTTTACTTGAATACCGCCCGGCCATGATATCAAAGATACCGCCCTCGGTTGAGATTACCGCAAATCGCCCGCCACTGTTCGCTAATAGACTGGTCAATGCCTCACTGGAACAATCATCAGCAGTAAAACGTACCTGTTTCAAATCCGGAAGATTATCAAGCTGTGCTTGAAGATTTTGCAGTTCACGTTCCATTTCCGGCGTGCTTTTATGCTCCAATTTCTTTTCCAATCCGTTGATCTGACGTTCCAGGTATTCCCGCTGTCTGCGGTTTTCCAGAATCTGCGGTTCCCTTGCCTTGTTGAACTCTTTTTCGTATTCATATATGTAGCTTGTCATATCCCGCATAACGCTGGATTTTCTTTCACCCGGGGCGGCGATTACCACGGTATACAGGCTTAAGGGTTCTATATATCCTGGCGCTCCCTCCACCTGATACTTTCCCTGTAGACATACTGCCAGGACGCCCAGCCCAATCACCGCCGCCATATCCAGTGCTGTCTGACTATGTTTGGCGACAGCTGAAACATAATCCCGCAGCACAGGCGGCAAGCAATCTACTGGAAACGTCGGTAACTCGCTATATTCCGGCTTCAATGGAACAATTGATGGAAAAGAAGGCTTATCCACATTTTGTATTTCCTTGATCGGTGCTTCCATTAGCTGCCCCGGCTCTGCTTTTTTTCTCGGTGTGTATACATCCACACAATGATTGATCGCGTTTTGAATGGTCAATGCACCATAGGATACTCCGTTTTGAATCCGATCCCATTTATCCCGCATCAGGCCAGAGCGACGAAAGAAAGCATCCATCCTGGCCACATCTTTTCCCGTCCAAAAAGCCAGGCGGCTGCACAGGGCCATATCTGCTTCTGAATGAGAGGGATAGCCGGTCGTGTCTCCACCCCACAGTCGGCAGAAGCTGTCACCGTTTCGGCAATTCATGGCAAGATGCAGCAATTCATCATCTTCCAATGCATTTACTGCATTTATTGCATTTACTGCATGATCTTTACTTGAAGATTTGCCTTTTGTCCTCACCATGTACTGCTCCAGGAGAGTTTTCAATTCTTCAGTACGATCCCCGAAATCATAATCAATTACACGTTTGCCCGTTACAGTCACGTATTTGTTTGTCGCCCCCGCGACGTAGACTTCGATTCCCTGCTGGTGATTCATGATGTAATATCGGGAAGTGTCATATCTGAAGCCTGGCGCTTGAAACAGAATGTGAATCCCGTCTCCGCTGGGGCTCTGTTCTGTATAACTGTGCATCAACCGAATAATCTCCGTTGCTGTGGAGCTGTATTCCCCGTCTTCCGTGATGCAGTGATCCAGATCAATAGCACAGATGCCATTGAAAATTCCTATGCCAATTCCATCATAGCCGGTAGCTTCTGCCGCTTTTTGAAACGAAACGAAGCTGCTGGGATCATTACTCTTGGCAAAACCACCCGTATCCGCGCGATATGGTACTTTCGTTTTTCTTCCATTCCGTTCTTCAAACCGCCAGCAGCAAAATCGGCCAGATTCTTTGATTTCATCTGGTATTGCTACGTACTTCATTTCAGCCTCCTTCAAAAAAGTCTTTGCATTTGGCGGCTGCTGTGCTATAATATCGTTGTGGACGATGGCGCGCACGGCAGCCGCCGTTTGTGCTGTCAAAAGGGCTTTCATCTGCCAGGGTGAGAGTCCTTTTTCGAGTTTGTGATTTGAATGATCTGCTCCATGAGCGCACGGCATTCCAATAACAAGCTGATTGCTTCTTCTGGGACTTCCGTTGCTTCCAGCGCATTCTTTAGTCTCCTGACTTCAAGGCTCAGCCTGTCGCTTTCATACTTTCCTACACGGATTTCTATGGGCTGCCCCAACATAGAGCGTACCATAAATTCCGTTTTTGAAAGCCCTGTCAGCTTGATCTTTTCCTGCATCTGCCGATATTCTTCAGGAGAAACCCAAAAGCTGATCGTGATGCTTCTCGCTCTTTTGTGATCAATATACCGCTTTTTCTCAGTCATTTTCAGATTCCTCACGATAATACCGTTCAAGCCGATCCGCAAGTTTTTCTTGCCTGTCTGGATACAGATGGGAGTAAGTGTTCAAGGTTGTTTCGATGTTTTCATGTCCCAGGCGCTCCGCAATTTCCTTGGGTGTAAATCCCAATTCGATCAACAAACTGGCATGGCTGTGCCTGCAATCATGAATTCTGATCTTTTTTACTCCGCTGAGCTTACATCCACGAACCATTTCCTTTTCGAGAAAACTCTTGGTGACAGGGATAACCCGGTCATCAGGTGCTGGATCATAGACGCTGTCTTTGTAATCCTGGATATCTTCCACAAGAAAACTGGATAGATTGACGGATCGAATGCTTTTGATCGTCTTCGGCGCAGTTACAATGTCCTTCCCTTTCAGGCGCTGATACGATTTATTGATCGTCATTACCTTCGTTTCCAGGTTAATATCCTCCCAGGTGAGCGCCAACAATTCACCGATCCTGATACCCGTCCAGAACAGAACCTGAAATGCCAGCCAGGGAATTCGCTTGTCCATAGCAGCGTTCTTCCAAGTACTTACGCGGAACTCGGCCGGCGAAAGTAATGAAGCCCTTCTTTTCCAATTCTTCGTTCAGCTTGTGGATGATCTTGTAGGCATGGCCGATGGATACATCCAGCATCTCCGCCAACTCCGCTGCGGTAATGAAGCTCTTGTCCTTCACGTTTTTCTTCCTCCTCTCTTTTTTGTGTAGCGTTCTCGCTCTCACTACACAGTCATTATAATGTAGCGTGTTCGCTCTGTCAATACCTTTTTCTACAGATTCGCAAATTTTTGTAGCTTTCGCGCTCTCCTTGTGTTATAATCATATTGAATTTACCGTGATGGGAGGAGACCAGATGAAAACCATCGGTGAAAGAATCAAGTATTTCAGGACAGATCGTGGATTGACACAGGCAAAACTTGCTGAATTGACTGGCATTCACCCTGTTTCTATCAGGAAATACGAAATAAATAAAATGCAGCCCCAGCTCGAACAAATTGAAAGGATTGCATCCGCTCTGAATGTAAATATCAACGCAATCACCGGAATTGGGGTTGCTGAAAGGCCATCCAAAGTTCAAACATATGGCGACCTTATGGGAATCCTTATGACGCTGTATAGGGCAAAAGTACTTATGATTCAAGCCCGTATGCAAAAACCGGCATACAAGGGCGACATATCCTCTTTTGATCCTACGTCGTTACTTATCAGAATTAATCCCGCGGTCGGTTCTTTACTGAATATTGTTGACCCTATTACCGAAAATGGAGAAGATTATGACATAAGTTTCATTGCCTCAACAATAAGAGATGCAGATTTATTGCAGTACTTTGCCTTGTGGGCCACAGCTGTAAGTGATTATGAAACGAGCTGGGCAGACTATCAAGCAGGGAAATATCCAGAATCCGAATTAGAAGGTATTAAGGCGATAGGGGAAGTCGTGGAAGAGTTAGAGCTTACGATGTTGGCAGATAACACGCCTCTGTATGCCGATCCAGAATTGTATAATAAAAGACTGCCCGATCCTCCCTCCTACAGGAAGATAAAGGCAGATTCCACATGATTTTTTGAAACTGTACTCAAATTGAACTCAATAGAAATGGAAAAATCCCGGAAACCCGCGTAATTGCTGGGCTTCCGGGATTGTGCTGTTTATTCCCACTCAATGGTTCCGGTGGGTTTGGGCGTAAGGTCGAACAGGACGCGGTTGACGCCGGGGACTTCGGCGGTGATGCGGGAGGTGATCTTCTGGAGGAGGGCGAAGGGGACGTCTTCCACGGTGGCGGTCATGGCGTCGCGGGTATTGACGGCGCGGAGGACCACGGGCCACTCGAAGCAGCGGACGTTATTCTTGACGCCGACGGTCTTAAAGTCAGGCACGATGGTGAAATACTGCCAGACCTTGCCTTCCAGACCGGCATTGGCGAATTCTTCCCGGAGGATGGCGTCGCTCTCGCGGACGGCTTCCAGGCGGTCGCGGGTGATAGCGCCGACGCAGCGCACGCCCAGGCCGGGGCCGGGGAAGGGCTGGCGGTACACCATGCTGTCGGGCAGACCCAGTTCATGGCCGACAACTCTCACTTCGTCCTTGAACAGGAACTTGAGGGGCTCCACCAGCTCAAACTGCAGGTCGTCCGGCAGACCGCCCACATTGTGATGCGCCTTCACCGGGCCGCTTTCCAGGATATCGGGATAAATGGTGCCCTGGGCCAGGAAACGGATGCCCTCCAGCTTGCGGGCTTCCTCCTCAAATACGCGGATGAATTCCGCGCCGATGATCTTGCGCTTCTGTTCCGGCTCCGAAACGCCTGCCAGCTTGTCCAGGAAGCGGTCAACCGCGTCCACATATACCAAATTGGCGTCCATTTCATGGCGGAACACCTGGATGACCTGTTCGGGCTCGCCCTTGCGCAGCAGGCCGTGGTTCACGTGCACGCACGCCAGGTTCTTTCCGATGGCGCGGATGAGCAGCGCGGCCACGACGGAGGAATCCACCCCGCCGGAAAGCGCCAGCAACACCTTCTTATCCCCTACCTGGGCTTTGATGGCGGCAATTTGCTCGGCGATAAACGCCTGAGCCAATTCCGGCGTGGTGATGCGTTCCATGGTTTCGGGGCGCTTGTTGTTCTGCATGGTTTCGTCCTCCTTTTAATCTTTGGCTTGATTGCACCGACCTGCTGTCGGAGTGAAGTTATTATCGCATGAATTTCCCTGGCCGGCAACTGTTTTTTTGTGAAATATCGCATTTTGTTTTCATTTTTCCGAACGTTTTTGCAATTGGCTGCTTTAATGTTTGTTTTCGATTTTCCGGATAATAAAAGAACCGGCAGGCCGGTTCTTGAATGCTCTATGATCTTATTCCTTGACCGTGCCGTCCGGATTGAACAGGGGCAGCTTTTCCAGGTAGATGATGTCGTTCCGTTCGGTGGCGTCGCCTTCAGCCAGGATCGCCATGCGGCCCACGATGTTGCCGCCGGCCTGCTTTACCAGTTCTTCCACGGCCCGCAGGGATTCGCCCGTGGAAATCACGTCGTCCACGATCAGCACGCGCTTGCCGCGCATGAAATCCACGTCGTCCTGATCGATGCACAGGAGCTGTTCCTTGGCGGTGGTGATGGAATTGACCTTCACGGTGAACACGTTTTTCATGTACAGCTTCGGCGATTTCCGCGCCAGCAGATAGCGGTTCGTGCCCGACTGCCTGGCCATCTCGTAGGCCAGCGGAATGCCTTTGGATTCTGCGGTGATGAGCACGTCGTAGGCCGGCGCTTTTTTCAGAAGCTCCCGGGCGCAGGCTTTGGTCAATTCCACATCGCCAAAGATCACAAACGCGCCTATATACAAATCATCGGTCACTTTACACAGCGGCAGGTCGCGCGTCAAGCCGGCAACATGCATCGGATAAGTCATGCCCATTGAAAAAGCCTTCTCTCGTTTTTATTCGTAACAGATTGTTACTGCTTATTCTATCAGGATTCGCGGCGGTTTGTCAATCGTTTCGGCAAATATTCAAAAAACGGGTAAATATTCAAAAAACGGGCGACCCTGCCGTTGCTGGCGGGTCGCCCGGATCCATGGGCATTCATTCTTTTTCGTCTTCTTTTTCGCCCACAAGCGCTTTCAATTCCTGCATAAACGTGGGTATGTCGGTGAAGGAGCGGTATACCGACGCGAAGCGGATATAGGCCACTTCGTCCAGCTTGCGCAGGGATTCCATCACCATTTCACCGATCTGCCGGGTGGTGATTTCTTCCTGCAATTTGTTATAGGCAAGCTGCTCGATGGAATTGACCACTTTTTCGATGTCCGCTGCGCTGACCGGACGCTTGTGGCATGCCGCGATGATGCCGCTGCGTACCTTCTGGGGATCGAACAATTCCCGGGAATTGTCTTTCTTGATCACCAGCAGCTGCTGCACCTCGATTTTTTCATAGGTGGTAAACCGCCTGCCGCAATTGATGCATTCACGGCGGCGGCGGATGGAGTTGCCGTCGTCGGTCGGCCGGGAATCCACCACGCGGCTGTCGGCGCAATTGCAGAACTGACACTTCACAGCGCATCCTCCTTCCACGTCCGGCGCGGCTGCTTTGGCCTGCGCAGAACGGAAAACCTTATCAAGCGTAATAGCATAGGACGAAAGCATAAAGAAGCTTCACGAAAGAAATTATAACATTTTTCTTTCGATTTGTCTACATTTTTTACTAAATTATTTCAATTCTATTTCATTTTTAATAATCGGGGAGGCTGCCCGGCTCCAACTCCACAAGTATCACATGTTCCCCGATCTTGCAGATGCGCTGCCAGGGGATAACGATACCGCATTTTTCACCCCGGATCATATTGCCTACCTTGAACTCGCCGGGCACCACCAGCGCATCCACATGGCCGTCGTTTTCGTCGAACTCAATATCCATCACCTTGCCCAGCCGCCGCCCGTCCATGGTGTTGACCACGTCCTTCGTGCGCAGTTCAGACAGACTCATCCGCCATCCCCCCTTTCTTTCATGATATGTCAAAGCGGGGAAGAAAGACCAGAAAAAAAGAAAACGCCGGGTGATTTGGCGTTTTCGGATGATTTATAAGCAGGGGGACACACGCAGGGCCCCTTCTCGCGTCATCTGTTGCTTCCGTTTCGGCATCAGCCCATGATGACGCTGCCGCCGGCCTTTTTCCGGTCCTTGAGGAACCAATCCAGCATGTTCCCGATCTCACGGTCCCAGAAGGTCCAGTCGTGCGCTCCGGGGCCTTCGTGATAGGTCAGGCTGCATCCCATGGCCAGCATGCGTTCCCGGACGTTTTGATTCATTTTGTAGAGAAAATCCTCCGTCCCGCAGGCCTGATACAGCGCGGGAACGCAGCCGGCTTCAGCACAGCGGCGATATTGGGCGAATAAATCGCTGCCGCTGCCTTCCAAAGCGTCCGGATCACCGAACATGGCTTTCCAGTTGAAGGGGGAAGGGGAAGGAATGTTTTTCTGCTCGGCGTACAGGTTCACGATGTCCAGGGCGCCGGACATGCTGGCCGCTTTGCTGAATACCTCGGGCGCGGCCAGTCCCAGATGCCACGCGCCGTAGCCGCCCATGGAAAAGCCGCCGATAAAGGTGTCCTCCCGCCGGGGGGAGATGGGGAAGAGGGCACGCAGATAGGCGGGCAGTTCTTTGGTAAAGAAGGTTTCCCAGGAAAGGCCGCCGGGCATGTCCTGATAAAAGCTGTTGCCCGCCGAGCAGGTCACCGCGGCGATCCGGCGGTCCTGGGCGTAGCGGTCGATATTGGAATACCTGATCCAGGAATCGGCGTCGCCATACATGCCGTGCAGCAGAATAGCCACCGGCAGGCCGTCCTGATAGCCGTAGTCGCGCTTTAATGCGGCATAATCCACCTTGTCCCCGCTGCCGGGAGTGGGCAGGCAGAGATTGAATGAAATATTGGTAAACAGCGCATGGCTGTACATATGGCAGGTCAAAAGCGCCATATACGTCTCCTTTCTCAACCCCTCAAACAGTTTTATCCCCTGACACCCGCCGCCGCGACGCCTTCCGCCAGGGACAAATGGGAAACCGGGAGAAACCGGGAGGATGCTGGCGGCGGCACGCTGGACAGGGTGGACATGGCCGGCGCAGAAGCGGTTTTCCAGCCGGAGGATGGGCCGCTGAGCAGCTGCATCGTGTTCTTGATTGGCATTATACAGGCTTTGATATTCCCTGTCAACCGGCAGTTCAGCCGAAATTGAGACATATTGCGATGCATTTGAGGTTACTACTCAGCCCTCGGCTTCGTAGTAACGCGAAAGGGGGAATCCTTCCCCCTTTCGGGAACCCCCTACGGTTTTTCCTAAAATCCCTGTGGGATTTCCGGACGGAAAAACCGCAAGGAAGGAAAATTCCTTTCAGTCGTCTACGCTCCTTACAGAAATTTTCCGTCCTCGCGCCGTACACGCCGCCGCTGCGGATTTCAGTCAAGGGAGAACCCCTTGACAATCCCCCTCTTATTCCGTTTCTTCGTTGGTTCTCCAGGGGTGGCTGAGCAGTAACCATTTGAGAAACTGTTTTTTCATTATGGGTAGAAAAATCGGGAAAATTGTGCTATAATACATAGAGTAAAGTGTTTTTGAGCCTTATCATGAATTGCCTACAGGCGCATATCACCGCTTAACGTACTGCAGCCCTGCCTGTATACGCGGTTTTGCTTGATTTTCTCACCGTTACGCCTTGAAATACGTTTTGAACCCCTGTTCCGCGTTGGGGTTGACTGCCCGTCCCGCATCGCGTTTGCGGCGGAAAGGATGGAGCAGCCGTCGATCAGGCAAAACACAGGGCATATCTTTTGCGAACATTGGCAAGCGAGAGGGGAACTCAATATGAAAACAGTCCGGGCCGACAAGCATCACGGAAAACGCGCGATACCCTTCCTTCTGTGCCTCGTGCTGGCATGTTCTGCCGCGCTGCCTGCCGCCGCCCTCTCGGGGGGATCCGGCAAGACCGTGCGCGTGGGCTGGTATGAATCGGCCTTTCACCGCACGGACCAGTTCGGCAGGCGATCCGGCTATGGCTATGAATACCAGCAGCGCATCGCCACCTTCACCGGATGGAGCTATGAATATGTGGAAGGCAGCTGGTCGGAATTACTGGAAAAGCTGATCGCGGGGGAGATCGACCTGCTGAGCGACGTATCATACACCGCGGCAAGGGCGGAAAAGATCCTGTATTCCGCTTTGGAAATGGGCTCGGAGGACTACCATGTCTTTATCGCGCCCGATAATACGGAGATCCGGCCGGACGATTTTTCCACCCTCAACGGCAAGCGGGTGGGGGTCAACAAAAACAGCATCCAGGAACAGCTGTTTATCCAATGGTCGCAGCAATACGGCGTGTCCCCTGACATCGTGGAGCTGACGGAAAAAACCCCGGAGCTCCTGGCCATGCTGGGCCGCGGCGAGATCGACGCCCTGGTGACGCTGGATACCTACGGCAACACGGCGGACGTGCTGCCCGTTTGCAAGGTGGGCGCGGCCAGCTCCTTCTTCGGGATCAATAAGAACCGCCCGGATATCAAGCAGGAGCTGGACGTGGCCATGAACCGCATCATGGAGGACAACCGGGATTTCAACGAGCAGATGACCGCGAAGTACAATAAAGCCAGCGGGCTCACCGGTTTCCTGACCGCCGATGAACTGAAGTGGTTTCACGACCACGGCGTCATCCGCGTGGGCTATAAGGCGGATTACCTTCCCTTCTGCGGTTTGAACGGGGAAACACAGTCGCTGGAAGGAGCGCTGTCGGACATCCTGGCCTTCGCGCGGACCTGCGAGAAAAACGCGGAGCTCAGCTTTGAAACCTATGGCTTCCATTCCACGGAGGAGGGCCTGCAGGCCCTGGCCAACGGCAAAATCGACTGCCTGTTTCCCGCGAACCTCAGCTCTTACGACGGGGAACAGCTGGGTGTGATCATCACAGACCCCTTTGCCACAACGGAGCTGTACGTGGCGGTGCGTACAGCGGACCGGCAGGGCATTTCGCCGGACAGGGATATGACGGTGGCCATCACCCGGGGCAATTCGAACTACGAATCCTTCCTGAAGGACAATTTCCCGCAATGGAACGCGGCGTACTACGATACGAGCGAGGCGGGCTTCAAAGCGGTGTCCGCGGGAGAAGCGGACTGCGTGCTGGTCAGCAATTACCGGCTCAACCGGGTGAGCAGGCTCTGTGAGCAATACAAGCTTTCCACGCTGGCTACGGGCGATGAAATGGAGCTGTCCTTCGCCGTGCGGCGGGAAGACGACTGCCTCTATTCCATCCTTAACAAAATCAGCCGTCTCATTCCGGATTCCCTGATCAACTCGTCGCTGACCACCCATTCCTTCCTGGATGAAAAGGTGATCTTCGGCGAATACCTGAGAGACAATATGGCCGCTGTGCTGGCTGTTTTGACTGCGGTGGCGCTGGTCATCATCGCGCTGCTTCTCCACGGCATCCTGGCGGAAAGGCGGGCCAACAAGGAAAGACAGCTGATTTCGGCGGTGGAGACGGATACGCTGACCGGGCTGTATAACAGAAACTTTTTCTTTGAATATGCCAACCGCATCCACCGCGCCAACCCGGAACCGAAAATGGACGCCGTCGTTTTGAATATTGAGCAGTTCCACACGGTAAACGAGCTGCACGGCAAAGATTTCGGCGACCAGGTGCTTCGGTCGGTCGGCGAAGAAATCCGCAGCTTCCTGAGCCGGGCAGAGGGCATCGGCGGCAGGTTTGAGGGAGACCGGTTTGATATTTTCTGTTCTCCGCAGGAGAATTACCAGGCGTTGCTTGGCCGCTTCCAGACACGGTTCCGGGATTTATTCCCCAATGCCAGCATCCGGCTTAGGATGGGGGTGGCCCCCTGGCAGGAGGGCGTGGAACCGATGCGGCTGTTTGACCGGGCAAGGACAGCCAGCAGCATCATTCGCGGCAGCACAAAGCATCTCATGGTTTACGATCATGAAATGCACGTGCGGGAGGATTTGAACCACCGGCTGCTCAATGACTTTGAACGCGCGCTGCGGAATCATGAGTTCAAGATTTATTACCAGCACAAATACGATATCCAATCCGAACCGCCGCGCTTCAACAGCGCGGAGGCCCTGATCCGCTGGCACCATCCCGAGCTTGGCGTGATCCCGCCCAACGATTTTATCCCGCTGTTTGAATCCAACGGCCAAATCAGCGAAATCGACAAGTACGTGTGGCGGGAAACGGCCCGGCAGATTGCGCAGTGGCGGGATAAGTACGGCGTGACGGTTCCGGTTTCTGTCAACCTGTCGCGTGTGGACGCGCTGGATCCTGCGCTGAAGCAAACCCTGGACAGCCTGATGGAAGAATACGGGCTGGAATGCCAGTATCTCCATCTTGAAGTGACGGAATCCGCCTATACGGAGGATGCCGAACACCTGCGGCGCGTGATTCAGCGGCTGCGCGCCAAGGGCTACAAGATCGAAATGGATGATTTCGGCTCCGGTTATTCCTCCCTGAACATGCTTTCTTCCATTCCCATCGATATTTTGAAAATGGATATGGGATTCATTCAGAACATCGAGCACGACGAAAAGGATGTCCGGCTGGTGGAGCTGATCCTCGATATTGCGAGCAACCTGAAGGTGCCTGTCGTCGCCGAAGGCGTGGAAACGGAAACCCAAATGCTGCTGCTCAAGAAAATGGGGTGCGCGCTTGTGCAGGGCTATTATTTCTCCAAACCGCTTCCGGCTGCGGAATTTGAAGCCACGATACTGAAAGAAACCCCGGCGGAAGAATAAGCTTCGCATCCGTATGATTCCAAACAATCCGCATACAAAAAACGCCATGCCGGTCATTTCCGACATGGCGATATTTTGTAGTCCGTTTACTGCATGGCCTCCTGGAACGCCTCAAAGAACTCGGGGCAGGCCCATGTGCCGCAGGCGATCACGCGCTCGCCGTTGACTGCCATTTGCAGCGCCAGCCCGGACTTAAGCTGGATCAGCAGGGATTGGTTGGTTTCGCTGCCGCCCGCCCGGAGAAAGGAAGCGTTATTCACCAGCACGCTCACCAGCCGCTGGGCAGTGGCGGGATCGTTGATCGCGCCCACGCCGGACAGCTCAAGCGCCACGGCATTGGAGGCTTTCAGCGTGTCGCTGAGCTTTTCGCCGCCCACCAAAGCGCTGTCCCCGAAGGACACGCGCTGGAACACCCGCATCTGCCCGTTCACATTTGCCGCAGCCATGGCGCCGTTCATGCCGCTGACGGCGTACACGGCCTCACCGGCCTGCACGGTATTGGAGCAGATGCCGCTTTTCCCGGCCAGGGCAGGCTCGCTGGTAAAGGTGGCCACCGTGCCCAGCTGGCTGCCCAGCAAAGAGGAAGAAATCGAAGTGGGATTGGTGAGCATTCTGTAATACCGCCCGTCCACGCAAATCAGCGGGAAATTGCCGCCGCTCATGGGGGCCCAGATGCTGCGGTAGGAGGGGTTCCGGGAGGCGTGAATGGAGATGCTTCCCGGCGGCACGTCCAGCGCCAGCTTTTCCCCGGTGGTCACAGAACCGGCGGGATGGGATTCGATCAGCGCGCCCTGAACCGGCTCGCTGCTGTTCCCGCGCAGGGACGGAAGCGCGAAGGCGATGCCTCCGATCAGCACCACCAGCGCGCAGAACGCGGGCACCAGGCGCTTTGCCGTAAACCGGCGCTGCTTCGGCGCCCCCTCCGCGGCCCGCAGGATTTTTCTTTTCAGCTGTTCGTCCGCTTGAAGACCGCTGGACGCCGCGATATCCGGCATGGCCCGCAGCCTTTCCTCCACGTTCTTCATCGCGCCCCACTCTCCTTTAAGATATCCTCTAATTTTTTGCGTCCCCGGCTGAGGCGGCTGGAGATGGTGCCCTCCGGCACATTGAGCATCTCGGCCATTTCAGCGATGCCGTAGCCTTGATAATAATGCAGCAGTATCACGTCCCGAAAGTCGCCGGGCAATCTGCGGATGGCGGCAAGCAGTTCCTGCTTTTCCAGCCGGTCATCCATCTGGTCCGGCGCGGGAGTCAATTCCAGCGCCGGGCTGCCCAGCACCACCCGCTTTACCCAGGCGGCGCGCCAAAGATCCCGGCACCGGTTCAGCGCGACCTTCAGGAGCCAGGCTTTTTCCTTTCCCGGCTCCAGGTCGGGGCCGTGGGTCAAAAGCCGCACAAATACGTCCTGGGTCACGTCCTCGGCCTGCTGCCTGTCGCCCAGGTAAAAGAAGCTGACTCTGAGAACGTCGTCGGCGTACCGCATATACAGCGCTTCGAACTGCTCATCGTCCATGCGGCCCGCTTGTGCCCGCTCATTCATATAACGGCGTACCTTTCCCATTTCTTGCACGTTCAGCAAAATATTTCTGTTACCATTCAGCTAACGCTGAATGGTACGAATGAAAGCGGAATCGGGATTCCGCTTTCATTCGAGACATCAATTTCCTGGAAAAAGGCATTTTCGCAAGCGAAAACGCTCTTTTTACGGCCGGAAATTGATATAGGAAGCAACAATCTGTTGCCTGCCCGGGGCCTTCCGGCCCGCCCTACGCTGAAAACCGGCCCAAGGGCAGGTTTTCCGGGCGCTTCGGGCCCCGGCGACGTACACGCCGCCGCCTGCGGATTACAGTCGGGGGATACCCCCCCCCGACACCCCCGCTGGAAATACTGCTTGGTCTCTCTTAAATAGCTGAATAGTAACATATTTCTTAAGAAAGGATTGCCTGCGTTCATAGGCATGTCCATTCCTTGCGCACAAATTATACCGCATTTTTCCCCGTCCGGTCAAGAGCCTTCCGCAAAAACGGAAGGATTGTAACCACATTCCACAGACAATAGAAATACAGTGATTGATCTTGACATTTTGCCAGGAAAGATTACAATATACATAATTGCTGCGACGGAGTTACGCTCTTTCGGAACGCATGGCAGAGAGTTGGCGGGCGGTGCAAGCCAATCTTGCGCGAAAGAGGGGTCTCGCTCCCGAGCTGAACGCCTGAACGGAGTAAGGCGTTCCGGTTCGCCCCGTTATCACGGCGCAGGGTTTGAAAGAACCTGAGAGAGGTCGTTTGGATCAAGCGGCAACAAGGGTGGTACCGCGGTAAAGATTGCTTTATCGTCCCTAAAGCGCATCGGCGTTTTGGGGACTTTTTTCCGTTCGGAGCCTGATTCCATGAACGGAAGCCGGATGAAAAAGTATCAAAGGCTCCTTGCACATTACGCCACATTCCAAACTTAATTTAACTGACAGGAGGAAAAACATTTATGCGCCTCATCACCTTCTCCGATCAGACCATGCTCACCTCCGCCGCCCGCTCCGCCGGTTTCCGGCAGAAGCTGGAGGCCGCCCGGAAGCTTGACCATCTGGGCGTGAACGCCGTGGAAATGCCCAAGCTGTCCGATCAGGAGGCGGATGTGCTGCTGATGCGTTCCTTGTGCTCTACTGTGAAGCGCGGCGTTCTGGCGCTGCATACCGGCATCACGGTGGAGGAAGTGAACCGCGCCTGGGAAGCGGTCAAAGGCGCTGCCCAGCCCCGGCTGATCGTGGACATGCCGCTGACCAGCGCGCAGCTGGAATACATCTGCCATCTGAAACCGCCCAAGGCCATTGAGCGCATTTCCGACCTGGTGAAGGCCGCCCGGAAAGCCACGGAGGATGTGGAATTCGTCTGCGGCGACGTGACCCGCGCCGAACTGCCTTATGTGAAGGAAACCTTGAAAACCGCCGTGGAGGCGGGGGCGAGCCGCATCACCCTGGAGGACGCCGCCGGATTGTCGCTGCCCGAGGAAATTGCCGGGCTGGTGAAGGAAGCCCGGAGCGTCATCGGCGACGCTGTCCCGCTTTCCGTCCGCTGCGGCAACGAATTGGGCCTGGCCGTTTCCTGCGCCGTGGCCGCTTTGCAGGCAGGGGCGGACGAGATCAAGACCGCTTATAACGACGAAACCAGCCTGACTGCCGCCAGTATGGCGAAGCTGCTGCGCTCCCGCGGCGCGGATCTGAAGCTGGAAAGCACCCTGAATGTGACCCGCGTGGACCGGACGGAGAGGGAATTGGATGCCCTGCTCACCGCCGCGCCCAAGGCCCTGTCCACTGCAGGGGAGCCCAAGCAGGGCGAAATCCCCGCCGGGGAAACGCTGGCTCAGGCCATCGCGTCCCTGGGCTACGAGCTGGATGAAGCGGACATGGCCCACGTGCAGGAAGCCGCGGAGCGTGAGGGCAAAGGCCGCGCCCTGAACCTGGCGGAGCTGGAAGCCATCGTGCTGTCCGTGGCCCAGCAGGTGCCGCCTGTCTACCGGGTGAAGAGCTACCTGGTGAACAGCGGCAACACCATCACCCCCTCCGCCCACATAGCGTTGGACAAGAACGGGGAAACCCTTACCGGCCTGTGCGCGGGCGACGGCCCCATCGACGCCGCGTTCCTGGCCATCGAGCAGATCATCGGCCGGCATTATGAAATGGACGATTTCCAGATCGCCGCCGTTACCCAGAACCGCGAGGCCATGGGCGACGCGCTGGTAAAGCTGCGCCACGGCGGGAAAGTATATGCGGGCAAGGGCATTTCCACCGACATCATCGGCGCGGCGATCCGGGCCTATTTGAACGCCCTCAACAAAATTGCCTATGAGGAGAAAACCTTATGAAGCTGAGCTTTTCCACGGGCGGCTGGCCCTTTTCCCTGGATGAATGCGCGTCCCTGGCGAAGGAAATGCGTTATGACGGGCTGGAGATCTCCTTCCAAAGCTTGGAACGCTTTGAACAGTCCGGCGCTCCCCTGTCCCCGGGACGCCTGCATGATACCGTGCGCAGGCTGAATGAAGCGGCCTTGTCCGTTGCGGCGCTGAAGGCATCGGAAAACTGGGAGACGGATGAAGTATTGTCCCTGATCGCCCTGGCCCACGACCTGCGGTCTGCCTTCGTGACGATCCCGATGAGGGAAACCGGCGCGGAAGCGGAAGAAAAAATCAGCGCGGTGCTGCCCGTGGCGGAAAAGGCCGGGGTTGCGCTGCTGGTGCCCACCTGCGGGCCCTACGCCGACACCGGCACCCTGAAAACGCTGTTGGACGGCTTCGCCTCCGATTACCTCGGCGCGGCCTGGCGCGTGCCCGCGGCGGCGGCGGTGAAAAGCCCGGAAGAAATCGTGGCCGACCTGGGCGCTTACATCCGCCACGTATACCTGTGCGACGGGGCCGTGGAGAACGGCGTGATGAAGGAAAAGCTGCTGGGGGAAGGCAGTCTGCCGCTGAAAGACGTGTTTGCCGCCCTGCGCTCCATCAGCTTTGAAGGCTTCTTTTGCTTCGATTGGACGCCCGGCGGCGGGGCGCTGGGGGACGCGGACGTGGTGCTGTCCCATTACGCGGCGCTGGCCCGGAACCTGGGCAAGGATCCCCGCAGGGCGCGGCATACGCTGTACGACAACAAACGCAAGACGGGAAAATACGTCTGGAAAAAGGATATCCTGATCGAAGAAACCTTCCCTTCCCTGCTGGACAGGATGGTGGAGGAATTCCCGGACCAGTATGCTTTCCGCTACACCACCCTGGATTACACCCGCACCTACGCCCAGTTCCGTGACGACGTGGACCAATGCGCCCGGGCCCTGATGGCCATGGGCGTGCGCCGGGGCGCGAAGGTGGCGGTCTGGGCCACCAACGTGCCCCAATGGTACATCACCTTCTGGGCCACCACGAAGATCGGCGCGGTGCTGGTGACGGTGAACACCGCCTATAAGATCCACGAAGCGGAATACCTGCTGCGCCAGAGCGACACCCATACCCTGGTGCTGGTGGAGGGCTGGCGGGATTCGGACTATGCGGGCATCATCAAGGAGCTGTGCCCTGAGCTGACTGCCGCTCAGCCCGGCGAACCTTTGCATATCAAGCGCCTGCCCTTCCTGCGCAATATCGTCACCGTGGGCTATTCCATGCGCGGGTGCCTCACCTGGGAAGAATTTCTCACCCACGCCCGCAAAACGCCCAAGGAAGCCCTGCTCCGCCGCACGGCCCAGGTGCAGCCCGACGACGTGTGCAACATGCAGTACACCTCCGGCACCACCGGCTTCCCCAAGGGCGTGATGCTCACCCACAGGAACATCGTCAACGACGGCAAGTGCATCGGCGACCGGATGGATCTGTCCACCGCCGACCGGATGATGATCCAGGTGCCCATGTTCCACTGCTTCGGCATGGTGCTGGCCATGACCGCCAGCATGACCCACGGCACCAGCCTGTTCCCGCTACCCTACTTTTCGCCCAAGCCCGCCCTGGCGTGCATCCACCAGGAAAAGATCACGGCGTTCCACGGCGTGCCTACTATGTTCATCGCCATGCTGGAGCACCCGGACTTCCCCAAGACGGACTTTTCCCACATGCGCACCGGCATCATGGCCGGATCTCCCTGCCCGATCTCTGTGATGCGGGACGTGGTGGACAAAATGCACATGACGGAAATCACCATCGTTTACGGCCAGACCGAGGCCAGCCCCGGCTGCACCATGTCCTCCACCGACGACCCGCTGGAGGTGCGCGTCACCACCGTGGGCCGGGCCATGCCGGAAATCGAATGCAAGATCATCGACCCCGAAACCGGCGAGGAAGTGCCCGACAACGTGACCGGCGAGTTCGTGGCCCGGGGCTACAACATCATGAAGGGCTACTACAAAATGCCCAAGGCCACCCAGGAGGCCATCGATAAGGACGGCTGGCTCCACACCGGCGACCTGGCCTGCCGCACCCCCGAGGGCAACTACCGCATCACCGGGCGCTTGAAGGACATGATCATCCGGGGCGGCGAGAATATCTATCCCAAGGAGATCGAGGAATTCATTTACACTCATCCGAAGGTCAGCGACGTGCAGGTCATCGGCGTCCCTGACGAGCAGTACGGCGAAGAAATCATGGCCGTGGTCATCCTGAAAGAAGGACAATCCATGACCGCTGACGAATTAAAAGGATTTGTGCGCGACCATATGGCCCGCCACAAGACGCCCCGCTACGTCCAGTTCGTGCAGGAATTCCCCACCAACGCGGCGGGAAAGATTCTCAAGTACAAAATGCGTCAGGACGCTGTGGAACTGCTCAAGCTGCAAAAAGCCAACAGCATCGAGACGGCGTAAAGGGGGCGAAACCGCGCTTTTCGTTTCTATACCGAAAGAAAGGGGACATACCATGGTTTTCTACTTTACAGCAACGGGAAACTGCCTGGCGGTTGCAAAGGAGCTTGATTCTGAACTTTACAGCATTCCACAGGAGATGAAAAAGGAGGAACCTCTCCATTACCAGGCAGATACCATTGGGATTGTAGCGCCAACCTACTCCGGTCTGATGCCTCGTATTGTCCGTAGATTTTTGAAAAGGGCAAAATTTGATGCCTCATATTTCTATATCGTAATGACCTACGGCATGAATCCATCTGTCGCGGAAAAAGAAGCAATAGCATATGGTGAGCATATCGGAGTGCAGGTTGATTATGCCGCATCAATCCAGATGGTTGATAATTTCCTTTTTGCCTTTGACATGAATGTACAGATGGCAATGGACAAACAGATTCCCCGTCAGCTTGAGGAACTGAAAAGGAACATTCAAAATCGGGTAAAAGGCTTTCGGGAACCGACAGAGCAGCAATTAAACGGGTTTGCTATGGTGTCGGAGCGAAACTGCCGCTGGCCTGAAATGACAGATGGGACGCAGATTACTGTTACAGACAAGTGCATTGGGTGCGGAATCTGTTCAAAGGTTTGTCCTCTCGGACGATTCTATGTAGGTGAAGATCATCGCGCGCACAGGCATTCCGAATACTGCGAGTTCTGTCTGGCGTGCGCCCATGCCTGTCCGCAAAAAGCAATTACCCTTTCGGGACAGGATAAAAACCCGAATGCCCGTTATCGAAATCCGGATGTTTCGTTGGTGGAAATCATTCGCTCAAACCAGATATAATTTTCGTAAAATGATAATTGATCCTGGAGGTACATCAGCATGAAACGTAACCTGACGATCCTGACAGCCCTTGTCCTGCTGCTGTGTATTACCGCCGCCCACGCGGAAGCCGTTCCAGTGGAAACGCCGCTGACGACGAAGCTGACCGCGCATTTCGCCACCGTGGAGGAAGGGCAGCAGTTGATGCGTGACCGCACGCTGTTCCACGCCCAGATCGCGGAAAGCACGCTGGCTTTCTTCCTGCAAAGAAAAGGCGGAACGCTGGAGGATTACATTGCGTATTCCGTGGATCAGGTGATGGCGTTCACCCCGGAGGAGGAACAGCGGGTGAACGACACGCTGGATTGGCTTTCCGATCAGCTGGAAAAGCATGGCCTCAGCCTTCCCGACCCGGGAGAGATCACGTTTGTCAAATCCACCTGCGAGGAGACGCTCGGCGCGGCGGGATATACCAGCGGCGGAACGGTTTTCCTGGGCTGGTTTACCTACACGCCGCAGTATTATACGGATGAAATGTTCCGGGAGCTTGTGGTGCATGAGCTGTCCCACTGCCTGTCCCGGCTATACCCGGAGTATCAGCAGGCGATGTACTCCCTGATTCATTTCACGCTGCTGGATGAGGATATCGACGTGCCGGAGGAAATCCTCAATCAGATCATCGCGAACCCCGACGTGGAGCATCACAACAGCTACGCAACCTTCACCATCAATGGAGAAAAGAAGGACTGCTATCTCGTTTTCCTGACGGACAGCGTGTTTGAGAAAGCAGGAGATACTTTCTTCGACGGCATGTATTCCGGCGTCGTTCCGCTGGAGGGCAGCCGGGTGTACCGGGTGGAAGAAGTGGACGATTTCTGGAATGTGGTCGGAAGGAACACCACGTATGTGGAGGATCCGGAAGAACTGATGGCAACCAGCCTCGCTTTCGCCATCACCCATCTGGACGACGGATACGAAAGCTTTCCGAACCCTGAGATCCTTGAAGGGATCGTGGATTATCTGAAAAACCCGTAATCTTTTTCAGGAATGCCCTGACATTCAAAGCAAAGGAAATCCAAAGACTGTATAAAACGCAGAAAGGAAGCATGAACCATGGAAATCAAAATGAACCTGACCAAAGCCCCCAAGGCGAAGCCCGACTGGAACAAGCTGGGCTTTGGCAAAATCTTCACGGATCACATGTTCGTGATGGACTGGAACAGCGAAAAGGGCTGGTATAACGCCCGCATCGAGCCCTTCGGCAACCTCTCCCTGCATCCCGCCGCCACGGTGTTCCACTACGGCGCTGAAATCTTTGAGGGCCTCAAGGCTTACCGCCGCCCGGACGGCGAAGTGCAGCTGTTCCGCCCCTGGGAAAACATCAAGCGCCTGAACGCTTCCGCCGAGCGCCTGAGCCTTCCCCAGGTGGACGAAGCCTTCACATTGGACGCGCTGAAAAAATTCGTGGCCCTGGAAAAGGACTGGGTACCCTCCCTGCCCGGCACCAGCCTGTACCTGCGCCCCTTCCTCTTTGGCGATGACGAAACCCTGGGCGTGCACACCATCCACAACGCCAAGTTCCTCATCATCGCTTCTCCCGTGGGCGCGTATTACGCCGAGGGCCTGAATCCTGTCAAGATCATGATCGAAACCGAGGATGTGCGCGCGGTGCGCGGCGGCACGGGCTATACCAAGTGCGGCGGCAACTACGCTGCCTCTATGCGCGCCGGCGACCGGGCGGCTGCGGAGGGCTATTCCCAGGTGCTGTGGCTGGACGGCGTGGAGCGCAAGTACATCGAGGAAGTTGGCGCTATGAACGTGATGTTCCTCATCAATGACACCGTGGTCACGCCCAAGCTCACCGGCTCCATCCTGCCCGGCATCACCCGCAAGAGCTGCATCGAGCTGCTCAAGGAAATGGGCTGGAAGGTGGAAGAACGGCTGCTTTCCGTGGACGAGCTGGAACAGGCCATGCAGGACGGCACGCTGAAGGAAGCCTGGGGCTGCGGCACGGCTGCCGTCATTTCGCCCATCGGCGAGCTGCGCATCAACGGCACCTCCTTCACCGTCGCGGACGGCGGCATCGGCAAGCTGAGCCAAAAGCTGTATGATACCCTCACCGACATCCAGTGGGGCAAAGCGCCGGACACCCACCAGTGGACATGCAAGGTGTAACAGCATATTAAGAACCCGCTGTGTCGAATCTGGCACAGCGGGTTTTTTCCTTGGATGTTTACGCTCTCAGCACGGCATTGAACTGCTCTTTGCTGATCCTGAGGGCTTTTTCGGTGAGATGGGTGATTTCCTCGTCGGTCAGGGTGTGGTCGGCGGCGCGGAAGGTGAGGGAGAAGGCCACGGACTTATTGCCCAGGCCGATCTGCACGCCGCGGAATACGTCGAACATGCGGATGTCCTCCAGCATTTTGCCGCAGCCGGAACGCAGGGCATCCATCAGCGGGCCCACCTGCTGGCTTTCCTTCATCACCAGCGCCAGGTCGCGGTTCACGGCAGGGAAGCGGGCGATGGGCTTTACTTCGCCCATGGGCGCGGTCTTTGCGAAGAACAGCGGCAGGTTCACCACAGCCACATACACCCGCCCGGACAGGTCGAATTTCGCAGCGGTATCCGGGTGCATTTCGCCCACCACGGCCAGGAGGTCTTCTCCTGCCAGGAGGGCGGCGCGGCGGCCGGGATGGAGGTAAGGCGCGTCGCTGGAAGTAATGGCGTATGCAATGCCCGCCTGTTTGCACAGGGCTTCCACCGCGCCGCGCATGGCATAGAAGTCCGCCTTGCCGCCGTACATGCCCAGAGCCAGCTCGTGGGTCTCGGTGGGCAGGCCGTCGGCGGTGCGGTGCCGGGCGTCATAGACGGTGCCCAGCTCATACAGCCTGCCGCTCTCATTGCCGTTCTTGATATTGGTGGCCAGGGTTTTCAGCAGGCCAGGCAGCACGGTGGTGCGCATGCAGGAGGTGTCCTCGCCCAGCGGATTGCGGATCATCAGCGGCTGGTTGCGCTCGTCGCTTTCGGGCAGGCCCAGGGCAGCGATGGTCTTGGGAGAGATGAAGGAGAAGGTCATGCTCTCGTAGAAGCCCATGCCGGTCAGCTGTCCCCGGATGACGGCTTCCCGCCGCCCGGTATCGTTCAGGCCGCCCATGGGGGTTTCTCCCCGCAGATGGGTGATGGGGATGCGGTCATAACCCGCGTAGCGAAGCACTTCCTCGCAAATGTCCGCTTCCTGCTCGATGTCCTGGCGGAACGCGGGAGCGGAGACCGCCATTTCGTCCCCGTTCCGGGACACGGTGAAGCGGAGCTTTTTAAGAATACCTTCCATTTCCTGGGGGGCGATATCCACGCCTGCCCGCCGCGCCATGCGCACGCAGGAAACGGTCAGGGTCACGGGCTGGAGGGGCTTGGGATAAATGTCGATCACGCCGCCCACCACGTCGCCCGCGTCCAGCTCGTTCACCATCTGGCAGGCCCGGTTCAGGGCGTCCATGACGGTGGCGGGGGACACACCGCGCTCAAAGCGCCCGCTGGACTCCGTGCGGATGCCCAAAGACCGGGCGGTGACGCGGACGCAGGCGCGGTCAAAGGAGGCGCACTCGAACAGCACATCCTTCGTGCCCTCGGTGATTTCGCTTTCCTCGCCGCCCATGATGCCCGCCAGGCCGGTGGGCCCCTGCTCGTCGCAGATCATCAGCTCATTGCCGTTCAGGGCGTATTCCTTGCCGTCAAGGGTGGTCAGCTTCTCGCCGTTTTCCGCCTTGCGCACGATGATGTGGCTGCCCCGCACCTTGCTCAGGTCAAAGGCGTGCATGGGATGGCCGGTTTCCAGCATGATGAAGTTGGTGATGTCCACAATGTTATTGATGGAGCGCATGCCCGCGGCGTACAGGTATTGCCGCAGCCAATAGGGACTTTCGCCCACGCGCACGTTTTTGATCACCTTCGCGGCGTACCGCTGGCAAAGCTCGCTTTCCAGCACGTCCACCTTGGCGTAATCATGAATGTCGCCGCCGGCCTCGCTGACGTTGATCTTGGGCAGCTTGAGCTCGGTGCCCATGGCCACGGCGGTTTCCCGGGCCACGCCCCACACGCACAGGCAGTCCGGGCGGTTGGCCAGGATCTCAAAGTCGATCACGGTATCGTCCAGGCCGAAAATGGGCTTCACGTCCGCGCCCACGGGATAATCCTCCCGGAAGATCAGCAGGCCCGCCGTGCCCACGGAGGGATACAGCTCCACCGGCACGCCGATTTCGGGGCCGGAGCAGAGCATGCCGCAGCTTTCCACGCCGCGCATTTTGCCCTTATGGATGGTCACGCCGCCGGGCAGCCTGGCCCCGATCTTGGCCACGGGCACCAGGATGCCTTCCTTCACGTTGGGCGCGCCGCAGACGATCTGGAGCGGTTCAGCCTCGCCCACGTCCACGGTGCAGACGTGGAGATGGTCGCTGTTCTCATGGTCCCGGCAGGAAAGCACCTTGCCTACCACCACGCCTTCCAGCTCGGGGGCCAGGGGTTCCGTGCCCTCCACGCCGGTGCCGGTCATCACCATGCGGCTTTCATATTCCGCGGGCGAGACGGGAATATCCGCGTACTGCTTTAACCATTTCATGGATACTTTCATGTTTTTTTTCCTCCCTCGCTCAACGGAACTGTTTCAGGAAACGCAGGTCCCCTTCATACAAAAGCCGCATATCCCGGATGCCGTAGCGCAGCATGGTGATGCGCTCCACGCCGATGCCGAAGGCAAAGCCGGAATACACCGTGCTGTCGATGCCGCACATTTCAAGCACCTTGGGATTCACCATGCCGCAGCCCAGCACCTCGATCCAGCCGGTGCCCTTGCAGACGCGGCAGCCCTTGCCGTGGCAGTTGAAGCAGGTCAGGTCCACTTCGGCGCTGGGCTCGGTGAAGGGGAAGAAGGAGGGACGGAAACGCACCTCGATGTCGCTGCCGTACAGCCGCTTGGCAAAGGCGTCCAGGGTGCCCTTCAGATCCGCCATGGTCACGTCCTTATCGACCACCAGGCCCTCGATCTGGTGGAACACAGGGCTGTGGGTGGCGTCCACCTCGTCCGCGCGGAACACCCGGCCGGGGCACACAATGCGGATGGGCGGCTTCTGGGTCAGCATGGTGCGGGCCTGCACCGGGCTGGTCTGGGAGCGCAGCACCACATTGTCGTCGATATAAAAGGTGTCCTGGGCGTCGCGGGCCGGATGGTTCTTGGGCACGTTCAGCAGCTCAAAATTGTACAGGTCCAGCTCCACTTCGGGGCCTTCCACGACGGAGAAACCCATGGAGGTGAAGCAGTCCAGCACTTCGTTCAGCACCAGGTTCATGGGGTGCTCCGCGCCGATTTCGGGAGTCTCCCGGGGCTCGGTCACGTCGATGGCCTCGGTGGCCAGGCGCAGCTCTTTTTCCTTCTGCGCCAGCTCCTGCTGCTTTTCATCCAGCAGGGCGGTCAGCTTCTCGCGGGCTTCGTTGATCATCTGGCCCATCTTGGGGCGTTCCTCGGGGCTTAAGCTCCCCATGCCGCGCAGCAGGGCGGTCAGAGAGCCCTTTTTTCCCAGCACCTTCACCCGCAGGGCCTCCAGTGATTGCACCGCGTCCGCCGCGTCCAGTTCCTTTCTCAGCTCCTCGCCGATCTGCGCAAGGTTTTCCCGGATATCCATTCGCATCTTCCTCCTGTAATCAAAAACGCCCCAGACTGAATTTCAGCCATGGGGCGTGATAGGCGCACGCTGTACCACCCAATTTCAGCGGCGAAAGAAAACGCTTTGCCGCCCTCTTTATCCTTAACGCGGATGAAACGGCGGCGCTTACTTGAGCTTTCTGCGCCGCGGCTCCGGAGCGAATGTTCCTTCCCGCGCCGGGCGGCTTCCAGCCCATGGCCAGCCCTTCTCTTGCGGCGCGGTTGCGTGGGGAAGTTGTTCTCCTTCACAGCCGATAGGCGCATTATACCACGGGATGGGGGAATGGTCAAGCGCTGAATGCCAATTTATCCCGACGCCCTGAGCATATCGCTTTGCAGCCGGGACAGGATGCGTTTTTCCAGGCGGGAAATATAGGACTGGGAAATGCCGAGCTGATCCGCCACCTCTTTCTGCGTCATTTCCCTGCCGCCGCCCAGGCCGAAGCGCATTTTCATGATGCGCTGTTCCCGCGCGGTCAGGCGCGACAGGGCGCTGCCCAGCAGCTGCTTTTCCGCGTCCTCTTCGATTCCCTTGGACACCAGGTCGCCTTCGGTGCCCAGCACGTCAGAGAGCAGCAGTTCGTTTCCGTCCCAATCGGTTTTCAGAGGTTCGTCCAGGGATACTTCATATTTCAGGCGGCTGGTGTGGCGCAGGTACATGAGCACTTCATTCTCGATGCACCGGCTGGCGTAGGTGGCCAGCTTGATTTTTTTGTTGGGGTTAAAGGTATTGACCGCTTTGATGAGGCCGATGGTGCCGATGGAAATCAGGTCTTCGATGCCAACGGATGTGTTTTCAAACCGCTTGGCGATAAACACCACCAGCCGCAGGTTCCGCTCGATCAGGATGGAGCGCACCGATCCGTCGTCGTCCGGCAGCTTCCCTACCAATTCCAGCTCTTCCTCCGGCGTCAGGGGCTTTGGCAGCGGGTCAGCCCCGCCGATATAATGCACGCTGTCGGTGCGCAGGCGGGAGAAAACCAGCAGCATCCATTTTTTCATATCGAATGCCTGCATGATACACAACCTCCTTTTTCGGTGATTTTGCCGCACAGAAACCGCGAAACAGGCATTCCGGCACCAGCGCCGATTTTTCGGGAAACACCGATACGGCGATGGGCGCGCGCACCTGCCGGACCGTTCGCCCTTGGATCAATTCCGCCCTGTCCGCGCGGAAGCACATGAGCATTCCTTTTCCGGAGGCGGTGCGGATGGGCAAAAGACGCCAGCCGGGCGGCAGGGTGGCGATTTCTTCCGGACACGTATCGGCCGGTATCAAACCGGTCAATGCGCTTTGCGGCACCACGATGACCGGCTGGCCGGTGACACCGTCCCGAAGGAGGTTCCCGCTGTCCCGGATGGCGGGCAGGGAAGCCTGCTTTCCGCGGTAAAGGATACGCAGCTCACAGGCAGCGTCCTGAGACAGTCCGGTTTTTCGCTGGATCAGGCACACGCTGAGGGAGAAGAAGCCTGCAATCAGCAGGGCCGCGGCGCAGGAAACGCCGCTTCGCAGCAGCGCGTCGCTAAGCCCGCAGAGGTTCAGCACGGAGATGGCCACATAGGGAAACAGGAAGAAACCGGCCTTTCCGAAAGAAATGAGAGAGATCAGGAGCAGCGAGGCTGCCAGAAGAAGGTATCCCCGGCAGAAGCCTTTTTCCGTCCAGGCGAAAACAGTGTAAACCGCCCCCAGTGCCGCGCCCAGTATTGCCCGCGGCGCGTGAAAACGCGCCTGCTTTAGACAGGCCGCCAACAGCAGGGACAGAAAATCCATCCAGAAATTGATCAACAGATACGCTTCGCCATATACCCGCATTTTGCCTGTCCTCCAGGGGAAAGTATAGAACACGGCGGGAGGAACCGGCGTCGAAACAGGATGCGGACAAAGTCGAAATGGCGGGAGCGGGCCGGCGGCGACCATGACCATTGTATACAAAATATTCCTGTTTTTTGGGTTGACTTTCGATGCAATATCCTTTATACTGTTTGCGAAATCTTGAAAGAAAGGAGGCCGCAAAGATGACAAAGACCCGCATCCAGCGCGTTTTGACCATGCAAAGGGTGAACTATGCCTTCTCCTGTGTGCTGTTCTGCGCTTTTTTGCGGCCGCCTGCAGCCTGTTAGTTTTTTGATGTGAAAAATAACAGTGTATATCAGGCCGTCAGCCGCAAAGGCGACGGTCTGTTTTTTCGCTGTGATATATTCCTGCAATCATTTTATTCTGACGAACCACTGACCAAGGGGGGATTTTTATGCAGCAGCAGCGATATCCGCATATGATGCGGAAGCTGATTCGCGACAACGCATGGTATTTTGCTGCAGCGCTGGTATGCACCGTGTTTACGGTAGCGATCGAGTTCATCACCCCGGTGCTCCTGGCGGAAACCCTGGACTATTATCTGCAGGGCAAGCCCAGCCGGATGCCGGGATTCGTAAATGCTTGGATCGACGGGATCGGCGGGCCGGAATTCATGGCCCGGAACCTGTGGATCATGGGCCTTATGCTGATCGGGCTGAACATCCTGAGCGGTTTGTTCGGCTACGGCAAGGGGCGGGCGCAGGCGGTAGCCGGGGAAAACGTGGCCCTGACCTTGCGGGAAAGGCTGTACAGCCACATCCAAAGGCTGCCGTTTTCCTACCATGTGAAGGCTGAAACCGGCGACCTGGTGCAGCGCTGCACCTCCGATGTGGAAACGGTGCGCCGTTTCCTGTCCACCCAGCTCATGCAAGTGGTGAACGCGCTGCTGGCGATCACGGTGGCGCTGGTTTACCTGTTCCGGGAGAATGTGAAGATCACGCTCATCAGCATGATCATGGTTCCGGGGCTGTTTCTGTTCGCCTGGCTCTTCTTCCGCTGGGTCATTAAAAACTTCCGGCTCTCCGACGAGGCGGAGGGAAAGATGAGCGCCGTGCTGCAGGAAAACCTGACCGGCGTGCGGGTGGTGCGCGCGTTCGGGCAGCAGGAGTATGAAGTAGAAAAGTTTGAAAAGGTTTCCGCAGATTTCCGGAAAAAGACGTTCAAGCTCTGCAACCTGCTGGCTGTTTACTGGGCCACCAGCGACTTTATGTCCATGACCCAGTCCATGATGACCCTGCTGGCCTGCGTGTACTACGCCATCCGGGGAGAGATCACCGTGGGCGGGCTGATCATCTTCACCACCTATATCTGGAAGCTGCTCTGGCCTATCAGGCAGCTGGGCCGCATCCTGTCGGACGCGGGCAAAAGCAAGGTGGCCATGGACCGCATTCAGGAAATACTGGGCATACCTGAGGAACCGGAGGAAACCGGCGCCAAGAAACCTTCCCTTAAGGGCGATATTACGTTCGACCACGTGTTTTTCAGCTATGACGGCGGGCGGAACGTGCTCAGCGACATCAGCTTCACCATCCCCGCGGGGAAAACCGTCGCCATCCTGGGCGCGACGGGCAGCGGCAAATCCACGGTGGTGCACTTGATCCAGCGACTCTTCGACGTGGAAAAGGGCGAGATCCGCATCGGCGGCACGCCGATCAACGAAATCGACCGCTACTACCTGCGTTCCCGGGTGGGCCTGGTGTTGCAGGAACCTTTCCTGTATTCCAAGACGCTGAAGGAGAACGTCGCCATCGCGCGCAAAAACGCCTCCGACGGGGAAATCGACCGGGCCGTCACCGACGCCGCCGCGAAGGAATTCATCCTGGAAAGCGACAAGGGCTTCGACACCCTGGTGGGCGAGCGCGGCGTTACCCTGTCCGGCGGCCAGAAGCAGCGCGTGGCCATCGCCCGCACGCTGATGAAGGACAACGATATCCTGATCTTCGACGATTCCCTGTCCGCTGTGGATACGGAAACGGACGCCCAGATCCGGGCCGCCCTGAAACGGCGCAGCAAGGATACCACCACCATCATTATCAGCCACCGCATCGTCACCCTGTCCCAGGCCGACCTGATCCTGGTGATGGAGTACGGGCGGGTCAGCCAGCAGGGCACCCATGAGGAGCTGATTCACCAGAGCGGCCTGTACAGCAAAATCTTCAACATTCAGACCGCCTTGGAGGAAGAATTCAAGACGGAAAAGAAGGAAGGAGGAGAGGCGGCTTATGCAGCAAATTGAGGAAAAGGATTACACGCAGCGCTTTTCCCTGAGCCTGTGGAAGAAAATACTGCGCCACGCCAGGGATTATCATAAAGACCTGTATAAGCTGTGCGTGGTCATGGGGATCACCGCCGCCTGCGACGTGATCTTTCCGCTGATGACCACCTACGCCATCGACCATTTCATTCCCACCCTGGACCGTCCCGGCACCATGGAGGGCATACCGGTATTCGTGCTGATGTACGCGCTGGTGCTGACCGTCCAGGTCGCCAACATCTTTTATTTCCTGTATCTGGGCGGCAAGATCGAGGTGGGCGTGTGCTATACCATCCGGAAAAAGGCTTTCCGCAAATTGCAGGAGCTGCCGTTCTCCTACTATGACCGGATGCCCGTGGGCTATCTGATGAGCCGCATGACCAGCGACACCCAGCGCCTGGGCGAGACCATCGGCTGGTCGCTGCTGGACCTGGCCTGGGGCGCGGTGATGATCGCGGCAACCAGTGCCGCCATGTTCGCCCACAACGTGAAGCTGACGCTCATGGTGCTGCTGGTGGTGCCGCCGCTGGCGGTCGTGAGCTGGTGGTTTCAGCAGAAGATCTTGAAAGCCTACCGCACCGTGCGCAAAACCAACAGCCAGATCACCGGCGCGTTCAACGAGGGCATCATGGGCGCGAAAACGACCAAGACCCTGGTGCGGGAGGAGCAGAACATGGAGGAATTCACTGTCCTGACCCGGGACATGAAGCGGTTTTCCGTCCGGGCAGCGTCCCTGTCCGCGGTATATCTGCCGATTGTCGTGGCATTGGGTTCTCTCGCCACCGCCTACGCGCTGTGGAAGGGCGGCCAGGAGGTGCTCATCGGAGGCATGACCCTGGGCGTGCTCCAGCTGTTCGTCAATTACACCGTCCAGTTCTTCGAGCCCATTCGAAATATTGCCAATGTATTCGCCGAACTGCAGTCCGCCCAGGCAGCGGCGGAGCGTGTGCTGACGCTGCTGGAAACGGAGCCGGATATCGTGGATACGCCGGAGGTGGAAGCGGAGTTTGGCGACAACTTCCACCCGAAAAAGGAAAACTGGCCCCCCCTGCGCGGCGACGTGGAATTCTGCCATGTGGATTTTCAATACAAGGAAGGGGAAAAGGTATTATCTGACTTCAACCTGAAAATCAAAGCGGGGGAGACCATTGCCCTGGTGGGCCCCACAGGCGCCGGAAAGTCCACGGTGGTGAACCTGATTTGCCGGTTCTATGAGCCGACGGCGGGTGAAATCAGGATCGACGGGGTGAACTACAAGCAGCGCAGCCAGCTCTGGCTGCAAAGCAATCTTGGCTACGTGCTGCAGGAGCCGCGCCTGTTCTCCGGCACCATCCGGGACAACATCCGCTACGCCCGGCTGGACGCTTCCGACGAGGAAATCGAGAACGCCGCGCAGCTGGTGAACGCCGAGCCCTTCATCCTGAAAATGGAAAAGGGATACGACACCGACGTGGGCGAGGGCGGCAGCCGCCTGTCCACCGGCGAAAAGCAGCTGATTTCCTTTGCCCGCGCCATCCTGGCTGACCCGCGCATTTTCGTGCTGGACGAGGCCACATCCTCCGTGGATACGGAAACCGAACAGATCATTCAGAACGCGATTGCCAAGGTACTGGACGGCCGCACCTCCTTCATCATCGCCCACCGCCTTTCCACCGTCCGCACCGCCGACCGTATCCTGGTGATCGACGACGGGAAGATCAAGGAAATGGGCACGCACCAGGAGCTGCTGCGCCTGAAAGGAGCGTACTACAGCCTGTACACCAACCAGTTCCAGGAGGAACAGGCCATGGAGATCCTGGGAAGAGCGGAAGCAATTTAATCCTTCATTACAAAAACGCCGCCGCGGAGAAACACACTCCGCGGCGGCATTTTCACAATAGATCAACGGCGGTCCTTATCAATGAATTCCAGGGAAATGGTGGCCAGCGCCGCAAAAGCGATGATGAACACGAAGAGCATGACCCAATTCTCCACCACGTTGTCAACAGTGCGGTCATAATCCGCGATGCGGCTGGCTTGCGCGGTCTTTTCCTGAACCAGCGTTTTCACGGTTTCTTCACCCACCAGGTCAAACAGGTCGCCGATGGTGGTCTTGAAAGTGAATTCCCGATCCCGCTCAGCCTGAAGCGCTTCGTTGCTGCGCAGGAAATCTGCTGCCTGCCCCAGGGTGATGGAAGGATTGACCTGCTTATCCTGGACGGCTGTGATCACTTCTTCCGCGTGCAGGGCGTCCAGTACCTGGCCCAGGGTCAGGGTCGCGCCGATTTCTTTGTCCAGAATGGCTTGCGTTTTTTCGGATTCAGCCAGGAGATTCAGCAAATCCCCTACCGTCATCGGGGCGGCAGCTTCCGCGGCTTCGGATTCGGCCGGGGCGGCTTCCTCGGCAGGCGCGGCCTTGGGTTCAGCCGGAGCGGCTTCCTCGGCAGGCGCGGCCTTGGGTTCAGCCGGGGCGGCTTCCTCGGCAGCGGCGGCTTCGGAATCAGCCGGGGCCGCCTCCTCCTGCGGATTCAATATCACATAATCCCGCACCTGCTGGAGCCCCTCGTCCTGCTGAAGCGCTGTCAGAATTTCGCGCAGAGTAAAGGAGTGGGACACTTCCTTATCGCGCAGGTGGAGGAAATTGTCAGCCTTGTTCAGCATGTCCGCCACCTCGCCCACGGTGAAGGACTTCATGATTTCCATGTCGCTGCGTTTTTTAACGGCGTTGCTGTCCAGCAGGTCGAGCACCTGGCCCAGGGTCACGGTGCCGCCGATTTCATTGTCGCGCATCTTATCCAGGGTCTTCCACGCGGTCACCATCGGCGCTTCGTTGTAGCCGCTCTGGGCGGCCATGGCCTTGATGCCGTAATTGGAAATGGTGAAATTGGCCATGGGCTTGGTCCAGTCGGGCAGGGGCAGCAGGCCGCCGGAAAACACCAACTGGAAGATGAGCACGAAGGGCATCACCGTCATGGCCCCGGTGGTGGTATGGCTGACGGAGGAAATGAACAGGCTCATCATGTCGGAAGCGTAGGTGATGAGGAGCAAGGTGATGCCCACATCAACGATCATCCAGCCGGTCATGAAGCCGGGCACAGGGAACTGTACGCCCAGGAGCATCATTACATACATGCTCAAGCCTGTCTGGCCCGCGCAGAGCGCGAACTGATAGATCATATGGGCGACGATATAGGAGGAAATGTGCATGCCGGAGCGGTGCTCGCGCTTAATGATGGGCCGCTCGCGGCAGACCGCTTGGATGGAATTGAAGCAGCCGTTCCAGATGCCCACGCAGGTGAGGGCGAAAGCGCCTTTCAGGTTGCCTTCCATGGTGAGGAAAAAGTCCTTGCGGATGACCATGCTCACCAGCGCGGCGATGATGGCCGCCATGGGCAGCACCTTCCAGTCGCTCTGGTTGACGAAGAAGCGCAGCTGCTTGCCCAGATAGATCGGGATCTGGCTGGCGCGTCCGCGATGGCGCAGTTTACGGAAAACTTTGGGTTGGTTTAAATTCACTTCAGCCATGCTGCACCTCCGCGTATTTCAGGATGAATTCGTCCGCGCGCCCATCGCCGCCCTCTTCCTCGCGGTTGATGGACTTGACGATCTCTTCCATTTTTTCCTTGCCGAAGAACTCCCGCGCCTCGGTGATGGGGCCGAAGTAGGCCAGACGGCCGGTGCGCTTGGCATCCTTGGCCAGCACGATCACGTCATCGAACAGGTCGATCACGCGGTCGGGCGTATGGGTGATGACGATGATGATCTTGCCCTGGTCGGCGATCTTGCGCAATTGCAGGAACAGTTCCCGGGCCATGACGCCGTCCAGGCCGCTGTCCGGCTCGTCCAGGATGAACAGGGAGGGGTTGGAGATGAATTCCATGGCGATGGAGAGGCGCTTGCGCTGGCCGCCGGAGAGCTTGGAAACCAGGTTGTCCTTCACCGGCGTCAGGCCGAAAATCTTCATCACTTCTTCCACGCGTGCCTTGCGGTCAGCGGCGGAGAAGTCCTTGGGAAGCCGCAGGGAAGCGGCGTCCATCAGGGTCAGCAGCACGCTGTCGGAGCCGCGCATCAGGTCAAGCTGGGGCACGAAGCCGATGTCGTACTGCATTTCCTTGTAATGCTTGTACATGTTGGTGCCGTTGAGCACCACTTCGGCCTTGGCCTTTTCGTAGCCGTTCACGGCGTTCAGGTAGGTCGTCTTGCCCGCGCCGGAGCCGCCCAGCAGCAGCACCATATGGCCGGGCTGGATATACATGTGGATGTCCCGCAGCAGATACTTTTTCTTGAAGAACTCGGTGGCCGTGCGCTCCTCCAGGTTGACGGTCAGGCCGTTTTCAAGCACCTGCGCCTTGGAGCCGGAGAAGAAGTTGGAGGCTTCGCTTTGGATGTCCTTCACGGTCCAGAGGGGCTGGAATTTCGGATGGAAGCCCCAGAGCAGCGCGGGGATCCATTCCAGGAAGAGCCACACAACGATCCACCACTTCTTCCTGCCGAACACTTCGCACAGCCCGGAAATAATGCGGATCAGGTAGATCAGATGAAGCAGGAGAAGGAAGAAAACGGCGAACGCGAAAAACAGCGCCGCGGTGGAATTTTCATCGATGAACATACCGACGATCGTCGTAATGATGTTGGCCGCTTCCAAAAACGTTATGACACGGCCCTCGGGCTCGCGTCCCGCGCATCTGGCCAGCTTATAGTATCGCACGCAGGGAACCAGCGCCCACCAGCCTTGAACGCCGCACTTTTTGAAGATCATCCACAGGCCGACCAGAAATAGAACGCTGGAAGCGAGGGAGTATATTTCCGTACTGCCGGAACTAAACATGATGATTAAGGCTATTTTCAGAACCAACAATTTTTCATCCGCCCTTTCCTCATTATATGGATATATAATTATACCATATTATTTATGAAATTACGGTAACAAAAGCATGATAATTTTGTAATAATTTGCGGATTAAGACGAAGCGAAAAAAGGCCGTCCCGCAAAAGCGGGACGGCCCGGAGGATGGATGGGTAAAAGGATTACTTCTTGGCCTTGATGGCAGCCTGAGCAGCGGACAGGCGGGCGATGGGCACCCGGAAGGGGCTGCAGGAGACGTAGTTCAGGCCAATCTCGTTGCAGAATTCGATGGAGGACGGGTCGCCGCCGTGTTCACCGCAGATGCCGCAGTGAATCTTGGCATTGTTTTCGTGGCCCATCTTCACAGCCATCTTCATCAGCTTGCCAACGCCGACGGTGTCCAGACGGGCGAAGGGATCGCTCTCATAGATCTTGTTGGCGTAGTAGGCGGGCAGGAACTTGCCGGCGTCGTCGCGGGAGAAGCCGAAGGTCATCTGGGTCAGGTCGTTGGTGCCGAAGCAGAAGAAGTCAGCTTCCTTGGCGATTTCGTCAGCGGTCAGGGCGGCGCGCGGGATCTCGATCATGGTGCCCACTTCGTAGGTAAGGTCGCTTCCGGCGTCCTTGATGATCTTATCCGCGGTTTCCACCACGATGTTCTTTACAAACTTGTATTCCTTCAGCTCGCCGACCAGGGGGATCATGATCTCGGGAACCACGTTCCAGTCGGGATGGCGGCCCTTCACAGCCAGCGCGGCCTTGATGATGGCGCTGGTCTGCATCACGGCGATTTCAGGATAGGTGACGGTCAGGCGGCATCCGCGATGGCCCATCATGGGGTTGAATTCGTGGAGGTCGGCGATGACCTGCTTGATGTAAGCGACGGTCTTGCCCTGGGCCTTCGCCAGCGCTTCGATGTCGGCTTCTTCGGTGGGAACGAATTCATGCAGCGGGGGATCCAGGAAGCGGATGGTGACGGGATAGCCGCCCAGCGCTTCGAAGAGGCCCTCGAAGTCGGCCTGCTGCATGGGCTCGATCTTGGCCAATGCGGCCTTGCGTTCTTCCACGGTTTCGGCGCAGATCATCTCACGGAAGGCGGGGATGCGGTCCGGGCCAAAGAACATATGCTCGGTGCGGCACAGGCCGATGCCCTGCGCGCCGAAGGAAGCGGCCTGCTTGGCGTCCTTGGGGGTGTCGGCATTGGTGCGCACGCCCATGGTCTTGTACTTGTCGGCCATTTCCATGATGCGGCCGAAGTAACCGCTGTTGGGGTCGGCAGGCACGGTGGGGATCAGCTCGCCGTAGATGTTGCCGGTGGAGCCGTCCAGGGAAATGTCATCGCCCTCATGATAGACCTTGCCGGCCAGGGTGAAGCACTTGTTGGCCTCGTCCATCTTGATGTCGCCGCAGCCGGATACGCAGCAGGTGCCCATGCCGCGGGCCACAACGGCCGCATGGCTGGTCTGGCCGCCGCGGACGGTCAGGATGCCCTGGGAGTACTTCATGCCTTCAATGTCTTCGGGGCTGGTTTCCAGGCGCACCAGAACCACCTTTTCGCCCTTCTTGCCGTGTTCCACAGCGTCTTCGGCGGTGAACACGATATGGCCGGCGGCGGCGCCGGGGGAAGCGGCGATGCCCTTGCCCACGGGCTTGGCGGCCTTGAGGGCCTTTACGTCAAAGGTGGGATGCAGCAGCATGTCCAGAGACTTGGCGTCGATCTGCATCAGCGCTTCTTCTTCGCTGATCATGCCTTCGTCGATCAGGTCGCAGGCGATCTTGATGGCGGCCTGGGCGGTGCGCTTGCCGTTGCGGCACTGCAGCATGTAGAGCTTGCCGTTTTCAACGGTGAATTCCATATCCTGCATGTCGCGGTAGTGCTTTTCCAGGTTGTCGCACACGGCCACGAACTGCTTGTAGGCTTCGGGGAACTTTTCTTCCATCTGGGTGATGGGCATGGGGGTGCGCACGCCGGCAACCACGTCTTCGCCCTGGGCGTTGGTGAGGAATTCGCCCATCAGCTTCTTTTCGCCGTTGGCGGGATCGCGGGTGAAGGCCACGCCGGTGCCGCTGTTTTCGTTCAGGTTGCCGAACACCATGGGCATCACGTTGACGGCAGTGCCCCAGGAATAGGGGATGTCATGGTCCATGCGGTATACGTTCGCGCGGGGGTTGTCCCAGGAACGGAACACGGCGCGGATGGCTTCATACAGCTGCACCTTGGGATCCGCGGGGAAGTCCGCGCCCAGCTGCTTCTTGTATTCGGCCTTGAACTGCTGCGCCAGCTCGCACAGGTCTTTGGCGGTCAGCTCGGTATCGTAGGTGACGCCCTTCTTTTCCTTCATGGCGTCGATCAGCTGCTCGAAATACTTCTTGCCCACTTCCATGACCACGTCGGAGAACATCTGGATGAAGCGGCGGTAGCAGTCATACACAAAGCGTTCGAACTTGGGATCGGGATTGCCCTTGATCATCGCGGCGACCACGTCGTCGTTCAGGCCCAGGTTCAGGATAGTGTCCATCATGCCGGGCATGGAAGCACGGGCGCCGGAGCGGACGGAAACGAGGAGGGGATTGACCAGATCGCCGAACTTTTTGCCGTTGATCTTTTCCATCTTTTCCACGTTTTCCATGATTTCGGCCATGATCTCATCGTTGATCCTGCGGCCGTCTTCATAGTACTGGGTGCAGGCTTCGGTGGAAATAGTGAAGCCCTGGGGAACCGGCAGGCCGATCTTGGTCATTTCGGCCAGGTTCGCGCCCTTGCCGCCCAGCAGTTCGCGCATGGTGGCGTCGCCTTCGGTAAACAGGTATACATACTTCTTGCCCATGGGATATCTATCTCCTTTCGGATATTGGATTGCAGATTTTCCATGGAAAGCCATGAAAGGGCTCATCCATAGCTTATCCAATCGTCTTATTATACTGTTTTTTGGTGAGCTTGACAAGGGTTGGAAGGGATAAAAATATTACAAATTTGAAAAGATTTGTTTGGAATGGACAAAAAGGCATGAAAAAGAGACAAACAGAAGGAAAACAAACCGGATATCGACGGATTGCGCTGTGCGAAAATGAAAAAAACTCCAAAAAGGGGTTGACATATTTTTCGTATTGTGCTAAACTTTCTTCTCGTCAGCAGGGATGATTCAGCAATGAATCGGCTCCGGCACGGTATGGCGGCGAAAATGCGCCTGTAGCTCAGCTGGATAGAGCAACGGCCTTCTAAGCCGTGGGTCGGGGGTTCGAATCCCTTCAGGCGCGTCCATCCGCTTATGGTGGGTATAGTTCAGTTGGTTAGGGCGCCAGATTGTGGCTCTGGAGATCGTGGGTTCGAGTCCCACTACCCACCCCATTTTCCTGATATGGCAGGTACCGTTGGGGTGTAGCCAAGCGGTAAGGCAAGGGACTTTGACTCCCTCATTCGTAGGTTCGATCCCTGCCACCCCAGCCATTGTGACCCATTAGCTCAGGTGGTAGAGCACTTGACTTTTAATCAAGGTGTCCGGGGTTCGAGTCCCCGATGGGTCATCATCCTTTGGGGATGTGGCCTTGGCGGATTGATGAAAAGGCTGTGCCTTGCTGCGGGCGTGGCGGAATGGCAGACGCGCCAGACTTAGGATCTGGTGCCGAGAGGCGTAAGAGTTCAAGTCTCTTCGTCCGCACCAGTAACACCCCAAACTTCTTTGCGGTAGTAGCTCAGTTGGTAGAGCGCCACCTTGCCAAGGTGGAGGTCGCGAGTCCGAGCCTCGTCTACCGCTCCATTTGCGGGTGTAGCTCAATGGTAGAGCTCCAGCCTTCCAAGCTGGCTACGTGGGTTCGATTCCCATCACCCGCTCCAGCATGTGGGGGCTTGTATGGAGGCTTTTCCGGATGAGTTCCCTGCTTTTGCGCCATTAGCTCAGTTGGTAGAGCACCTGACTCTTAATCAGGGTGTCCCGGGTTCGAGTCCCTGATGGCGCACCAAAACAATATCATCCGAACCGAATCTTCAAAATGGAAGATGGGTTCGGATGATTTGTTTTCTGAGCATTTTTTCAACAGCGGAATGGCGGGAAGGGGAGAAAACCCGATGATCATTCATGATTTCGATAACAGCACCGCGCCTATCGTCAATATTGAGCACTTTTACGGAAAACCGAAAAAAATCGTTGAAAAGTGCCTGATCCTCTTTTCAAAAGTGATCCACGACTACCTGCTCAGCCATTACGACTGCAAAGTGATCGGCGAGCTGGGCGCGTGCAACGGCAATATCAACATTTGGAGCTTTACGCATAACGGCGAGCAGATCGCTTTCTATCTCTCCGGGATCGGTTCGGCCATTGCGTCCGGCTCCTGCTATGAAGCCCACTGGCTGACGGGGGCGGCGAAGTTTGTCATGTTCGGATCCTGCGGCAGCCTGGACCGGGAGAAGACCTTCGGCAGGTTCATTATTCCCACGGAATGCTACCGGGGGGACGGATGCTCTTACTATTACGCACCGCCTTCCGATTACCTGACGGTCAGGAACGGAGAAAAGCTGGCCGCCCTCTTCGACGAGCTGGGCGTTCCGTATGTCAAAGGCCGGACGTGGACGACGGATTCCATGCTCCGGGAAACAGCCGGGCTTGTACAGAAGAGGAAGAGCGAAGGCTGCCTGGCGGTGGAGATGGAGCTGGCCGGGGTGGAAGCCCTGTGCGCGTTCTACGGGCTGGAGCTGTATGATTTCCTGGAGGCCGGCGACGTGCTTGAGGAAAGCGGATATGACATCAAGGGGCTTTCCGGCGCCAATCATAACCTGGGGAAGCTTTTCATCGCGTTGGAAATTGTGAAAAGGATATGATCGGAGGGATACGCATGACGGAGAAAACAGCACAGGAGAACCAGGCCCTGATCGCGTTCTGGGACAAAGCCTTCGCCCTCTCTGAAGCGGATCAGGCACAGGAGCGCGAAAGCGGCGGGGAGGACTGGAAGGAACTGGCGCCTTCCGAAAAGCTGTTTCAGGCGGCCTGTTCTCTGGGAAAGCAAAAAAAGGTGCTGGATTATGGCTGCGGGAGCGCATGGGCCTCTGTCATTGCCGCCAAATGCGGCTGCACTGACGTAACGGCTTCGGACGCGGCCCCCGGCGCCGCTCAGGCAGCCCGGCTTTATGCCGCGCGTTATGGCGTAGCGAACCGCGTTCATGCCGTCTGCGCTGATGCTGGCTGGCTGAAGAGCATTCCTTCCGAAACATATGGCGGATTGATCTGTTCCAACGTGCTGGACGTGATCCCGCCGGAAACTGCGGAAGAAATCCTCCGGGAGCTGGCGCGGATCCTTTCGCGGGACGGCAGCGCCATCATCGGTTTGAATTATTACCTGTCCCCGGAGGCAGCCGCAGCAAGGAACATGGAATTGGCGGACGGCAACCGGCTGTATATCGACGGCGTTCTGCGCCTTGTTTCCCGAACGGATGAGGAATGGGCGCGTATCTTTTCACCCTGGTATACTGTTCAGCGGCTGGAGCATTTTGCCTGGCCGGGAGAAACAGAAGAAAGAAGACGCCTGTTCTGGCTGGGGAAGCGGGAATGAAATGCCGCCGCCTAATGCGGTTGGGAGGATGGAAGAAAATGGACAGGCCGGTCACGACACTGTTTATGCTGGTATCTTTAGACGGGAAAATCAGCACGGGGGCAACGGATGAATTGGATGTGGATCAGGATTTTCCCCACATCGCCGGGCTGAAAGAGGGCCTGCACCAGTACTATGAAATCGAGCAGACCACCGACCTGTGGTCTTTCAACACGGGGCGGGTACAGGCGAAAATGGGAGCCAATACAAAAGAAATCCCGGCAAAGACGCCGGTCTCCTTTGTGCTGCTGGATAACCGCCATCTCAACGAGCACGGCGTCCGTTACTTCTGCGCAAGATCAAAGCAATTCGTCCTGATTACGTCCAACCGGGATCACCCGGCCTTTGGTGTAAAAGAGGATAACCTTCATATCCTCTTTCAGGAAGAGATTTCGCTGGGGGACGCGCTGATACAATTGAAAAACCAATTCGGCTGCGAGCGGCTGACCGTTCAGTCCGGCGGAACCGTGAACGGCCTGTTTCTGCGTCAAAAGCTGTTTGATTATGTGGACATCGTTGTCGCGCCGGTGCTGATCGGCGGAAAGGATACTGCCACGCTGATTGACGGGCGTTCCTTGCGGGCAAAAGAAGAATTGTCCCAATTGGGGGTGCTGCGGCTGATGGAAGCCAGTGCATTGCAAGATTCTTATGTGCGGCTGCGCTATCAGGTGATCAGCTGAAAGAAAAGGTTTGCGGGATTGAAAGCGGGCGTCACGAATGGTGGATGAAATGGTAGCAGCGCTTTGCCATTTCAAACAGCATATGCTTCATTTTCCAGACAACAGACTTCTGATGTTTGCGCGCGATAAAATCCAGGTACTCATCCGAATAATACCGATGGGCTTTTTTGCATGCGTTGATTGACCGCATGATCAGGCTTTTCTGTTTATATTCCCAAAAGCCCGAAAGGTCCGTATAGGCGGCAGCCTTTTCATGGTCCAAATCAAAGGCCTTGCACAAATTGTCAGAGATATAGAAATAAAACGGCCCCGACCATGGCGTTGCGTCATCCAGATAAACGGACATGGAAGAATCCACATATCTGATGTTAAGCGGATGGATCTCATCGATCGCTTCCTGATACCCGGTCAGGTAATTTCCCCGGGGAATCAAGAGCACATTGGTCTCATCCCTGAGAAACAACGCGTTGTGGGAGCACGACCCGACTGTAGATGCGAAATCCGTTGCGTTGATCAAGATGTTCAATTGTTCAAAAAACGTCAGCTTTTCCGGATAAACGATGTCATATCCATGCTCGGAAAAAAAGCGTTCAAGCCGTACTCTGCCGGCGCTGCGCGGCAATTTGGAATATGAAAAATAATACTTTGTCTGCTTCAGATCCGTCCTGTGGGCTGTTCCGTACGCCCGAACCTGATCAATCATGTCACGATATTCATCCGTGTAATTGATAAAACCTTCTTCGTTGGTATAAAAGCTCTCGTCAGGAATAATGATTTCCCGGTAGCGGGTAGGCTCCGTCACCGCAATAAAATGATCCGGATCAACGCCCCAGACAGACAGCAATTGCTTAAAGCTGTCATAAAAATAGAAACTGGAAAACGGCGTATAAACCACTTTATAATCCTTGTAATCCTCCAGATACGCCTTTGACGAAAGAAACCAGAGCCTTCGGATATTATCCGTCAGGCAGTGGCCCCATATGCCGGCGAACATTCCGATATAGATCACTTTGTCCTGCGATTCATTGACCTTGTCAGGCGCGTAGGCGACGCCATTCCCGTAATGAAGCCCGGTGTTTGACAGATACTCCCCCTGCGCGGTGACGATGCCGCCTCCGTATTGATGATTGATCAGCTTCCACGGGAGGATTGTGGCGTTCGCATACTTTTGCAGGCCCAATGCTTTTCTGATATAATAGCGCTGTTGAAAACGTTTTTCGAAATAGGCTGGATTGTAGAGCAAAGAATAATCCAGATTCATAGCATTATTCCATCCTTTCTGAGTTTCCGTGTCGTCTTCAAGGCATCCGCTCTCTCCAATGCTTTTGCTGTATCCTTTATACGTTCCGAATGCTTTCGGATAACCGCCCCGCTTGATGTCAGCGCTTGAGCACGGTCTTGTGGATCGTAACAGCGCCTGCCCCCAGGTTTTCAATGGTGTATTTTCCCAGGGAAGCGGGGATAACCAGGACATCCAGACTGTTCATGACATAGAACCGGGAAGGATCCTCCTGGGAAGCCACCTTCACCTTTTCCCCGTCCACCAGGGACAGCGCGTGGAACGTGCCGTCGGTATCATCCTCGATCTTCTCCCAGAAAACCAGGTTGCGCAGGGAAAAATACATGAGATCGTGTTCACCCACGATGATCTCTTTCCAGTTTTCTCCCTCCCGAACCGTACTGCCGTGATTTACCAGGTTTTCTTTTACCCATTGGGTGGTGCGCTCGCCATGGATCACCTGGCTGCCCATTTTCAGGTGGATGGGCCGGGGCAGACCGGTCTGGGGATCGATGCGCTGATAATCGTACAGCTTATAGGTATAGCTGCCCACGGTCAGGCTGCCCACCTCCAGGATCACCTGGTTGCGGCCGGAAGCGTGCACTGTGCCCGCAGGGATCAGCAGCTGGGTGCCGGGGATGGAGGGCACAGCGTTGATATATTTTTCATAATCAATGAGCTCGTGCGTTTTTTCCGCCCGCCGGGCTTTCTGGAAAAATTCCCCGCAGCTGTTTTCCTCCCGGAAGCCCAGGAAGGTTTTCGCGCCCTGTGCGGCGACGCACACGTAATAGCTTTCGTCCTGGCGGCCCAGCTCGCCATGGTTGGCCACGATATAGGCTTCGTCCGGATGGCACTGCACGGACATATTGCCGCTGGAATGGTAGGTATCGTCGTAATTGAGGCGTACCGGGAAATAGCCGCCGAACTGCTCCATGGCCTGCCGCCCCAGCAGTTTTTCGCCCATGGCCTGCACGAAGGTGAAGAACGGCGTTTCAAACTCGTTATCGCCTATTTTGGCAACGATGGAAACCTCCAACGGGATCATGTCGAAGACCCAGGCACAGTTTCGCATTTCTTTGGGCAAATGGCGGAGCCGGGTGAAATAGTACCCACCCCATACCCCTTCCAGATACACGGGCCGGCAGCGGAAGGGGCGCTGGCACAGCTCGCCGAAAAGAAGCATGAGGTCAGCGAAGGATACCAGCTGCATTTCCTCCGGAACATCCGCGGTGATATAAAAATCCATTTTTCCGCTTTTGATCAAATCCCAGCGCACATCCATGCCGATTTCATAGTCCACATAATAATTCCGGCGCATGAGCAGGTTATAGGGCAGATCGTCCTTCGCGCCCAGGTTCCGGGCGCGGCCATATTTGAAATTCAGCGCGGCGGTACGGGGGGTCACATCCATCCAGACCCGGACATCGTAAGCGTCCCGCAGGGCAGGGGTCAGGGAACCGCGGCCGTACACCAGAACAGCCTTTTCCTTTTTCAGGGTCTCTTTCAGGCGCCGGATTTCGCCTTCCCTCTGCAGGCCCTCATATCCGCCCAGATACCTTTTGCCGTAGAGCAGCACGGGGTCGATCTCCCGGTCTTCCGGCAAATAGGGCGCGAGTATCTTCGTGATTTCATCCGCCTCCAAAAGCAGGCAGTCGGCGCTGATACAGCGAACCGCGCCGCCGCCCAGCTGATGGCGGATCACGTTGGCCAGCGCTTCCACAGGGGCCCCGGGATAGGCGTCGATGGCCACGTTTTTGCCTTCCCTGAGCAGGGCGGCGATTTTTCCGGCGACGGGGAGGATGCCTTTCAGGGGAACAACGCCCCGGCCTGTTACGGCGTTCACCGCGTCATGATCCACATATGGGAACGGATGAAACATGAAGCTCATCAAAAAACCCCTTTTCCTGCGCCTGGGGGCGCTTTTTTCGTATGCTTATCGTTTGGCTTTCAGGGAACAGCATGAGAGCGGAGCAGCCCGCACGCAGCGGTTCCTGCCCAGGGCGGCGTATCGGCACGCGCCGAACAGGGCCGCGTCTTCGGGATGGCTGGTCACTGCCCAGGGAATTGGCAGCCGAAGCTGCAAAAGATCGGCGGATTTGGAGATCTGGCCCCCCAGCGCGAATTTTTCGCAGCCCAAATGGGAGATGATCTGGCTGACGATGTTGGAAAGCTCTTCCCCTGCCATGCGGAAGGCCCGGACAGCCCGTTCATCGCCGGATCGCGCCAGGCCCGCGATTTCACGTACCGTCAGGCTGCCGCCGAAATAACGCTGGATCGCCCGTGCGGACACATAATCCTCCGCGATGCCGTCCCGGTAGGGCATGTTCCACAGCGGCAGGGCAGGGGCCTGCTTTTCATCCACGCACACACGGCCGTCTTTCATCCAGGCAAAGCCCAGCCCGGTGCCCAGCATCACGCAGCAGGCGTTGGACGCGCCTTGCAGCGTACCGTCCATGTACTCTCCAAGCATAAAAGCGGTGGAATCGTGGAGGAAAGAAACGGGAACGCCCCTTTTCTCAAAAGGAGCGCGCAGGGAAAGGCCGTACAGCGAAGCAAACTTGTGCTTCATCAGGCTGATTCCCTTGTCGAAGTCGAAGGGGCCGGCGATGCTCACGCACGCGCTATCCGCATCCGTGCCCTGTTCCCGGAGGATAGTTTGAAGCGCCTCAAAAAATGCTCCGGCGTCATCCTGGGCGTGGGCGGGGATTTGCCGCACCGAGTCCCGGAGCAGGCAGCCTTTTTCATCCGCGGTGCCGTATTTTATGAAGGTGCCTCCCACATCCAGCACCAGCAGTTTTCCCATGTTGCTTGCACCTCCCTGTCAAATTCGCCAAATCATCTACAATATATTATATCATGGTTTCCTCCGGAAAGCAAAGGAAGTTCGCTTGATGGAAGATAAGATGTTACTGCTCAGCCACCCCTGGAGAACCAACGAAGAAACGGAACAAGAGGCGGATTGTCAAGGGGTTCTCCCTTGACTGAAATCCGCGGCGGCGTGTGCGGCGCGAGGACGGAAAATTTCTGTAAGGAGCGCAGGCGACTGAAAGAAATTTTCCTTCCTTGCGGTTTTTCCGCCCGGAAATCCCACAGGGATTTTATGAAAAACCGTAGGGGGTTCCCGAAAGGGGGAAGGATTCCCACTTTCGCGTTACTACGAAGCCGAAGGCTGAGTAGTAGCGATAAGATATTGGCCCCACAAGGGAGAAAAAACGCCTGACTTTCTTTTCATCCTGCCGGATGAATAAAAAATCAGGCATGTAAAGATCAAAGCCTTAAGCGCGATGATGCCGTCAGAAATCACCCAGTCCCATATTGTCCTCGGTGATGATTTCCTCGTCCTCAGCGTCATCTGCGGAAGGAACAGGCACAAATACGGACATCCACGCATCCTCCGGCAGGCCTGCCACCAACTCGGGCAGATTCACCACGATGCCGTCCACGCTGTAGGGCAGGGTGATGGACACCGGTACAGTTTTCGGCTCGTCGCCTTTCTTTTCGGTGATTTCCAGCTCCATTTTGAAGTTTTGGCCGATCCAGGTGGCCATGCCGCGCTCGCGCTTGGAGAGCTTGGCCGCCTGTTCACCGTTGACAAAAACGTTCACCCGCTGGAAGGCGGCGTATTCCGTGCCGTTATATTCGGCGGTTTTGTTGTCAAAGTATACGGTATGCCCGCGGCCGATCACGAACATCACGGCGGCGATGGCCAGGATGACGGCGACGGCGCAGATCCTCACCAACCATTTCCTGCCTTTCATCCCTTCATCGCCTCCTCCTGCTGCGCAGCTTCCAGCTGCCGGCCGATACCGGCCTTGGCACGGCGCTTCTTGGTTTCATACATGACCAGGGCCACCGTGATCACGCCGTAAGAGACGAACACGCGGAAGTATTCGCCGATCATGCTGTCGCCGGTGATTTTCGTGCCCGCATTGGGGGCCACGATGAACATGGTATGGAACAGGATCACGCCCAGGAACACGTTGCCGATGCTGGCTTTGTCCACACTGGCGCCGCCCACCAGCAGGGCCGCGATGCAGAACATGCCCACCTGGGAATGGGAGGAATAAGTGGAAAGGTTGCCCATGTTCTGGAGGTAGATGATCATGCCGAAGCCGGCCAGCACCGTGGAGATCACGATGGAAATGATGCGGGTGCGCTCCACGTTGATACCGGCGTCCCGGGCCACCTGCATATCCTGGCCCACGGCGCGCATATCCTGGCCCAGCTTGGTGCGCCTGAACCAGATAATGACCAGGCATAGGCCCAGAATGATCAGCAGCGTGATCACCGGGATCTTTACCCCCGCCACACGGATGGCCAGGGCGTTATCCAGGCTCTGGCGCATATTCAAAAGGCTCACGGTATTGCGGATGCCATAGCCCCGGGGGAGCTTGATGCTGCTGTGGCTGATGGGAATAATGGGGCCCATCATGTAAAGAACCACCAGCTGGTATACGCCGTTGATAAAGAAGCTGATGATGTAGCTGGTGATCATTTCGCGGCCCTTGGCCATGTTCAGCACCTTGCCGCAGAACAGGCCCAGCGCGGCGGAAATGGGAATGGAAAGGATCATGGCGAGCACCATGCCGGGAATGCCCCAAATCTGCCAGTCGGACACAAAAATGAGGGCGATCTCCCCGGCCATAGCGCCCAGGGTCATTCCGAAATTCAGGCCCATGCCCGCCATGATGGGGATGAGCAGGCTCAGGATCAGGAAGGCGTTGCGCCCCAGGCGGCTCATGATTTCATTGAGCAGGTAGGGCACAGAAAAGCCGGAAACTGGGATGCATACGGCGCAGATGATGATGAACATGATGGGCACCGAATTGCTCCTCAAAAAGGAGCCCACGGTCCGGCCCACATTGCGGCCGCGGGCCGGCTGATGGAGATCGTTCATCGTCTCACCTCCGTTTTCCGGGTCAGTGCGTAGAGGATCATGCCGTTGGACGCGATCATGCGGATGACCTCGCTCATATCCATATGGATCATGTTGTTCATCACGGTGGGCGTCATGGTGACGATGCCCTGGAAAAGGAACGTGCCCACGATGACGTTCATGATGCTGGCCTTGTTTACGGACGCGCCGCCGATCAGGATGGCCGATACGGCGGGAAGCGCCATGTAGAAAGGCGCGTTGTAAAGCTGAATGAAGCCGAAGCCCTGCTCGTACACCAGAATGCCCACGGCGCCAAGCCACGTGGACATGACGACCGACAGCAGCCGGATCTTATCCACATTGATGCCGGCAGCCCGGGCAAAAGTAGGATTGGACCCTACGGCGGTCATGGCCGTGCCGGTCTTGGTGTGCAGGAAAGCCCACATGCCGAAGGCCAGCAGGGCGAAAAACAGAAGCGTCCCCACGGGAATGGAGAACTTGCCGATGTTGATTTGCAGGAAATTCGCCAGCGCCTTGTCGTAATACCCTTCCAGGGAAATGGTGGTGCGCAGGCCCTTGCCGGATAGGCCCCAGACCATGTTCGCGCTGTGATAGGGCAGCAGCAGCCACATCATGCACATGAAGGATACGGAGGAGAACCCCACATAGGTGGCGATCATCATTTCACCGCCCTTGATGCGGTTCAGCAGCCATCCGTACCCCATGCCGAACAGCAGGGCGAAGGGAGTGGCGATCAGCACGCCGATGAAGAAAGACAGGGGCCCGCTGAACCCCAGCTCAATGGCGATCGTGCCGCCCAGCAGGCCCGCCACGATGCCAAGGGGCAGGCCGAAGTTCAGCCCGCACCCGGAATGCACCATGGGCACCATGGCCAGCACCAGCACCGCGTTCCAGCTGAAACGGTTGATGGTGTTGGTGATTTGCATCGGCAGATCGGCATTCACAAATGGCGCAAGGATAAACAGAAGCAGCAGAAACGCGGCAATGATGAGCCGGGGCAGGCCAAAGCTTTGCAGCGCGCCGCTCACGCGTTCCTTGAAGGTCGTTTTTGATTGATTCAACGTTTCGCTCATACACTGTTCCTCACTTTACCTGGCTGACCATCAGCATGCCGAAATCCTCGGAGGAATCGGCCGCCGGCAGGATCCCGGCAATTTTGCCGCCGGAAACGATGGCGATGCGGTCGCAGATTTGGCGCAGCTCTTCCAATTCGGAAGAGATCATCACGATGGTCACGCCGCTTTCCCGGTTGAATTGTTTCAGCGCCTCGAGCACCAGCGCCTTCGCGCCTACGTCGATGCCGCGGGTGGGTTCGGACACGAACAGGAACTGGGGCTCCAAGGCGAAGGTTTTCGCCAGGCAGACCTTTTGCTGGTTGCCGCCGGACAGCTCTTTGGCGTTCTGCTTGGAGCTGGTGCATTTGATGGCCAGCTGGTCGATATACTTCTGTGTCACTTCGCGGATCGCCTTTTCATCGCGCCATTTGACCAGCCCGCCCAGGTAGCGCTTGAGAAATTTGTTCTGTATCTGCATGGCGGGGAAGGCAATGTTCCACTCCAGGCTCTCGTCCAGCAGCAGCCCCACGCCGCGCCGGTCCTCGGAAACGAAGGCAAGGGAAGCGTCCAGGCAGTTGCGCGGCGCGTTCAGGGGAATGGGCTTGCCCCGGAAGGTCACCTGGCCGCCCGCTTCATACAGGCCCATGATGCCGTTGGGAATGCCCAGCTTGCCCTGTCCTGCCAGGCCGCCGATGCCCAGGATCTCGCCTTCCCGCACATCCAGGTTGACATCGCGCACGATTTCGCCGGGCATATCCACCCACAGCCTGCGAATGGACATGACCGTTTCCGTTTCCGGAATGGGCCGGCGCTCTTCCTGCGAAGATGTGACGTTGCGCCCCACCATCCAGCGGGTGATGTCCTGCACGGTGGTATCCTTCGCGGGCACGTTCTGCACCAGGCATCCGTCCCGCATGACCGCCACATGGTCACACACCGACAGAATCTCATGCAGGCGGTGCGTGATAAAAATCACCGCGATGCCCCGCGACGCCATGCCCCGGATGGAATCCAGCAGCGCCAGGGCTTCATGCTCGGTGAGCACAGCGGTGGGTTCATCCAGGATCAGCAGCTTCAATTGGTCCTTGCTCAGTTCCCGGGCGATTTCGGTGAACTGCTTATGGCCTACGGGCATCGAGCTGATGACCATGTTCCCGTCGATTTTAACGCCCATTTTTTCAATGGCCCGGGCGGATTGATCGTCCATGGCTTTCCGGTTCAGGATATTCGTTCTTTCCCCGAACACTTCGGAAATAACGCTCTTGCGCTGGGGCTCCCTGTTCAGAAGGATGTTTTCCGTGGCGGTAAAACCGGGAATAAGGGAGAATTCCTGGTGCACCATGCCGATCCCTTTGGCAAGCGCGTCAAAGGGCGTGGCGAACTCCACTTTTTCCCCATCAAACAAAATGTCGCCGCCGTAACCGCCGGTTTCCCTGATCTCATCCATCCCGAACAGGATCTTCATCAGCGTGCTTTTGCCTGCGCCGTTTTCACCCACCAGCCCCAGCACCTGTCCGGCATCGAGGGTCAGGTTAATATCGGTCAGCACCTGATTGCCGAAGAAGTCCTTTTTAATATTCCGCATCACCAGCAACGGCGCGTTTTTCTGATTCCCTGTTGACATTATTTCATCACCTTTGCAAAAAGGTTTTCTTCAAAAAACAAAGGGGAGGGATGAACCTCCCCTTTGCAGCGTATTGGTATGGAATTACTTCACGGTGAAGTACTTTTCGGGCACTTCGATCTCGGTGGAGCCCATATAGTGGCCGGGATTGCCCATGATGTAGGTGTCCTGGTATACCAGGAAAATGTTGTCGCTCTTTACGCCGGTGGTGGCGTCGGTGTAGCTGGAGCCGTTCCAGTTGGCCTTGGGGGAGAACACTTCGTAAGCCTTGGCGATATCGTCGATATCGTCCAGCACGCTTTCGCCCTTGAGCACGTTGTAGGCGTGCTGAGCCAGGCCGGCGGACACGGTGTAGCCGTAGGAGTAAGCCCAGGTGCCGAACCGGCCGGCGCCGCCCTTTTCGACGACAGCAGCTTCCACGGCAGCCAGGATCTTTTCAAAATCGCCGCCCGCTTCGGTCAGGTCCAGGCCCAGAGCGCCGGGATAGCCCATCAGAGGAGAAGGCAGGTCAGCTTCGATGAAGTAGCCGCCATAGGCCAGAAGCTGCTTGAGCAGGGGCTCGGTGTGTGCGTCATTGGTGCAGAAGTAGGCGGAATTGGTGCCGTATTTCTCGATCCATTCGGGCGCATGCTCCAGGATGTAAGCCTGGGCGCCGGGGGTGCCGACGTCAGACTGGGTGGGGTCGGGGGCGGTTTCCAGCACGAAGCTCATGCCGAATTCTTCGCAGGCGGCCTTCATGATGGCGACGCGGCGGCTCATGGTCTCATAGCCCATGTGGCGGGGGAAGGAGATGTGCACGAAGGTGTCGCAGCCCAGCTCATGGGCGGTGCGGATCATCAGATAGCCGCGGGCCACGAAGTCGTTGTTGCACACCAGGTCGGCAGCGGAGCCGATCTCGGGCAGGTCTTCGTGGGATTCACCGGCGATGCAGATGATGTCGGGGCGCATTTCCTTCACTTTGCGGAAGGCTTCGGTGGTGCCGGGCACAGCCTGGTTCACGATGATGGCCTTCATCAGGGGATCGTCGGCAAAGTTCACGATGGTCTGAATGGTTGTTTCCAGCTCTTCGGAGAAATTGTCGGGATAGATGGCCAGCTTGACCACATCTTCGCCGTACATGGCCTGGAAAGCTTCCGCGCCGCGGCGGTCATCCTCGGACTGGGAAACGGAGCCGGTCACGATGCCGATGTGGAATTCTTCCTCGGCGGAAGCAAAAGCCGCCAGGGACAGCACCATCATCACGCACAGGAGCAACGCAACGATTTTTTTCATTACCAAGAATCCTCCTCGAATTATTCGTCAGGAATCATGTATATTTGAATACATCTTCCCATTTCGGTTATTATAACAATAAGACAATTCTGTGTCAATAAATGAAATAGATTGTATGAAAGCGCAGAATGAAAAAAAACAGCAAAAAAACATTTGCCGCATAGAAACCTCTTTTGGATGGAAATACAAAAGAGCGCCGCGCGCGTGGTTCTGCCGGAGGAATCGAATAACGCCCCGTCCCGCCGCATATCTTAGAAAAAAACAGGAGGAGGCTGGAAAATGGCACAGCAGGCAGTGCGGCGCGCGCGGCGCGTCTTTGGCAAAAGCGCGGGTTTATGGCGCGGCCTTTTGCTTTCTGTCGCGGCGACGGTGGCGATGGTCGTCTTATTCGCGCTCATCATCAGCTTTTTTGACGTGCAGGACGGGCTGATCCGCGTGGTCAACCAACTGATCAAAGTCGGGGCGATTTTCCTGGGGGTATCGATTGCCGTCCCGCGGGGCGACAGCGGGGGCATCCGGCGCGGCGCGCTGCTGGGGCTGCTGTATATGGGCGTGGGGGTATTGGTGTACGCGCTTTTGTCCCGGCAGATGTTTTCCAGGCTGGGCTACCTGACCGACGTGCTTATGGGGATTGCGGCGGGCGGCCTGTCCGGGATGCTGCTGGGATCGCTGAAAGCGAAATAAAAAGAACCTCTTAAAACGCGGCTCTTCATATTGTCGAAAAACCCCTGGGATGCATCGAAGGGCCGCAGCCCTTCGATTGTAATCCGCAGGGGCCGAAGCGCCCGGAAAACGGTACAGTGTACCGTTTTCAGCGTAGGCCGGGCGGCAGCCCAAGGCGGTCGCCGGGGCCCGAAGCGCCCGGAAAAC